>NZ_MUOA01000068.1:0-200883 GCF_002001065.1 Pseudomonas sp. A25(2017) | reverse complement strand
GTGCTGGCCAACCGCGACAGTCTCAACGTGCTGGAAAACTTTGTGTATGGCGATACGCCGGAACTTGCAGGCATTCGTTGCGTGCTCGATGACCTGAAGGCCGCCGGCCCCGATGGGCAATGGGAGTTCTTGCTGGGCCCCTTGGCGGACCAGAGCAACATCCGGCAACTGCCGCTCAAGACGCTGCTGGTCCAGTTGGAGCTGCGCCGGCTGATCGCGCCACGCTATGCCTATTTCGCGGAGTATCGCTTCAAGTACCTGAGCGAGCCGCACGAGCTGCTGGCGCACTTCGAAGGTGAGCGAAGGGACTTCGTCTCGGCCATCATCCAGACCTCCAGTCGCGCCCGGGCCTGGGCCACGGTAAATTTCGATGGGATGTACCAGCAATATCACGCTGAGCGTAATCGCGTGGTCAAGGCGCTGGATTATTTCCAGGAAAAGGGCTGGATCGAGCTGGAAAGCAAACAGATGACCGAGGTGTACAGCGTGCTGCAAGCGGACCTGGATACGCAGGTCTTGAGTGCCGAGCTACACGCCTATTTCACCCGACACGAACAAGGTGAAATCGCGCGAATCCACGCCATGCTCGAGTTGTTCGCCACCGACCGTTGCCTGGGTTACCGCCTGGCGCAATATTTCGGCGATGACCATGCGCCAATCCAGTGTGGCCATTGTTCGGTGTGCCATGGGCATGTCGCTCGCCTGCCGGAGCCGCCTGCGTTGCCGGCGCTTGTGGATAAAAACTTCGAGGCGCTGTGCGGCGACTTTATCCACAAGCACGAGCAGCATAGCGGCAGCGTGCCGTCTGCCGAGCGCCTCACCCGCTTCCTGTGCGCAATCAGCGTGCCGCTGTTCACCCGATTGAAGGCGCGGAAGATCCACGGATATGCCGCACTGGAGGCATACCCATACGCTGAAGTTCGCCAGTGGACCCAAGCGCACCTGTGAGCTGCATCCATCCGCTGAATGCCCTTCATCACACGAATAAATTTCAAAAATATTCGGCGGCTGACTAAGGTGAAGGCTGTCTTCGGATCGCCAACAAGAGAGCCAACATGAACCAGACACCTTTCGATATTCAGCGTGCCGCGGTGGTCGGAGCAGGCACCATGGGCAGGGGCATCGTGATGTGCCTGGCCAACGCTGGCGTAGCGGTGCAGTGGGTCGACAACAATCCGCAGATGCTCGAGCAGGCCCTGGTCGCCGTGGCCGAGACCTATGCCCATGGCGTGCGCCAGGGCCGTATCGACCAGGGTGAGGCCGATGCGCGGATCGCCCGGGTGACACGGGCGGAGGATTACGCGGCAATCCGCAATGTGGACCTGGTGATCGAAGCGGTTTACGAAAACCTTGAGCTCAAACAGAAAATCTTTCGTGAGCTGGACGGCCTGCTCAAGCCCGAAGCCATCCTGGCGAGCAACACCTCGGCGCTGGACATCGATGCCATCGCCGCTGTCACCCGCCGGCCAACCCAGGTCCTGGGCCTGCATTTCTTCAGCCCGGCGCACATCATGAAGCTGCTGGAAATCGTTCGCGGAGCACAAACCTCCAAAACGGTGCTGGACGCGGCGTTGGTGCTGGGCAAGCGCATGGGCAAGGTCAGCGTTGTATCGGGCAATTGCCATGGATTCATTGGCAACCGAATGCTTCATCCTTATGTGCTGGAAGCGCGCAAGATGCTGCTGGAGGGGGCATTCCCCCATCAGGTGGATGCGGCGTTGCAAGGCTTCGGCTTCGCCATGGGGCCGTTTCGCATGTACGACGTCGTCGGCATCGACCTGGAATGGCGCGCCCGTGAGCTGGCGGGCAAGGGCCAGGACGCGCCCGAGGTGCAAGTGGACAACCGTTTGTGCGAGCTGGGACGCTTCGGCCAGAAAAGCGGCAATGGGTACTATCACTACGAACCGGGCAGTCGACAGGCCGAGCATGATGTCGAGGTCGATGCGCTGGTGCTGCGGGTCAGTGAGGCGCTGGGTTTCCAGCGTCGCGAGATCGGCCCGGAGGAAATCCTCGAGCGCTGCTTGCTGGCGCTGGTCAACGAGGGGGCAAAGATCCTGCAGGAAGGCATTGCCGAGTCGGCCCACGATATCGACCTGGTCTACCTGAACGGTTACGGCTTCCCAGTGGACAAGGGCGGGCCGATGGCCTGGGCCGACGGGCAGGGGCTGGAGAATATCCACACACGCCTGTTGGAGCTCGAAACGAAGCAGGGCGACCAGTGGAAGCCCGCGCGCCTGATCGGCGAGCTGGCAGCACAGGGCAAGGGGTTCGCGAACCGATAGGTCGCCATCCCGTGAACCATTGAACAACCATGAAGAGCACTTGATGCCCCAACGCAACGAATACCCACACTTGCAACCCATCACCACGCGCTGGCACGACAACGATGTGTACGGTCATGTCAATAACGTCACCTACTACAGTTTTTTCGACACCGCCGTGAATACCTACCTGATCGAAGTGGGTGGCCTGGATGTCCATGACGGAGAGGTGGTGGGGTTCGTGGTGAGCTCGGCCTGCGACTACTTCGCCTCGATTGCCTTTCCAGACCGGATTGAAATTGGCCTGCGGGTCGGCAAGCTGGGCAGCAGTTCGGTGCAATACGAGCTGGCGGTGTTCAAGGCGGGTGAGGAGGAGGCTTGCGCGGCGGGGCGTTTTGTTCACGTATTCGTGGACCGGGCGTCGAATCGGCCAGTGGCGATTCCGGATCGGCTGCGTGGGGCTTTGGAGCAGTTGGTGGTCTGAAACAAAAAATCGCAGCCTCCTGTCAGCTCTGGGAGCTGCCGGAGGCTGCGATCTTCAACGGCGGATATCAGTCAGCCGTTAGTCGCGGTAGTGGCGATGATGTTTTTTGCGATGCCCGTAGGCATGGCCGCGACCTGGGTGGCCGTCACGGTAGTAGCGGCGGTCACCACGGCGACCGTCATAACGACGATCATCGTCATCGTCCTTGCCCATGTAGTTACCCAGCGCGCCACCCGCGCCGCCGCCCGCCGCCGCACCGATCAGGCTGCCAGTGCTGCCGCCGACACTACGGCCGACCACGTTACCACCGGCCGCGCCCAGCGCACCGCCGATCGCCGCTTCGCCGCGGCTGTGTCTGTCTGCACCGACTGCACTGCCGCCCGCACCGCCCAGCGCCGCGCCGATAGTGGAACCGGTGTTGCCGCCCAGGGACTGGCCGACGACCGAACCCAAAACCCCGCCCAATGCGCCGCCCACACCTGCTTCGGCAGTGCCACCGGCAGAAGCGATGCCACTGGTCAGGCTAAGGGACAACAAGAGAATGGAGGAGAACTTCATAGAGGAGCCTCAAAGGGATGACGGCGCGATCCTGAGGCTGGCTTCGCTTGGTTACAATAGAAATCCGACGAGTAACACGACTTGTGCACAATTCTCTAAGTTATTGTTTTCTAGTGGGAACTTAAGGCAATTCGGCCGGTCTTTAGCTACTTCGGACAGGCCGTTTTCTATGGGAAACGGCCTTTTTGTGGGCGTTCGAAAAATAGGATTGTGAGAACAAAGCTGTGTGGGAGCAAAGCTTGCTCGCGACACAGGCGACTCTGAACTTCTGAAAGACCGCACCGCTTTCATCGCGGGCAAGCCTTGCTCCCACACAACCTAAATCCTCGCCATAGACGTGTGTGTCAGGCCGACTTGGCCAGGATCAGTCCATTCTCACTCGCCGCTTCCAGGCGGATCGCGACGAATTTCGACGTTGGGGTATGGCTGCCGTCGCCCGTGCTTTCCAGTGGCACCAGCGGGTTCACTTCAGGGTAGTAGGCCGCAGCCTGCCCGGCAGGAATGTCGAACGCCAGCAGGGTAAAGCCCTTGACCCGACGCTCGCGACCGTCATCCCAGAGCGAGACGATGTCGGCTTTCTGTCCCGGCTTGAAGCCCAGGCGAATGATGTCCGCTTCGTTGACGAACAACACGTCACGCTGGCCCTTCACACCGCGATAGCGGTCATCCAGGCCATAAATGGTGGTGTTGTACTGATCGTGGGAACGCATGGACTGCATGATCAGGTCGGGCAACTGGCCGGTGGCCCGAGTGCGTTCATGCACAAGGTCGGTCGGCAACCGGTTGGGCTTGAAGTTGGCGCGACCCGACGGGGTGTTCCAGCGCCGCGAGCCGGCGCTGTTGCCCAGATAGAATCCGCCGGGGTTCTTCAGCTTTTCGTTGAAGTCCTTGAAGCCGGGTACGGTCTCGGCGATCAGATCGCGGATGCGACTGTAGTCGGCCACCAGCCAGTTCCAGTCCACCGGGCGGCTACCCAGCGTGGCGGCGGCAATGCCGGCGATGATCCACGGTTCAGAGCGCATCTGGTTCGACAGCGGCTGCAACTGGCCCCTGGAGGCATGCACCATGCTGAAGGAGTCTTCCACGGTCACCGCTTGCGCACCTTCGGTTTGCAGGTCGATGTCGGTGCGGCCCAGGCACGGCAGGATCAGTGCCTCCTTGCCGTGAGCCAGATGGCTGCGGTTGAGCTTGGTGCTGATCTGCACCGTCAGGTCGCAATTGGCCAAGGCCTGGAACGTGCGATGGCTGTCCGGTGTGGCTTGGGCAAAGTTTCCGCCCAGGGCGATGAACACCTTCGCCTGGCCGTCGGCCATGGCGTGGATCGCCTCGACTACGTTGTGGCCGTTTTCACGCGGTACCTTGAATTGGAAGCGCCGCTCCAGCGAGTCGAGGAACGCCACTGGCGGACGCTCGTTGATGCCCATGGTCCGGTCGCCCTGGACGTTGCTGTGGCCGCGTACCGGGCACAGGCCTGCGCCTGGCCGGCCGATGTTGCCGCGCAGCATCATCACGTTGGCGATTTCCTGGATGGTCGCCACCGAATGACGGTGCTGGGTAATACCCATCGCCCAGCACATGATCACGTTCTCGCTTTTGGCGTACATGCGCGCCGCTTGCTCGATGTCGACCAGGGTCATGCCCGATTGCTCGACGATCTGTTCCCACGGCGTATCGTCGACCGCAGCCAGGTAGTCCAGCACGTTGGTGCTGTGTTCGTTGAGGAACGCGTGGTCGAACACCGCCGCAGCGCCAGTGTTCTGCGCGTCACGCTCCCACTGCAGCAGGAATTTCGCCATGCCGCGCAAGATCGCCATGTCGCCACCCAGGGCCGGGCGGAAATAGGCGGTGTTGGTCGGCTTATTGCCGTTGGTGAGCATTTCGATCGGGCTCTGCGGATGCTGGAAGCGCTCCAGGCCACGCTCCTTGAGCGGGTTGATGCAGACCACTTGGGCGCCGCGTTTCACCGCCTCGCGCAGCGGTTCGAGCATCCGCGGATGGTTGGTACCGGGGTTCTGGCCCCAGACGAAAATCGCGTCGGCGTGCTCGAAATCGTCGAAGGTCACCGTGCCCTTGCCCACGCCAACGCTCTGGGACAGCGCTACGCCGCTGGCCTCGTGACACATGTTCGAGCAGTCGGGGAAGTTGTTGGTGCCATAGGCGCGCACGAACAGTTGATACAAGTAGGCCGCTTCGTTACTGGCTCGGCCCGAGGTGTAGAACTCGGCCTGGTTCGGGCTGGACAACCCTTGCAGGTGCTTGCCGACCAGGGCGAACGCCGCTTCCCAACTGATGGGCTTGTAGCGGTCGGTTTCGGCGTCGTAGCGCATTGGCTCGGTCAGGCGACCCTGGTACTCGAGCCAGTAGTCGCTCTGCTCCAGCAGCGAGCTCACGCTGTGCTTGGCGAAAAATGCCGCGTCGACGCGGCGCTTGGTGGCTTCCCAGTTCACGGCCTTGGCGCCGTTCTCGCAGAACTTGACCACGCCGCTTTCCGGCGAGTCACCCCAGGCACAACCTGGGCAGTCAAAACCGCCATTCTGGTTGGTCTTGAGCATCATGCGGATGTTCTTCAGCGCGTTGTCGCTGGTCAACCAGGCCTGAGCGACGCTGATCAGCGCTCCCCAGCCACCGGCCGGGCCCTTGTAGGGCTTGTAGCGCGGTACGGGTTTCTGGTCGGCTTGTTGATGATTGCTCACGCTTGTTTCTCCATCGCAGGGCTGTAGACCCGCGGCGCACTTTTTTGCGGCAGGTGGATGAGGTTGAGGTTGTGTTGGCGGGCCCACTGCACCGCAAGGCCCGTGGGCGACGACAGGCTGACCAGGGTCTGGATGCTGGCCCGCAGGACTTTCTGGATCAGTTCGAGGCTGCAACGGCTGGTGACGATCGCCACGCCGCCGGCCACCGGGATCTGCTGCCGGATCAACGCGCCGATCAGCTTGTCGAGGGCGTTGTGCCGGCCAATGTCTTCGCGACCCAGCAGCAATTCGCCCTGGGCGTTCATGAACAGCGCGGCGTGGACCGCGCCGCAGTACTGGCCCAGGGGCTGGAACTGGCTGATACGGTCACGCAGGCCATCAAGCCACTGGGCCGGTGGCAGCGGTGCGCCGGGCAGCACCTTGAGGTTTGGCAATGCCTGTTCCACCGCTTCCACACCGCACAAGCCGCAGCCACTGGTGCCCGTCAATTGCCGGCGTTGCTGCTTGAGGTTCCAGAAGGCGCGGTTGGCGATGGTCACCTCGGCATGGTGCGCAGCACCCGTACCGCTCAGTTGCAGGTCATAGATGTCCGATGCGTCTTCAATGATGCCGCTGCCGAGGCTGAAGCCGACGATGAAGTCTTCAAGGTCGGAGGGGGTGACCAGCATGACCGCCTGGCTGATGCCGTTATAGGCAATCGCCAGCGCCACTTCCTCGGCCAGCGCGGTGCTGTCCGATTGGGAGTGGTCCAGGTTGCAGTAGCGATAGCTCTGGCTGGCGGCCGGCGCGGATGTTTCCATCGCAGGCGCTGGACTGACCGGAGGCTTGTCGTTCATAGGCATCACTGAAAGTAGGAATAGTGTTAAGACTAAATGCGGCAATCTGCCACGTCTAATCGCTATTACTGATCTTCCAATAGATGACGTCGATCAAGAAGTCGTCGCTGATTTCTGATAAAGGGCAAAACAGGCCTCTGCCAAGGCCGAGCGTGGGGCGCCGCGTCGCATGATCAGGCCCAGCGGGACTAACGTCTGCGCGCTTTCGATGGGCTGTATGCGCAAGTCTTCGGTCAGCACATTCAGGCCGCTGTCCAAGGGCATCACCGCGCAACACAGTCCGCCGTGCACAGCTTGTAACAATTGATGCACCGCGTCGGTTTGCAACAGCGGTTGAGGCGTGAGGCCCCGGCTGTGGAAGTTGTGGTCGATGGATTGGCGAAAATGCATGCCGCTGGTGAGCATGCCCAGGGGCAGCTCGATCAGCGCTTCCCAGCTCAGCGGTTGTTCGCCGAAAAAGAAAAAGCGCTGGTCGTAGAGCAGGCCCATGCGGGTGTGGCTGAAGGGCAGGGCTTCGAAACGTTCGTTGTCCAGGCGTTCCAGATAGGAAATACCCAGGTCGATACGGTTGTTCGCCAACTGTTCAAGGATGCGTTCGGAGCTCAGGGACGACAATTCGAAACGCAGGCTGGGGTGCTCGGCGTGCAAGCGCTGCATCATTGCCATCGGGTCGAAGTCCGACAACGGCACCACGCCCAGGCGCAGCGTACCCACCAGGTTGCCACGACAGGCCGCCGCTTCGGCATGCAGCCCGTCATAGGCCGCCAACACCGTGCGCGCCCAGGCCAGCACCCGTTCCCCCGGCGCGGTAAAACCTTCAAAGCGCTGGCCGCGATTGACCAGCGGCAGGTCGAGTTCTTCTTCAAGGCTGCGCAGGCGCATCGACAGGGTCGGCTGGGTGATGTGGCAGCGTGCGGCGGCTTGGCCGAAGTGGCGGGTTTCGTCGAGCGCGATGAGAAATTTCAGCTGCTTGATGTCCATCTTCGCTCCAGGGCGCAGGAAGGTTCGGATTCTAGCGCTTGCGCGTGGCGGGGTCATTGGTCGGTTGGGAACCGGGTTCGTTTCGCCTGGTCTAGTCTTTGCGTCTGGACACTTAAATCAAGGAGCGTGTGCCATGAGTATTTTTAGCTTTGTGAAGGAAGCCGGTGAAAAGCTGATCGATCTGCTGACCCCCGGGAATGCCAATGCCAGCGAACAACTGAAAGCGCACATCGCAAAGGTCGGCCTGGGTAATCCGAATGTCCAGGCGACCATCGACGGCGACAAAGTCATTGTCACCGGTGAAGTAGCGAGCCAGGAAGAAAAGGAAAAGATCCTGTTGGCGGTGGGCAATATCGCCGGTGTCGGCAGTGTCGAGGACCAGATTACGGTGACTGGCCCGGTGGCTAAAGAGGCCAAGTTTGTGACAGTCGAAAAAGGTGACACCTTGAGTGCCATTTCCAAGCGTGTTTATGGTGATGCGAATAAGTACCAGAAAATTTTCGAGGCCAATAAACCGATGCTGTCGCACCCGGACAAGATCTATCCGGGGCAGGTGTTGCGTATTCCCGAGTAACCTTCAGGCCTGACAGCCCGGATGTTGTCGATCGAGTGCATATCCATTGCTGCGGTAACGGCGGCTTATGGTTCCGCTCTTACAGCGGGTCACTTTTGAAGAGCGCCAAAAGTAACCAAAAACGCTTTGCCCCACCACTCGGTGCCTCGCCTAGGCTCGGCATGCCCTCTCTCCGGCATTGCTCCGTGGGCCGCCGCGAAGGGCCATCCATGGCCCAGCGCGGCTATCCCGGCATCCATGCCGGGATGCCCACTCCACAATGCCTGCGTTCGGCCAGCGTGGTTAACGGGGCACCGAGATCAACGTCCACCGCGAGGCGGCCTTAGAGCCGACCTGACTCTCCCGGTCGTACACCCATCAGCTCTGTTTGAGCAGGACCTGTGGGAGCAAAGCTTGCTCGCGATGCGGCCTTAGGGCCGACCTGACTCTCCCGGTCGTACACCCATCAGCTCTGTTTGAGCAGGATCTGTGGGAGCAAAGCTTCCTCGCGATGCGGCCTTAGGGCCGGCCTGACTCTCCCGGTCGTACATCCATCAGCTCTGTTTGAGCAGGACCTGTGGGAGCAAAGCTTGCTCGCGATGCGGCCTTACAGCCGGCCTATTTCTCCGACCGTGCCCCGATCCAACTGTGGGAGCGAGCTTGCTCGCGATGAATACGGCGCGGTTCAAAGCCCGGCAATCAAGTCCCGATAATCCCCCAACGCGTCAAACTCCCCCGTGTCCTTCGGTCCTTTGCGGCTATCCGGCTCGCTCACGGCCAGCAAGTGCGCCACGCCGAAGTCCCGAGCACTGCGCAGCACGGGCAGGGTGTCGTCGATGAACAGGCTGCGGGCCGGGTCGAAATTCAAGTCGGCTTGCAGCGCGTCCCAGAATTGCGGGTTTTCCTTGGGGAAGCCGTAGTCGTGGGAACTGATCAAGCGGTCGAAGTAAGGGGCCAGTTCGATGCGTTCCAGCTTCAGGGACAATGAATCGCGGTGGGCGTTGGTGATCATCACCACGCGCTTGCCGGCCCGCTGGATCGCCGCGAGGAAGGTATCGGCGTCCGGGCGCAAGGCGATCAGGTGCGCGGTTTCCAACTTCAGTTCGCGTACCGGCAGTTTCAGCTCGGTGCTCCAGAAATCCAGGCAATACCATTGCAACTGGCCGGCGTTGCGCTCGAACAGCGGCTGCAGCTCCATCTCGGCCATCGCCCGGCTCACGCCATGCAGTTCGGCGTAGCGCTGGGGCAGGTGTTCGAGCCAGAAATGGTTGTCGTAATGCAGGTCCAGCAGGGTGCCGTCCATGTCCAGCAGAACCGTATCGATCTCATGCCAGGGCAGCAAAGCCATAAAACTTCTCCATCGGTAATCGGATATCCGACACAAACAATCAGAATAGGCCGGGTATAGTAGCCCGCTATCGCCCAGGGAGCCGTTTATGCGCCAGAAACCCACCATACTCGATCGCCGGATCGTCGCTACCAGCCGCCTGTTTTGCGTGGAAGAACTGAAACTGCGGTTTTCCAACGGTGTGGAGCGCACCTATGAACGTCTGGCGAGCAAGGGGGTGGGCTACGGCGCGGTGATGATCGTGGCGATGCTCGATGCCGATCACGCGGTGTTGGTGGAAGAGTATTGCGGTGGCACCGACGCCTACGAACTGTCCCTGCCCAAGGGCTTGATCGAGCCAGGCGAAGACGTGCTGGCGGCGGCCGAACGGGAGCTCAAGGAAGAGGCCGGTTTCGGTGCGCGCCAGTTGGAACACCTGACCGAACTGTCGTTGTCCCCCGGCTACATGAGCCAGAAGATCCAGGTGGTGCTGGCGACCGATCTGTATGAAGAACGGCTGGAGGGTGACGAGCCCGAGCCGATGCGTGTGGACAAGGTCAACCTGCGTGAGCTGTCGGCCCTGGCACAGAACCCGCAGTTCACCGAGGGCCGGGCCTTGGCGGCGCTGTACCTGGCCCGTGACCTGCTGGCCCAGCGTGGAGCATTTCTGTCATGACATTTCCTCATTCGCTGATGGCCCCGGTGGTCGAGCTGGCGCTCCAGGCCGGCGAGGCAATCCTGCCGTTCTGGCGCGCCAACGTGCAGGTCAACCACAAGGCCGACGAGTCGCCGGTGACGGCCGCAGACATGGCCGCTCATGATGTGATCGTGGCCGGGCTGACGGCACTGGCCCCGGATATTCCGATCCTCTCCGAAGAAGACGCCGATATTGCCCAAAGCGTGCGCGCCGGCTGGCATCGCTGGTGGTTGGTGGACCCGTTGGATGGCACCAAGGAATTCATTTCCGGCAGCGAGGAGTTCACCGTCAACATCGCGTTGGTGGAGCAGGGCCGTGTGGTGTTCGGCGTGGTATCGATGCCCACCAATGGGCGCTTTTACGTCGGCGGCGCAGGGCTGGGTGCCTGGCGTAGCGACAAGGGCGGCGTGCCTTTGCCTATCGCGGTTCGTGACGTCCTGGCCCCGGGTGAAGCTTTTACCGTGGTCGCCAGCCGTCGGCACACCAGCCCGGAGCAGGAGCGCCTGCTGAATGGCCTGAGCGGGAGCCTGGGTGAGCTGCAACTGACCAGTATTGGCAGTTCGTTGAAGTTTTGCCTGGTGGCCGAAGGCGCGGCGGATTGCTATCCACGACTGGCGCCGACCTCCCAATGGGACACCGCCGCCGCCCAGGGGGTATTGGAAGGTGCGGGTGGCGAGGTGTTGGACTTGAGCGGCGAACCGTTCTGCTATCCACCGCGTGAGTCGCTGTTGAATACGTCGTTTCTGGCGTTGCCGGCGAAAGCGGCTTGGCGTGCAAAGTTGTTGGAGCTTGCTCGCTCTTAAGCCTGGCTCGATCCTTTGTGGCGAGGGGATTGTGGGAGCAAAGCTTGCTCGCGATACAGGCGCCTCGATCTCTGAAAGACCGCAGCGCATCCATCGCGGGCAAGCCTTGCTCCCACACAGCGATAGCTCGCCACAGGGGCCGGCGGTGTTTCAGCGATGCAACACGTACTGCCCCTCGAACTGCACCGCCACGTCCTCGCTGCCGGTATTCATCACCCGCGTCTGCAACGCCAGCCGGGCCCGTCCGTAACGCCGGTAGGTGGCCAGGAAGCGCTTCCAGAGCTTTTCCTCGGGTGCTTGGCAAACCACAGTCGCGTCGCGGGTCACTGGCAGTGGATAGCTGATCTGTCCTTCCTGAATCACGATATGCCCGTCTTCGATGCCTTCCTCGCGCAGGGCCAGGTGCAACCAGCCCCAGCCACCGAGCACCGCGCCGCAATACAGGCTGCCACCGAACATGGTGCTCTTGTGATTGACGTTGGCCGCAAGCGGCAAAGACAGGCGCAGTTGCCGGGCCTGCCAATCGAGCACCTTGAGGCCCATGTCCCGGGTCAAGGGGATGTCGTGGTGCAGGATCGATTCCAGGTAACGACTGTCGCGGTTCATTGCGGGGCCTTTTGCTTGAACGGGAAATGACGATAACTCAATCGGACTCATCGGCCGAACCGTGGCTGCTGTCGCCGAAGTTCAGCCCATGTTTGCGTAACTTGTCGTGCAAGGTCTTGCGTGGAATGCCCAAGGCTTCGGCCAGGCTGCGCACCGAGCTGTGGGGGCGGGCCAGTTCAGCGGCGATCAGGGTTTTCTCGAAGTTTTCCACCTGCTCGCTCAAGCCGCCACTGACCACTTCCACCGGTGCGCCGGGGCTGCCGTCTGGCGCGGCGTTGTCCAGGGCCAGTTCCAGGCCCAGGGCAAAACGTTCGGCGGCGTTCTGCAACTCTCGCACATTGCCCGGCCAACTGTGGCGCAGCAGCAACGCCCGTTGCGCCGGTTGCAATTGATGGGGCGGCAGGCCGTGGCGAGCGCTGGCTTCGTCAGCGAAGTGCTGGAACAGCATCAGCGCATCCTCTCCCCGTTCGCGCAATGGCGGTATGCGCAGCGGGGCGACGTTCAGGCGGTAATACAGGTCGGCGCGAAAACGCCCCTGGTCGGCGGCCTGGCGCAGGTCTTCCTTGGTTGCGGCGATTACGCGGATATCCAGCGGGATCTGTTGATTGCCCCCCAGCCGCTCCACCATGCGCTCTTGCAGCAGACGCAGCAGTTTGACCTGGACATCCAGGCTCATGCTTTCGATTTCATCCAGAAACAGTGTGCCGCCATTGGCGAACTCGAACTTGCCGATGCGGCGTTTCTGCGCGCCGGTAAACGCGCCGGGTTCGTGGCCGAACAGCTCGCTTTCCACCACCGACTCGGCCAGGGCTCCGGCGTTGATCGCCACGAAGGGGCCGTTGCGCCGGCCCGAAAGATCGTGCAATGCACGGGCGACCACTTCCTTGCCGGCGCCGGTTTCACCAAGGATCAACACATCGGCGCGGGTGGCGGCCAGGGCGCCGATCTGCTCGCGCAGGCGCAACATCGGTGTCGATTGGCCGACCAGACGGGCGCTGAGTTCATGGCGATCGCTCAGGGCCAGGCGCAGGCTGCGGTTGTCCAGCACCAATCGACGCAAGGCCAGGGCCCGGCGTACGCTGTCGAGCAGGTGATCACTGGCGAAAGGCTTTTCCAAAAAGTCATAGGCCCCGGCGCGCATCGCCTGCACCGCCAGCGGCACGTCACCGTGGCCGGTGATCAACAGCACCGGCAGTTCTGAGTCCTGGGCGTGGAGTTCGCCCAGCAGTTCGAGGCCATCCATGCCCGGCATGCGAATATCGCTGACTACCACGCCCGGCCAGTCACGGGGCAGTTGCGCGGCCACGCCCTTGGCTTCGGCCAGGGGCAGGATTTTCAGGCCCGCCAGGTCGAGGGTCTGGCTCAGGGCCTGACGCAAATGGGGATCGTCGTCGATCAGCACCACCTCAATCCGGTTGTCGATGGTCATACACTTCGGTCCTCGGACGGTTGCAGGCTCACCCCGGGGGCGCCAGCGCGCAGTTTCAGGGTAATCAGGGCGCCGCCTTCCTTGTGGTTGGCGAACGACAGTTCGCCGCCAAAGGCGCGCATCAGGGTGTCGCAGATCGCCAGCCCCAGGCCTAGGCCTTGGGTGCGCGTCTTGGTGGTGTAGAAGGGCTCGCCGGCGCGGCCCAGGGCTTCCATGCAAAACCCCGGGCCGTTATCGCGGATGTACAGGTTGACGCCGGTTTCGGTGGCCTGGGCACTGAGCCAGAGTTTGCGCGGCGGGCCTTTCTCGGTGAGCGCATCGAGGGCGTTGGCCAGCAGGTTGCCGAGTACCTGGCGCAAGCGGGTTTCGCCGGCCTCGACCCACAGGGTGGCGGCCGGCAAGTCGCGGATCAGTTCCACTTCCATGCTGCGCCGGCGTTTGGCGAGCAGGGCCAGGGCATCGTCCAGCGCCGGCTGCAGGGCGACGCTTTCCGGGGCATGGCGGTCGCGGCGGGCGAAGGCGCGCAGGTGGGCGATGATCGACGCCATGCGCCCCGTCAGTTCGCTGATCAGCTTGAGGTTGCCCCGGGCGTCGTCGGTGCGTTGGTGATCGAGCAGAATCTCGGCGTTTTCCGCGTAGCTGCGAATCGCGGCCAGCGGCTGGTTGAGTTCGTGGCTGATGCTCGCCGACATGGTGCCCAGGGCCGACAGCTTGCCGGCCTGCACCAGGTCATCCTGGGCGCGGACCAACTCCTGCTGGGCCTGTTCGCGCTCCAGCACTTCCTGTTTCAACCGTCGGTTCAGCCCTTCCAGGTCACTGGTGCGCTCGGCCACCCGGCCCTCCAGCTGTTGGCGGGCCTTGGCTTCGAAGGCGATCCGATCCAGGTAATGGCGCCGGCGTTGCATCATCAACCCGAGCAACAGCATCAACACCAGCAACGCCGCGCCACCGATGGCGACCACGGTGCGCACCGGACGATCAATCAGCGTGCGCGGGGCGAGAATGCTCACGCTCCAGCCGGTTTCCTCGATGGACTGGGTCTGGGTCAGCCAGGCGTTGGCGTCCAGGTTCAGCGGCTTGGGATCACGGGTCGGATACGGTTGTACCGCGCTGATGGCCTTGCGCTCATCGTCATTCAAGGGCCGGGTCGCGCGAAATCGCCATTCCTGTCGCGACGTAAGGATGACCACGCCGTTGTGGTCGGTCACCAGCAATTGTTCGGGGGTCTTGCCCCACAGGCTTTCGGTGTGGTCGAGGTCGACCTTGACCACCAGCACGCCGATGACTTTTTCGCGGTCGTGCACGGCGGCGGCAAAGAAGTAACCGCGCTTGGCCGACGTCGTGCCCAAGCCGAAGAAGCGGCCCAGGCGTCCGGCCATGGCTTCGATGAAGTAGGGCCGGAAGGCGAAATTGCGTCCGACGAAACTGTCGTGTTTGTCCCAGTTTGACGCGGCCAGGGTCTTGCCGGAAGGGTCCATCAGGTACATGACTTCGGCGCCGGTCTGGGCGCTGATGTTTTTCAACAGCCGGTTGGCGTTGCCTTGGGTCACGCCATCGTCCGGCGCCGATAAGGCGGCGCGCAAGGCGGGCAGCTCGCCGAGAATCTGTGGCAGCACCTCATAGCGGTGCAGCGTGCCCAACAGGTTGGCGACGTAGAGGTCCAGGGTCTGGCGGTTCTGCCCGGCCAGCTCGCTGCGGTAATAACGTTCGGCCAGGTGTTCCAACGGCCACAGCAAGGGCGCCAGGCACAGCGCGAGCAAGGCCAGGCTGCGCCAACGGGGTCTGCGGGGAAGGGTGGAATTCATGAGCCTCGGACGCCTGTGGTGACAGGCGTATTATGCCTAGTTGCCTTGCAAATACTATTTGTAAGGCAGTACTAGGTTTGTCCGGCGAGGCACTGCTGCAACGCGCTTCGCCAGTCCGGTTGGCTCACCTCCCACTCCTTGAGCAGGCGCGTGCAATCCAGGCGCGAATTAAGTGGCCGCGGGGCTGGAGTCGGATAGGCGCTGGATTCAATGGGCTCCAGCAGCGCACACGGTTTGTGCCGATCGAGCAGGTTTTCGCCGATGGCCTGGGCGAAACCGAACCAGGACGTCTCACCCTGGGCCGTCAGGTGATAGGTGCCCCAGGCGCCGGGGTGGCCGGCCTGCCAGCGCTCGATCAGTTGCGCCGTACTGTCGGCAATGGTGCCGGCCCAGGTCGGTGCGCCGACCTGGTCGGCGACCACCCGCAACTGCGGTTTTTCCTGCAACAGGCGCTGCATGGTCAACAGGAAGTTGCGGCCCTCGGTGGAGTACACCCAACTGGTGCGCAGAATCAGGTGCTGGCCACCAGCCTGGCGGATGGCATTCTCGCCGGCCAGCTTGCTGCGTCCGTAGACACTCAGCGGGTTGGGCGTGTCGTCCTCGGTGTAGGGGGCGGGTTTGAGGCCATCGAAGACGTAGTCGGTGGAGTAGTGAATCAGCGGGACGCCCAGTGCAACCGCTGCCTGGGCCAGGATGCCCGGTGCCGTGGCATTGATGGCGAACGCCCGCTCCGGTTCACTTTCGGCCTGGTCGACGGCCGTGTGGGCGGCAGCGTTGATGATCAGGCCGGGCCTCAGCGCCTCGATGGGCGCGCGCAGGGCGTCCGGTTGCGCCAGGTCGAGCTGGTCGCTGCCGCGCACGATCAACTCGCCCAGGCCGCTCAGGCGCGACTGGAGCGCCCGGGAAACCTGGCCATTCTGGCCGATGATCAGGATACGCAAGGGGGCACTCATGGGAACAGGTCGGCCTCGTGCAGGGCCTTGCCGTTCTGGTCCTTGGCCGAGAGGATCGGCGCGCCTTCGAGCTCCCAGTCGATGGCCAGCTGCGGGTCGTCCCAGCGAATGCAGCGTTCGGCCGATGGCGCGTAGTAGTCGGTGGTCTTGTAGAGGAAGTCCGCTGATTCGCTCAGTACGACGAAACCGTGGGCAAACCCTGGCGGCACCCACAGCTGCCGATGGTTCTGCGCCGACAGGCGTACGCTGGCCCACTGGCCGAAGGTCGGCGAGCTGCGGCGGATGTCCACCGCGATATCCAGCACCTCCCCGGCAGTGACGCGCACGAGTTTTCCCTGGGCCTGTTCGATCTGATAGTGCAGGCCCCGCAGCACGCCCCTGGTGGAGCGTGAATGGTTGTCCTGAACGAACGGCAGGGTGCAGCCGGTCGCCTCGGCAAACGCCCGGGCATTGAAGCTTTCGTAGAAAAAACCTCGGTCGTCGCCAAAGACTTTCGGTTCGATGACCAGGACGTCTGGCAAGCGAGTGGCGATGACATTCATCGTGTTTCTCCGGCGATCTTGAACAAGTACTGGCCGTAGCCGGTCTTGCCAAAATACTGGGCGCGCTCAAGGACGTGCTCGCGGCTGACCCAACCTTGCTGGTAGGCAATTTCTTCCAGGCACGCCACTTTCAGGCCTTGGCGATGTTCGATGGTCTGCACGTATTGCGAGGCTTCCAGCAGGCTATCGTGGGTGCCGGTGTCCAGCCAGGCGAAACCACGGCCGAAGCGCTCGACGTGCAGGTCGCCGCGTTGCAGGTAGGCATTGTTGACGTCGGTGATTTCCAGTTCGCCGCGCTTGGACGGCTTGATGGCCTTGGCGATCTCGATCACGTCGTTATCGTAGAAATACAGGCCGGTTACCGCGTAGCTGGATTTGGGCGCGGTGGGTTTTTCTTCGATGGACATCGCCCGTCCTTCTGGATCGAAATCGATCACGCCAAAACGTTCAGGGTCCTTGACCCAGTAGCCGAACACTGTCGCGCCACTCTGCCGGTTGACGGCGGTCTGCAATTGTTCGCCAAAATGCTGGCCGTGGAAAATGTTGTCGCCCAGGATCAGGCACACCGAGTCGCTGCCAATGAACTGCTCGCCGATCAGGAACGCCTGGGCCAGGCCATCGGGCGTCGGCTGCTCGGCGTAGCTGAACTGCACACCAAACTGATGACCGTCGCCCAAGAGGGCGCGGTATTGCGGCAGATCCTGGGGGGTGGAAATCACCAGGATGTCTTTGATGCCGGCGAGCATCAGCACCGAGATCGGGTAATAAATCATCGGTTTGTCATAAACCGGCAAGAGTTGCTTGGAAACCCCAAGGGTGATCGGGTGCAAGCGTGTGCCGGAACCGCCGGCCAGAACAATGCCCTTCATCATGCAATTGCATCCTTGTTGTCGAGCGAGCCCAGGCGCTCGCCTTGATAGCTGCCGTCCTGGACACGTTGGCACCACAGCAGGTTTTCGAGGTACCACTGCACGGTCTTGCGCAGCCCGGTCTCGAAGGTTTCCCGTGGTGTCCAGCCCAGTTCCCGTTCGATCTTGCTGGCGTCGATGGCGTAGCGCAGGTCGTGGCCGGGGCGATCCTGGACGAAGCTGATCAGGTCGGCATAGTGCTCGACGCCTTCGGGTTTGCGTGGCGCCAGTTCTTCGAGCAGCGCGCAGATGCTGCGCACCACGTCGATGTTTTTCTGCTCGTTGTGACCGCCAATGTTGTAAGTCTCGCCGACCGCGCCTTCGGTGACGACCTTGAGCAGTGCACGGGCATGATCTTCGACAAACAGCCAGTCGCGCACTTGCTGGCCGTTGCCGTAGACCGGTAATGGCTTACCGGCCAGCGCGTTGAGAATCACCAGTGGAATCAGCTTCTCGGGGAAGTGAAACGGCCCGTAGTTGTTCGAGCAGTTGGTCAACAGCACGGGCAAGCCATAGGTGCGTTGCCAGGCACGGACCAGGTGGTCGGACGCCGCCTTGCTCGCCGAATACGGTGAGCTTGGGGCATAGGCGGTGGTCTCGGTGAACAGGTCATCCACACCGTGCAGGTCGCCATACACTTCGTCGGTGGAAATGTGGTGGAAGCGAAACGCGCGTTTCTGCGGCTCGGGCAGGGCCTGCCAATAGGCTCGAGTGGCTTCCAGCAGGCTGTAGGTGCCCACGATATTGGTCTGGATGAAGTCCGCCGGGCCATCAATGGAGCGGTCTACATGGGACTCGGCCGCCAGATGCATGATGGCGTCAGGCTTGAATCGCGCTAGCACCGCACTGACGGTTGGTTGATCGACGATATCGGCCTGGACGAATTCGTAGCGGCTGTCGTGATCGATGCTGCTCAGTGATTCGAGATTGCCGGCATAGGTCAGCTTATCGAGGTTCAGGACCTGGTGTCCGGTATCAAGAATCAAGTGCCGTATGAGAGCCGAGCCGATGAAACCGGCACCGCCAGTGATGAGAATGCGCATCCGGGTAAGCCTTTTTCCGTGAGACGACAGAGCCTTAGGAGCATAGCTTGTAGGCATGGCGGGGGCGGTGCAAGCGAATATCCTATGGACACCCCCTCCCCATATAGCCTCTCAGGAGAGCTGTGCATATTTTTGAACAGGGGGGGGTTGCTTATCCCCCGACTCAGTGGCGTGATAGGCATCCGATCAAAACCACCTCAGGGGTCGTTGTATGCCGCTCACTACGTTGGTTCACCGTGCCAGTTTGCCAAGCCCACAGATCAGCGCCGAGCAGGCGTTGGTGCTGTTGCGCTTGAATTACGGACTCAGCGGCGACCTGCGACCCCTTGGCAGCAACCAGGACCTGAACTACCGCGTCGACAGCGAGCGCGGGCGCTTTGTGTTGAAAATTTGCCACGGCGACTACGCCGTCCAGGAGCTCCAGGCCCAACACGCTGCTCTCAAGCAGTTGGCCGGGCACGGCGCGGTGAAGGTGCCGCGGGTGATTACCGCCAGCAACGGCCAGGACCTGCTGACATTGGACGTCGACGGGCAAGCGGTCCATATGCGACTGCTGGAGTACATCGACGGCCAGTCCCTCACGCAGCTCAAACACCTGCCGCCTGAGTTGGTGACCGGCCTGGGCCGCCTGTGCGCGGAAATGGACCTGGCCCTGGCGACATTCGACCACCCAGGCCTGGAGCGCACCCTGCAATGGGACGCGCGCCACGCCCCCGCCCTGATCGATCACTTGTTGCCTGTCATCGACGACGATCAGCGGCGGCAACTGATCGCCGAGGTCGCGCAACAGGCCGAGCGGCGCTTGCAGCCGCTCAAGGCCAGCCTGCCGGTGCAGGCGATCCACATGGACATCACCGATGACAACGTGGTCTGGCAGCGCGATGCCCAGCGCCAATGGCAATTGCAGGGCGTCATCGATTTCGGCGACCTGATCCGCACTTGGCGCATCACCGACTTGTCGGTGACCTGCGCCGCCCTGCTGCACCACGCCGACGGCGATCCGTTCTTTATCTTGCCGGCGATCAAGGCCTATCACGCGGTCAATCCCTTGCAACGTGAAGAACTGCTGGCGCTATGGCCACTGGTCGTGGCACGCGCCGCGGTACTGGTGCTCAGCGGTGAGCAGCAGGTTTCCATCGACCCGGACAACCAATACAGCCGCGACAACCTGGCCCATGAGTGGGAGATTTTCCGGGTCGCGCACTCGGTGCCCCTCGAACTGATGGAAGCGGCGATTCTCACCGCCGTCGGCCACAGCCTGCCGGCCATTGCCAGCGAAGGCTTTGCGCCGCTGTTGCCGACCCTGGTGGGGCGTGAATTTGCCTTGATTGACCTGGGTGTACTGAGCCCGCATTTCGAGGCCGGCAATTGGGAGCAACCGGGGATCGACCAGCGCCTGTTGAGCGAGGCCGCTGGCGTTCACGGCCTGGCGGCCAGCCGCTACGGGCAGTACCGGTTATCCCGCACCCGACCGGACAGCGCCGTCGAGCCCGATACTTATCCACTGCACGTGGAGTTGAGCGTTCCTCAGGGGACGCCGCTCGAATCCCCGTTCGCCGGGGTCGTGCACAAGACGGCCGACGGCCTGTTGCAGCTGGACAGCGCGCAGTTGAGCGTGCGGCTGTGGGGCGTGACGTCGCCGCTGCATTCCGGCGCGGCACTGGTCAAGGGGCAGGTGCTGGGCGAAGTGACGGGACCGTTGCGGGTCCAGTTGTGTCGGGGCGCCCAGGTGGATCCACCACTGTTCTGCACACCTTCCAGGGCATTGGCCTGGCAGGCGCTTTGCCCTTCGCCGGCGGTGCTGCTGGGGCTGGCTTGTGATGCCGAGCCGGAGATCGATCCCGACGCGCTGCTGGCCCGTCGCGATGCGAGCTTTGCCCGTTCGCAAAAGCACTACTACGTCGACCCGCCGCGTATCGAGCGCGGCTGGCGCAACCACCTGATCGACATGCAGGGCCGCTCGTACCTGGACATGCTCAATAATGTCGCGGTACTGGGCCACGGCCATCCACGCATGGCGGCGGTGGCTGCCCGGCAATGGTCGCTGCTCAATACCAACTCGCGTTTTCACTATGCGGCGATTGCCGAATTTTCCGAGCGCCTGCTGGCGCTGTCGCCCTCCAACATGGATCGGGTGTTCCTGGTCAACAGCGGCACCGAGGCCAACGACCTGGCGATCCGCCTGGCCTGGGCCTACAGCGGCGGGCGGGACATGCTCAGCGTATTGGAGGCCTATCACGGCTGGTCGGTGGCGGCCGATGCGGTCTCGACCTCCATCGCTGACAATCCCCAGGCCCTGAGCAGCCGCCCGGACTGGGTGCATCCGGTGACCGCACCGAACACCTATCGCGGCGAATTCCGTGGCCCCGACACTGCGCCGGACTACGTGCGCAGCGTCGAACACAACCTGGCGAAAATCGCCGAGAGCAAACGCCAGCTCGCCGGTTTCATCTGCGAACCGGTGTACGGCAACGCCGGTGGGATCGCGCTGCCGCCCGGTTACCTCAAACAGGTCTACGCGATGGTGCGCGAGCGCGGTGGGGTCTGCATCGCCGACGAAGTACAGGTCGGTTACGGGCGCATGGGCGAGTTTTTCTGGGGTTTCGAAGAGCAAGGCGTAGTGCCGGACATCATCACCATGGCCAAGGGCATGGGCAACGGCCAGCCGCTGGGCGCGGTCATCACCCGCCGGGAAATCGCCGAGGCGCTGGAAGCCGAGGGGTATTTCTTCTCGTCGGCCGGTGGCAGCCCGGTCAGTTGCCAGATCGGCATGGCGGTGCTGGATGTCATGGAAGAAGACAATCTCTGGGAAAACGCCCGGGTAGTGGGCGGGCATTTCAAGGCGCGGCTGGAGGCCTTGATCGACCGCTATCCATTGGTCGGCGCGGTGCATGGCTCCGGGTTCTACCTGGGCGTGGAACTGATCCGCGACCGCAACACCCTGGAGCCGGCCACTGAAGAAACCACGGCGTTGTGCGATCGCCTGCGAGCGTTGGGGATCTTCATGCAACCGACCGGCGATTACCTGAACATCCTCAAGATCAAACCGCCGATGGTCACCACGCGCCAGAGCGTGGATTTCTTCGTCGATATGCTGGTGAAGGTCTTGGACGAGGGGCTGTAATCGATCGGGAACGCCAGGCTGTAAAGCTGTGTTCTCCTGTGGGAGCGGGCTTGCTCGCGAAAGCGGTGTGTCAGTCACCGCATAGGTCGCTGACCCGACGCCTTCGCGAGCAAGCCCGCTCCCACAGATATTTCGTTATAAAATCGATTTTTGTCGGTATTTTCAGCTGTTTTTTGATTGTGTTTAGTCTTTCTGACTTTATTAGTCGATATTTATCGTTTATAAAGTTGCCACTGCCCCATCGCCCAGGAGATGACCCCATGACAACGTTGCACAGCACTCCCCGCGCGGATGGTTTCCACATGCCTGCCGAGTGGGCGACCCAGACCCAGGTCTGGATGATCTGGCCCGAGCGCCCGGACAACTGGCGCCTGGGTGGCAAGCCCGCGCAGGCCGCCCACGTAGCGGTCGCCAAGGCCATCGCCCGTTTTGAACCGGTGACTGTGGCGGTGTCTGCGGCCCAATACGAAAATGCCCGGGCGCGTCTCGACGTGCCGAATATCCGCCTGGTGGAAATGTCCAGTGACGACGCTTGGGTTCGCGACACAGGGCCGACGTTCGTCATCAATAACAACGGTGAAGTGCGCGGTGTCGATTGGGATTTCAACGCCTGGGGCGGTTTCGACGGTGGCCTGTACACGCCGTGGAACCGTGATGCGCAAGTGGCCGGCAAGATCCTCGAGATCGAGCGCAGCCCGCGTTATTGCACCGAAGGTTTTGTGCTCGAGGGCGGTTCGATCCACGTGGACGGCGAAGGCACCCTGATTACCACCGAAGAGTGCCTGCTCAACCGCAATCGCAACCCGCACTTGAGCCGCGAAGAGATCGAGGCAGTGCTCAGCGCGCAGTTGGCGGTGGACAAGATCATCTGGCTGCCTGATGGTCTGTTCAATGACGAGACCGACGGCCATGTGGATAACTTTTGCTGCTACGTGCGGCCGGGTGAAGTCCTGCTTGCCTGGACCGACGACCCGCAAGACCCTAACTACACCCGCTGCCACGCAGCGATGAACGTGCTGCAAAACAGCACTGACGCCAAGGGACGCCCGTTCACAGTGCATAAAATGCCGATTCCGGGGCCGTTGTATGCCACCGAGCAAGAGTGTGCCGGCGTGGATGCGGTGGAGGGTTCCCAGGAGCGTAACCCGTCGGTACGGCTGGCCGGTTCCTACGTGAATTTCCTGATCGTCAACGGCGGCATCATCGCGCCAAGCTTTGACGATCCGCTGGACACGCCGGCCAGGGACATCCTGCAGAACCTGTTCCCGCAGCACGAAGTGGTCATGGTACCGGGGCGCGAACTGTTACTGGGGGGTGGGAATATCCATTGCCTTACACAACAGCAACCTGCGCCGCGGGCAAAATGAGTGGCGATGTAACAGCTGGGTGATAACGACCGCGCCGGCTCTAGGCCGGCGGTTTTGGATCCATCCCGGCAAGCCCGCGGCCTGATTGGTGCGCGGGTTTTTTTGTGCCTGTTTATTGGCGTGACGGATACATTGGCATAGCTCTTGTATCTGTACTTCGGCAGTTCTGGGGAGAGAACTGAGTTGTTTTGTCATAAACCTTGGATAAATTGGCCGCTCATCAACCAGGAGAGGGCGCTGGAATGAATATGATAAGCGAGCGCACATGCCATCCCTTGGCCGTTAATGGTGAGTCGCTTCAAGCCTTGGCGCAGTGGTTGAAATCCAACGGAACGCGTCAGATCAGAGAACCTGATCCGCGCCAGGTAATCGTTGAGCGTTACCCCGTTGGCCTGTTCAGCGAGGCGGAGCTGGAAGCGTTGTGGGATGTGATGCAAGGATAGAATTCGACGGATTGATAAAAAGCGCTGGCCGGGATGGCAGCGCTTTTTTTGTGTCCGCCGGACTTGCGGGCTGATGCAACTCGTGTGGGAGCGGGCTTGCTCGCGAAAGCGGTGTGTCAGGCACCGCATATGTAGCTGACCCGACGCCTTCGCGAGCAAGCCCGCTCCCACAGGATCAGTGTTCACCATGGGTATTCGACCGATCCACGAAACAGATTGAAAGCCATTCCAGCGTTTTTCCGCAGCGCTCCGGAGACTACCCTGCTGCCATCGAATCCTCATGGCTAGCGGAGTCCCCATGACCACTCTTCATTATATCTACGACCCGCTGTGCGGCTGGTGTTACGGCGCCAAGCCGTTGGTGCAGGCCGCCCGGACCGTTTTGCCGGTGATTGCCCATGGCGGCGGCATGATGACCGGTGCCAATCGCCAGCAGGTCTCGCCGCAGTTGCGCAATTACGTGATGCCCCACGACCGGCGCATTGCCGAGTATTCCGGGCAACCATTTGGCGAGGCCTATTTCGAAGGTCTGCTGCGCGACCACCGCGCCGTGTTCGATTCGGCGCCGCCGACCGCCGCCATCCTCGCTGCCGAACAGCTCGGCGGCCACGGCCTGGAGTTGCTCGGGCGCCTGCAAACCGCACACTACGTCGAAGGCCGGCGCATCGCTGACGAAACCGTCCTGCTGGAGCTCGCCCAAACCATCGGCCTGCCGGCCCAGGCGTTCCTGACGGCATTCAGCACGGTTGATGTGCAAGGGCATATCAAGGCCAGTCGCACCTTGCTGGCCCAGGTCGGCGGCCAGGGTTTCCCAACCTTGGCCTTGGAGCAGGATGGCCAGTTCACGCTGATCGACATCGGCCCTTGGTTCGGCAAGCCCGAGGTATTCGCCCAATGGCTGACGCAAGCCTTGCCGGTTCAGGCCTCCACGTCATCAGCGGCCTGCGGTCTTGACGGTTGTTCGCGGTGAGCAGTTCTTAGACATTTTTTGCCTAATTACAGACGTTTCACGAAATTGACACACCGTTGAGGGCGCGACTAGGATTCGCCTACGCCTGTGGCTAACAACCATGACTCTTAAATAATAAAAAGGCCCGACACGATCACTCGTGGGCGGGCCTTTTCATTATTTCCAGGAGCAAGAGTCCGAAAAAGAGCGCAAAAGCGCCATTTCGGTTGCCCGCCACAGTGCGTATCAACCCGTACAAGGAAAATAATCATGTTGAACAAGCGCATTAGTTTGATCGCACTGGGGATCTTGAGCACGACACACGCCATGGCCAACGACCAGGCGCAGTCCAAAGGGTTCGTTGAAGACAGCAGCTTGAAAGTGCTGTTGCGCAACGCTTATATCAACCGCGACTACAAAGATGGCAACGAAGACAAGGCCGAATGGGGCCAGGCGGCCATCGGTACCTTCTCGTCCGGCTTCACCCAGGGCACCGTGGGTGTCGGTGTGGATGCGTTCGGCCTGTACGCGCTGCGTCTGGACGGCGGTAAAGGCCGCAGCGGGGCGGGCGGCATCGACTTCTTCAAGCAAGGCGACAGCGGCAACGCCGCCGATGACCTGTCCAAGTTCGGGGCAGCGGTCAAGTTCCGCGTCTCCAACACCGTGCTGGCCTACGGTGACCAGATGCCGGCCCTGCCGGTGCTCAGCTATGACAACTCGCGCCTGCTGCCGGAAAGCTACACCGGCACGCTGATCACCTCCAAGGAGATCAAGGGCCTGGAACTCAATGCCGGCCGTTTCACCGCCGAATCGCGCAAGAGTGCTGAAGGCCGCGACAGCGGTGGCCTGAAGTCGATCAACGTCTTGGGCGGCAGCTATCAGTTCACCGAGCAGTTCAAGGCTTCGCTCTACGCCTCGGATGTCGAGGACGTATTGAAGAAGCAATACGTGAACGCCAACTACGTGTTCCCGCTGGCCAAGGATCAGTCCCTGACCCTGGACTTCAACGGTTATCGCACCAAGCTGGACAACAGCTACGTTCGTGAAAACAACGTCACCGGCGACGACAACAAGATCTGGAGCCTGGCTGCCACCTTAGCCACAGGGCCGCACAGTTTCACGCTTGCCCACCAGCGCAGCACTGGCGACAGCAACCTGGGTTATGCCTACGGTGGCTATCAGCGCGAGCAGAATCGGGTGGGTGATGGCGGTAACACGATCTACCTGGCCAACTCCTACTGGTCCGACTTCAACGCTGAAGACGAACGCAGCTGGCAGTTGGGCTATGGCCTGGACTTCACCACGTTCGGCGTGCCGGGCCTGACCTATAACGTCGCTTATGTGCGTGGCGATAACATCACCACGTCCACCAGCGAAGGCGGTACCGAGCGCGAGATCTTCAACCAGTTCAAGTACGTGGTCCAGAGCGGCCCGGCCAAGGACTTGAGCGTAAGGTTGCGCAGTTCCGTGCTGCGGGTGTCGCAGAAGTCCAGCGAGTACAACGTCAGCGGCAATGAGCTGCGGGTGTTCGTGGATTACCCGATCAACGTCTTCTGATGCCTGAACAGGTTACAAGCGTATAAAACCGTGGCGAGGGAGCTTGCTCCCGCTGGCCGTAGGAGCTGCCGAAGGCTGCGATCTTTTGATCTTTTGATCTTTTGATCTTTTGATCTTTTGATCTTTTGATCTTTCGCTTGAGACTCAAGCGTCTGGGGAAAGATCGCAGCCTCGTTGCACTCGACAGCTCCTACGAGCCCAGCGAGGGCAAGCTCCCTTGCCACAACTGATTCGTGCCTGCCTGAAGTGAATAGCGTTGCGACCTCAAACTCGGGTCCTTTTGGCTTTTAGCGCAAGAAAAGCCACTGAAACCGTCGGTATTCCCGAGAAAAAGTCGTACTAATGCATCTTTGCCCGCCGTTTCAAGCATCGCTTGAAATGCCTCAAATACTTTCTCATGGACGTAAATCCTGCACCTACTAGATTAGGCCGCTCAACGCAGCGGAGACCTATGAAAAATGATCGTTCTGAACAGGGAAGTGGGCGAAGCGCTAAGACGTGACAAATACGTCAACGTTCGCGGTGGGGACTTCAACCTCTACGGTCATTTCGGCGATTTTGTCCGGTTGACCAAAAGCTGGGAAAACATGGAGCCCGACAGCTACTACGGCCAGGCCGAGTCAGGCATGCGTTTTCGCCGCTACAGCGACTTCGAATACAACCCTACGACCCGTGAGCTTGCGCAGCTCGAACACCGGGCCTACGTTCAGTCCAAGGCCAACAACAGCTATGTCGGCGGACTGGAGCGGCACTTCGAGGACTTTTCCAACGAAGTGATCAATTCGCCGGTGATGCGCAGCCTGATCGACACGGACTTCGAGGTTTACAAGAACGTCCTGCCGCAGGAATTGCACGATGAAATCTGGCAGTGCCAGATCCATCAGATCCGCATCGAGATCAAGCCGGGCAAACAACTGGAAATCACCCCCGAAGGGATTCACTGCGACGGCTATCCGTTCAGCGGCGTGCACTTCTGGGGCCGTCAGAATGTGGCAGGTGCGGAAAGTCGCTTGTACACCGCCCAGGAAGAACAGCTGGCGGCGA
This sequence comes from Pseudomonas sp. A25(2017), assembly GCF_002001065.1. Lineage (NCBI taxonomy): Bacteria > Pseudomonadati > Pseudomonadota > Gammaproteobacteria > Pseudomonadales > Pseudomonadaceae > Pseudomonas > Pseudomonas sp. A25(2017). Next base: position 173,920 of record NZ_MUOA01000068.1, on the reverse strand, counting down.
CGACCTACGAGGATATCCTCGACACGACGTTTTTCCTGGATCGCGACATGCGCCATTACGTGACCCCGGCGCGCAACACCCATAGCCATGACATGGCGTACCGGCAGATCCTGGCCATTTCCTTCTCGCGGCCCGGGACCGCTTTCGACATTGTTCGCTGAACGGCTCGAACCCATGGACGACCCGACGCAGCAGGTCCTGTTGCGCCGGACCATGATCCGGGACGCCGAGCGACTGGAGCGGTTCTTTCGCGGTTTCGACGAAGTGTCGTTCTGCGAATGGCAGGACGCCCGATTCTTGCGCGGTGTGTTGTTGCAGGAAACCACCACCGCGTACCTGGCCATCGATGCGAGCGGTGAAGTCGTGGGCGCGGTGATCGGCGGCATGCTCGGTACCCGTGGCACGATCAATCACTTGGCGGTCAGCCCGCAGCATCGCACCAAAGGCCTGGGCCAGCGCCTGGTGGAAGCCGCATCGGCTGACATGAAGCGGGTCGGCGTGCTGCGCATGTTCCTTTTCGTCGATGATGCTAATCTGGCTGGCAAGCGTTTCTGGGCCGCCCAGGGGTTCTGTGAGCCCCGGGGTGAAATCACCTTCGAGAGGGATTTATGAACAAGACTTCCAGCCAACCGCTGGCGGTCGAACCACAAGCCTCGCGTACCTTTGCTGAAGCCAGTCCGGTGGTAGCGGGTTATTTCACGGTTTCGTTTGTGTTCGGTCTGATGGCGGTCAACGCCGGGCTGCCCCTGTGGCTGCCGGTGGCGATGTGCCTGTTCGTTTATGCGGGCGCTGCGCAATTCGCCGCGCTGGCGTTGATTTCCAGCGGTGCGTCGCTGACCACCATCGTGCTCACCACGTTCCTGATCAATGCCCGGCACATGCTGATGTCGGTCTACATGGCCAAGGCCCTGCGTGCGCTGGGGCTCAGCCGTTTCGAGCGCTGGTGCTACGCGGCGGGGCTGACGGACGAGTCGTTCGCGTTCCACAGCGTCAAGCTCGGCAGCGGGGCACCGGTGAGCGTGCGCTACCTGGTCGGCTTCAACCTGTTCTGCCACACATCCTGGGTGCTCGGTGGCTTGCTCGGCGCCGTGTGCGCGCAATACGCGGCGCACCTCATCAAATACCAGCTCGACTATGCCCTGACCGCGATGATGCTCTATGTGCTGGTTTCGTTGTGCAACACCCGCAACAAACTGATCGCGGCCCTGGCGGCTGTCGTCTGCATGGGCGGGCTGAGCCTGCTGGGCAGCTCGCCATTCAATGTCTTCATTGCCACGTTCGTTGGCTGCGGGGTGGGCGTATGCCTGACCAAACGTTCCTGATCCTGGTCGTGGCCCTGATGATGGCTGTGACCTTCCTGCCGCGCGCCCTGCCGTTGCAGATCAATACCGAACACTGGCCACCCTTCGTCGCCCGTGCCTTGGAATACTTGCCAGTGGCGATCGTCGCTGCCATCAGCCTGACCCCCTTGCTGATCAAGGACCAGCAGATACAACTTGATCGCCCTGAATTCTATGCCGCGATACCGACGCTGTTATGTGCGTATTTCAGCCGCAACCTGTTTCTCAGTGTGGCGGTGGGCACGGCGGCGTACATCGCGCTCGGTTCGTTCCTGTAGCGTCAGGTCCACTACATCGTGCAGCGCCTGGCCGGACAGCTCCGAATTGTTCACCGCCAGGCGGACCTCAAGGAAGTCTTCGAAGTCCGGGAAAATCGCCAGGCCGTTGCGCAACGCCGCCTCCCGGGATACCAGCCCCAGGCCATCGAGTTGCGTGATCAACGACAACGTCAGCGTTTCACTGCAGGAATACACCATTCGCTGGCTCGACCCATATTCGCCCAGGCCTGCATCGAGAAAACGCAGGAAACTCTGGGAATACGGACATTCTTCTGCCGGACGCACCTGAAACTTGTCACCGAGCAAGCCAAGGGAATCGTCTGCGTCGCCACAATGGGCGCCGACCACCTGCACCTGTACATCCGGCATGGTGATGCTGGTAAAACCGCCCAGCGGCTGCCCGATCAGGATCGCCAGGTCAAAATCTTCGTTCCTGAGCTTGCTCAGGTTCTCCATCGACTCGGCGTAGCTGAATTCCAGCTGATACTGGGGGAACACGGCGATCAAACGGTCGATCATCCGCCGGTTGAACTCCGCCGGCAGGGTGGTATTGAGTGCCACTCTGAGGGTGCGCTGTCGCGGCGTCTTGAGCGCCGCGACTTTCTCCTCCAACTGCCGGGTGGCAACCAACACCTGATCCATGAAGGGGGTCAGTTCCGAGCCTTGGCTCGTCAACGTCAGGCCCTTGTTCGAGCGTCGGAACAACCGGAAACCGAACTGTTCCTCAACCTTGTTCAACTGCGCCGCCAACGCCTGCACCGTGAGGCACGAATGCTCGGCCGCTGCCGACAACGAGCCGGTCTGCACGATACGCATGAGGTTGCGTAGGGTTCTGCTATCCATGAGGTAATGCCCTCTGCTTAAGTGGGCTCGCTATTGTTGTGCACCTGGTCCGGGCCAGGCAGTGCATGCTGGCTATCATCATGCACCTTGCCACGATTGTCGCGATTTTGTGCCGAAAAACGCTCGGAGGCGATGGTTGGAGCTTATGCGGAATTTGGGGTTTTTGCCGGTTTGGCGTGAATTGGCTTGCCCGATATTCGAGATATTGCGGTCGTACCAACGGCCTCCCCAGTGCGGGAGTTACCCGGTGCCGTTGACTTCGACAGTGCCCTGAAGCAGGTAGCCTTGGGTTTTGGGCTGCAGGAATATATGGATACCGTCTGGATAGACACACCGTATGTGCCGGTGATTGTCAGACGTCGCTACCTTCTACATATCGTTGAGAAAAGACCCAACGCTCGAGAGCGCTTCACGGAATTTGCAGTGGATACGGTGCGCCTGAAAAATTATCTACTCAGACTTGTTTGTTCGCAGATGAATAAAAACTTAAAAATAATCCACATCTGTACTATCCTCTAAGCACCACCCCGCGACAAAGGAGCCCAAACCCATGGCGACTTCCTCCATCACGCTCAACGCACAGCAACAATTGGACTCCCCGGACGCGGGTCGAGTCGCGTTGAAGTTTTTCTTCAACCTCATGGCGCTCTGGGGCTGCAGCGTCGAACAGCAGCGCACATTGCTGGGCAAGGTGGGAAACACGACCTTCTACAAATACAAACAGTTGCCGGAAAACGTGAAGTTGCCTCGCGATACGCTGGAGCGCATTTCCTACCTCATGGGTATCCACAAGGCGCTGAGCATTATCTTCAGCAATAGCCGGGACCGTGCTTATCAATGGGTCAGCAGTCCGAACACCGCGGCACCGTTCAACGGCCAGTCGGCGCTGTCCTACATGCTGACCGGACGAGTGGTGGACATCGCCGATGTGCGGCGATACCTCGACGGAGTGCGCGGTTAATGGTGCCACCACTGGCGGACCCGCAATGGAAACGGGCCTATCGGATCGTCAACAGCAGCTTCCCGCCGATTTCGCTGTTTGAAGACGTACTCGACCCCGAAGACCTGCCCACGGCCTACGCCCTGGAAGCGTTGACCAACGATCGGCTGATGGAACAAGCCGGCGTGCTGTCCCGGGTCCGCCCCGAGGACCGCATTTCCGGGCCCGGCTCCTCGCCGGTGATGGCGGCGTTTACCCACATCGGCAAAAGCAGCCGCTTCAGCGACGGCACCTTCGGTGTCTACTACGCGGCCAGCAGTCAGGAAGCTGCCATCGCCGAGACCTGCTACCACCAGGCGCGATTCCTTGGCGCGACCAACGAGCCGGACCTGGAATTGACCATGCGCACCTACGTCAACAAGGTCGTCAAACCCCTGCACGACATCCGCCACGACCACCCCCACCTCCACAACCCGGACCCCACCGCCTACGGCCCATCCCAAGTGTTCGCCCGGCAACTGCGTGAAACCTTGTCGTGGGGGCTGCTGTACAACAGCGTCCGCCTGCCCGGCCACGAATGCGTGGCCGCGTTTCGCCCGCCGGCGGTTTCGATTCCGACGCAGGGCAAGCACATTCGGTATGTCTGGAGTGCCCAGAAACGGGAGATTTCGTTTGTGTTTGAGGTGACTCAGGTGTGAGTCAGGCTTTTAGGGTGTTTTATGGCTGGGCAATAATTATTGCCCAGCCATAATTTTCAATAATTCGTGAGTATTGAAAGTAGAGGCTGCTGTGCAGCCCAGCGGGAGCAAGCGTCCTCGCCACAAAAGCGCCGATTGATCAAATCTTGAACTGCTGCACCGAAGCCTGCATCGACCCCGCCGCATTGTTCAATTGATCCGCCGTTTGCGTCAGGGTGTGAATCGAGCGGGTGTTCTCACGGGACTGTTCGGCAATCGACTCCACCCGCTGGGCCATCTCATCACTGGCCTTGGATTGCTCGGCAATGGTCTGGGAAATTTCCTCCACCACTTCGGCCGCATGCCGGGCACCGGTGCGGATTTCGCTGATGGACACCCCGGCCTGCTGGGCCAGGTCGACGCCTTCGTCCACGCGGCTGACGCAAGCCTGCATGTTCGCCACCGCGTCCCGTGCGCTGGACTGGATGCGCTCGATCATCGCGGTAATTTCCTGAGTGGACTGGGTGGTGCGCGCCGCCAGGTTGCGCACCTCATCGGCCACCACCGCAAAACCACGCCCCGCCTCACCGGCACGGGCGGCTTCGATGGCGGCGTTGAGCGCCAGCAAGTTGGTTTGTTCGGCGATGCTCTTGATCACCTGGATGATGGAATGAATGTCCTCGGACGACGCGTCCAGCGCCGTGATCTTGCTGGACGACTGGTTGACCACCTCGGCGATCCGGTTCATGCCTTCCACCACGCCGAGAATCACCTGGCCACCGCTGCTCGCCAAATGCTCGGACTGTGCTGAAATCGTCCGGGCGCTGTCGGCGTGCTGATGGATCTGGCTGATATTCGCCATCATCTGCTCCATGCTCGCCGCCATGCTGGTCGCGCTCTGGGCCTGCTGGTCGGCGCTGGAGACAATCTGCCGCGCCGTATCGCCCAAATCCCGGGACGTGCCGTGCAACTCATCGCTCTGGCCGCGGATCGTAGCGATCATCTGCCGCAGATTGGTCTGCATCTGCTCGATCACACCTTGCAACTGCCCCAGCTCATCCTTGCTCTGGGCCCCCATCGAGCGCTGCAAATCCCCTTGGGAAATCGCCTGGGTATTGAGGATGATCTTGTTCAGCGGCGTAAGCACCGCCTTGAGCAGGCTCCACGACAACAGCGCCAGCGCCACGCAGGTGGCCAGCAACGTCACGATCAGCCAGCGCTCCGAGGTGTGAATGCTTCGGTCCTGATGCTCGCGCGATGACTGCGCCTGGTTCTCGATCAGTTCGCTCACCGCCTCGTTGCGCTCCTCCAACGCCGAGAACGCCCCATCGAACTCCGCCCGCAACGCCTGGCCATCCTGGGCACCGTTCAGGGCCTTGCCGATGACTTGCTTGGCTTTATCGATGTAGGTTTCGACCTGTGGCTTGAGCTCGACAATCGCCTTGGCGACATCCCCCGGCAACTTCGCCTCGGCGTTTTCGGCGATGACCTTGCGCATCCGCTGCGTATGTTCATCGAACGCCTCCAGCACCTCCTTCGCCCCCTGGACATCCCCCGGCTTCACCAGCAGAGCGGCGAGCACATCGGCACGAATGGCGTCGTGCATCATGTCCGCTTCCATGTGCTTGCGCATGGCCGAAATACTGGTCTCGTTCTGCACCAGGGCCTCGGTCATGGAGTGATAACCCCACAACCCGATACCGCCGAGCAACAGCGCAAAAGAAAGACTGACCAACCCCGAGCCTATGACCTTGGTGCGGATCTTCATTGCTTACTGCTCCTTGGCGCGGGGGGAATTCTGGGAAAGTGTAGTCGAGCGCCAGCCGAGCCTTGGGACAGGCCAAGCTCTTATCTGAGGCTATCGGCGGGGGAGTTGATTAGATGAATACGCCGCAAATTGTTTGGGCCAGGGACAGGGTGAACCTGTGGCGAGGGCGCTTGCTCCCGCTGGGCTGCGAAGCAGCCCTTCTTTAACTGCCCCAGCAGACTAAAGCCGCCGGACGCTAATCGCACTTTGGGAGAACCATCACCGTGTGGCGTAGCCTTAAAGGTTCTGCTACCTGGGTTGCTGTCAACGACAGCGCTTTGCCAGATCTTTTCTACGCCTGTCTGATCACTCAACCCCGCAGTTTCAGTTCCCTCACCCGTTTGATCACAAACTGTTCAAACAGAGGGTGCTCAGTCACCACATCGAACATCTCATATCTTGTGAATGCTCGAATGACGGCTCCGCAGATTTCTGCCTCGTCGAGCGCTTTGTTTTTTCCGTAAGCAGCAGCAAGAATGCCGTTCATGTTCTGCAAATATCCCTGAGTGTCAGTGTCATGCAGGATTTGGTTGAATACTTCCCGCCACGGCCTTTTGTCGATTTCCCGTATGTCGCGGCCGATGAAAGTCCAGCTCATGTAAAACTGGCCGTCTATTTCAAAGCTTTCGAAACGACAGTCTGTCTGAAAGGTTTCGCTGCTGACTTCGGCGTTTCGTTCTGGAGGATACGGCGCCGTTTGGGATCTTCGCCTGCTGAGAACTCTGGAAGTGCTGTCCACTTGCACGCAAATCACAGGCTGCGGGAGCGGGCGTAATATTTTATTGAATGTTGCTTCTTTGGATGCCCCGGCCTGGGTAAGGACCGAGCGGAAATATTGCTCCACACTGGATGCGGCTTTGAATGCCTCACGCAACCAGTCAGATGGCATCAACAGCTCTGCCGCGAAGCGATTGGCTTCGGTCTCCATTTGGCTGTAGGCAGCATCAACTTCCCGGTTCTCCAGATGAGAGACAATTGTGCCTGTGTGCCATGGGATAACTACGTGCCCGATTTCATGGGCCAGTGTAAATTTTCGACGGGTAGCAGGTGCGCTTGAGTTGATCAGGATGCGAGGCTTGGTAGCAGCACCAATACCAATAGTGATTCCGTCCACGCCGAACGGTAGTTCAAGGTATTCAAGCTCTCCATAGGCAGAGGCTAGCTGTTCTAGATCGTAAGGCGGTGTCAGCTTGCGGATAGCCAGGACGCGACTGGCCATTTTTTCTTCTGGGGTCACTAGATCTTGCCCACGCTGCGTAGCCAGGCTTCGACTTTGGTCGCTTCAGCGACCGATCGTGCGCGCGCAGCAATCGCAAATTTGTCTTGATCGAGTTGGTCCTTAAGAGAAGTGCCGTACTTGTGGGCAGTCAATACAAAGGGTAAGACAGACGGGGTGGTTGACCACAGTTGGTACTCTTCCCACTTCATGCCCAGGTATTCATGCAGTTGCATGTCGGCACCTTGACGGCCCTCGTGCCAGTCCTCGACGAATCGATCGATCTCTTCTTCCAGCACATCGCCTTTAAGGCAAAGCTCTACAAAATTCATATGAACCTCTCAGTTCGGTTTGATCCTTCGTCCGCGGACGGCAGGTTTCAAAGCAAGCCCGGTTTCAGGGCAGACCGAACCCAGGTGAAAGCCACGTCGGTCGAAGACTTCAAACTCGCCGTGAAGCGAATCCCATGAGTAGTATCGTTGCTCTACGGCATCAAAGTAATACTTACGGCCACCCTCTACATACGCGACTCTGAAACCGCTGACAATAGAAGGATCAGGCCTCGGTTTACCGCCCATCCAAGGTTCCCTTAATCCTGAAAACTGGTCTTGGCATATTCGCCAAGGATGGGCGGGACTATACCGTAGCTGGATTGGCATGGGCGGCAGGCTGGAGCCCGGATTCGTTTCAAGAAATCGCAAACTGCATGTGAGGGAGCCAGGGGATCTCCAAAACGAAAAAACCCGCCAGAAGGCGGGTTTTTCGGGGGATCCAGAGATTTTGAAAGCCTTCTCTGGAACCTTGTATGGTGCCGGCACCAGGAGTCGAACCCGGGACCTACTGATTACAAGTCAGTTGCTCTACCAACTGAGCTATACCGGCGTGTGGGCGACGATTATAGCGATTGGATGCGTTCTGTAAACCCCTGAATTCTGACTATTTTTGCGCAGGTCCGGCTCAGGCGCGGTGCAGCAGGTTGCGCAGTTTATTCAGGGCTCGCCAGATGTGGCTATTTTGCATGGCGTGGAGTTCGGCTTAGGCCTGTTCAGGCCGTTGCTGGGCGGCGCTGAGTTGGCGGTCGGTTTCGTCGACGGGGTGGCTGAATTTGTGGCCTTTGCAGAGTTGGAAGCCGTCGAGGTTGCACGGGGGATGTCGAAGGCGGGTTTGAGGGCCAGGTGTTCTTCGGCGAGGTAGTAGGTGTTGATGCCGTCGAACAGGATGGCTTGGTAGCCGGCACCGGTCACCAGGGTTTCCCAGGTTTGGTCGCGGGCCCATAGAGTTTCGATGAGGATGATCCAGGGGCGCCAGCGGCTGAAGTCCATGCCGCGCAGGACGATCTCTTCGTGGCGTTCGACGTCGACTTTCAGGAAGTGGATGGGGCGGTCTTGGGCGCATTGTTCGCCGATGGCGGCCAGGGTGCGGACCGTCTGGGTGCGCACGGTCCATGCCGGCATCACGATGCTGTTGGGCGACGCTAGTTTCTAGCATGGACAGGCCCGTGTCGGCGATAGTGTAGAAGCTCAGACTGTCGGCGTTTTCACCGGCCACGCATTGCAGGTTGATGTCGTCGGTGCGTTGCACAGTGCGTCGTAGTAGGCCTGCACCGGTGACGCAATTACTGGCGCGGAGCAGCACTGAATTCGGCGGTTATGTCGTTTTGCTTAGACGCTTATGCACAACGGGCAGGATGAGGCGCTGGGCATCTTGCGATTTTGTGACCGCTTTCGCGTTTCGTCGCAAATGACTGTTTTCATGGTTTTTTATCCATATGAACAAAAAATGACCAATGCTGATTCGGTCAGGAAATCACGGATTTCTTGGATCCAGGTTTATTTCATCAACAGAGTTATCCACAGGCTGTTTCGTCTCAGTAACGCTCTGCCAACAACAACAGATTGCGTGGCGTCAGCGGGGTCTCGCAGAAGGTGCCAAGGCGAACGTCATAGCCCTTTTGCGTGAGGAAAAGTGCTCGGTCCAGCACCAGCCAAAGCTCCAGTGGCCGTCGGAAAAGGCCTCGCAGCAACTCCAGGTTACGCACCTCGGCCAGGCGTTGATGGCCCGCTGCTTCCAGGGCGAGCCAATCCGGCGTGCCGACTGTGGATAAGTCTTTCAGAGCCGCCAGATCGGTGCAGTACTGGGCGAAGGATTTTTCCAGCCAGGCGCTGGGCAATGAGGGAGTGGGCAGGTAATCGTCGCACCCTCTGATTTGCCGTTGCAGCAGGTCGAAACCCAGGCGCCAGGCCATGGATTGGTCCCGTTGTCTTCTTACGCGCGCGCCAGCGGTGATGGTTTCGGTCTGCGGCAGGCCGAGATCGTCGAGTGATAGCTGTAGGGCTGAGCCTTTGGCCGCATCGGACAACGCTTGATAACGCTCGCTGCTGATGCGGTTGTAACAGCATGGCGCGATAGCCAGTTGTGCACAGCCAGCTGCGCTGGCCAGGTGCATCAGGCGCACGTGCAGGTCACCGCAGGCGTGCAGGGCCACAGGGGTGTGTCCTGGATGCAGCGTCAGGGCCGCGTCTGCCGCTAGTACGTCTTGTTGCAGGTGCGTGGCGGGCAGGTGATGGCGCTGGCTCAGTTGTTGGCCGCTGGCGACCAGTGCGGGGTCGTACTCCAGGCAGGTCAGTTGCTGCTCGCCGTGCAGCAGACGTCGACCGAGGTGGCCCTTGCCGGCACACCAATCGAGCCAGTGAGTTGGCTGGGTGGTGAAGTGCAGGCGACTGGCGAAGGCTTCGATCTGCTGCCATTTGCGGCCGGGCACATCGACGTTGAGGCGATGGCGTGGCGCTTCGAGCGTGCTGGCCGGCAATTCAGCAACAGCGCTCAGTGCGCGGGAGACAACGGCCAATTCCGGGAATGGCGCTGCCGCGTTTTCCATCAACCACGGTTGGTGATGATCGTTTTCCGCCGCTTCCAGCGAACGCTGGCGTAGCCATTGGGCCAATTCCGGGTGAGACGTTTCCCAAGGCAACTGCAGATGGACGAACGGACGCGGTTTCCACAGTGCCTGGTGCGCCGTGAGAAAAATGTCCAACGCCGTGAAGCGGGCGAGCAGTGCCTCGCCCGTCAGGACGTCGCTGTCAGCGTCCTTGGCAGGCATCGACGCGCAACCAGCGTTCCAGTTGCTTGAAACCTTGTACCAGGACGAAGGACATCAGCAGGTAGAACATGCCGGCCGCGAAGAAAATCTCCACCGGCATATAGGTCCGGGCAATGATGGTGCGGGCCATGCCGGTGAGTTCCAGCAAGGTCACGGTACTCGCCAGGGCGCTGGCCTTGAGCATCAGGATCACTTCGTTGCTGTAGGCCGGCAGGCCGATGCGCGCGGCGCGGGGCAGCATGATGTAGAACAGCGCCTTGGGCCGCGACATGCCCAGGGCCCGCGCGGCTTCGATCTCGCCCTTTGGGATGGCCTGGATCGCGCCGCGCAAGATCTCGGCGATGTAGGCGGCGGTGTGCAGGGTCATGGTGGCCGTGGCGCACCAGAACGGATCCCGCAGGTACGGCCACAGCGCGCTGCTGCGCACGGCATCGAATTGCGCCAGGCCGTAGTAGACCAAGAACAGCTGGACCAACAGCGGCGTGCCACGGAAAAAGAAGATGTAGGCGTAGGGCAATGCCCGCACCTGCCACAGGCGCGAAGAGCGGGCGATACCCAGCGGAATCGCCAGCAGCAGCCCGGCGATCACGGCGATGGCCACCAGCTCCAGAGTCAGTGTGGCGCCTTGGGCCAGCTTCGGCAGCCACTTGATGATGACGTCCCAGTTCATTGGGTGCTCCTGGTGAATCCACGGGCGGCGCGTCGTTCCAGCAAGTGCATGCCGATCATGGCGAGCACCGTCAGCCCCAGGTACATGAAGGCTGCGACCATATAGAAGGTGAACGGTTGCTTGGACACGGTCACGCCGATTTGCGCATGGCGCATGATTTCTTCCAGGCCGATCACCGAGACCAGCGCGGTGTCCTTCATCAGGATCATGAACAGATTGCCCAGGCCGGGCAGGGCGATGCGCCACATCTGCGGCATGATCAATCGGGTGAAGATCCGCCATTTCGACAGGCCCAGGGCGACGCCGGCCTCGCGATGGCCCTTGGGAATCGCCAGGATCGCGCCGCGAAACACTTCCGTGGCGTAGGCGCCAAAGCACAGGCCCAAGGCAATGACCCCGGCGGCGAAGGCGTTGAGGGCAAGGTCGGGGTTGCCGAAATATTCACCCACGGCGCGCATCAGGTTGACGGTGCCGAAATAGATCAATAGCACCCAGAGCAATTCCGGGATGCCGCGAACCAGTGTTGAATAAGTGCCGCCCAGCCATTGCAGCGACTTGTATGGCGAGGTCTTGGCCAGGGCACCGAGCAGGCCGAGTACCAGCCCCAGGCCTAAGGCAGAAAGGGCCAACTTGACGGTCATCAGCGCGCCGGCGGCGAGCGCTGGGCCGAATCCGTAGAGATCGATCATCATGGGTGTGTGTTCATATCGCGGCAGGCTTTGCTAAGGGCGGGCGCCGCGCAATAGCGGGCGCCAGCCAGGCACGTCAGGATCAATAGATGCTGAACGGGAAGTACTTGTCGTTGATTTTTTTATAGGTGCCGTCGGCAACAATTTCTTTCAGCGCTGCGTTCAGTCGGTCACGCAGTGGATCGGCCTTGCGCACGGCGATGGCGATCTTGTCGCCCTCTACCACCGGGTCACCTTTGAATTCGTAAGCACGGCCAGCGTCGGTTTTCAGCCAGTCGTAATTCACGTATTTGTCCGCCAGGATTGCGTCAACGCGGCCGGAGATGAGGTCCAGGTAGGCGTTTTCCTGAGTGTCGTAGAGTTTCAGTTCGACGCCTTCCATGTTGTCTTCCATCCAGGTACCAGCGAGCGTGGAGCGTTGTGCACCGATGACCTTGCCCTGGAGAGACGCTTTATCGATGTTGAAATCGACGTTTTTCGGTGCGATGAATTGCAGTTTGTTGGAGTAGTACGGGTCGGTGAAGTCTACGGCTTGCTTGCGTTCTTCGTTGATCGACAGCGAAGAAATCAGGAAGTCGAACTTCTTGGCCATCAAGGCGGGAATGATGCCGTCCCAGTCGGAAGTGACCACTTCGCACTCGACTTTCATCTTGGCGCACAGGGCGTCGCCGATGTCTTTATCGAATCCTACGACCTGGCCGCTGGCGTCCTTGTTGTTGAACGGCGGATAGGCCGCTTCGATGCCCATCTTCAGCTTTTCCGCCGCCATGGCATTGGCCGAAAAGACCAGGCCGGCAACTGCGGCCAGGAGGAATTTCTTGTAGGTCTGCATCAGTACTGCTCCGTTAGCGGTTGCTGGACATGAATTGTTTGCAGCGCGCCGAAAGCGGGTTCTCGAAGACCTGCTGTGGCGATCCTTGCTCCTCGACCAGGCCTTGATGAAGAAACACGACTTCGCTGGAAACCTGACGGGCGAAGCCCATTTCATGGGTGACCAGCAGCATGGTGCGTCCTTCTTCGGCCAGGGCGCGGATCACACTAAGTACTTCCTGAACCATTTCCGGGTCAAGGGCGGAGGTGGGTTCGTCGAACAGAATCACCTTGGGCTGCATCGCCAGTGTGCGGGCGATGGCGGCGCGTTGTTGCTGGCCGCCAGACAGTTCGGCCGGGTAGGCGTGGCGCTTGTCGGCGATACCGACCTTGGCCAGCAGCGCTTCGGCCACTTCGACGGCTTCGGCCTTGCTCTGGCCCAGCACCCGGCGCGGCGCTTCGATGATGTTATCGAGCACGCTCATGTGCGGCCAAAGGTTGAAGTTCTGGAAGACAAAACCGATCTCGCTGCGCAGGCGGTTGATCTGTTTGCCGTCGGCGGCCACCAGTTCACCGTTCTTTGCGGCCTTGAGCTTGAGCGCTTCGCCGGCCACCAGGATCTGGCCCTGGTTAGGGTTTTCCAGCAGGTTGATGCAGCGCAGGAACGTGGACTTGCCGGACCCGGAGGATCCGAGGATCGAGATCACATCGCCGTCGCGGGCGGTCAGCGAGACGCCTTTGAGCACCTCCAGCTGTCCGTAGCGTTTGTGCAGGTTGCGGATTTCAAGCGCGGGCGTGGCCTGGGCCATGTGCGGTCCTCATGGTATGTGCTCCCTTGCTGTTGGCTGCCTTCCTTGGCGAGGCGGCCAAGCTAGCATGCGTCCGAATGGCAGCCAACAGCGCTACGGGCGGTAAACCGGTGATGTGCGGCAGGTTGTCGCATCGGCGCAGCAGACTGTCGCGCCATCAACAACCGAACGGCCGTTTGAACCTGGTTACCGATAAAAAGTCCGGGGAGTCGCGTAAAAAAAGGCGCGATGGTGCCAGCTTTGGGCGGGGGTTGGAAGGGTTAACCGGATGAGCGTTCGTGTTGTGCCTGTTTATTGTCCTGGGAGGGGATTATCTGAATTCCTCTATTCCAATCCGCAGTGTGGGCAAGTTCCAATCGGTCTAAACCCATGTGGACGATTAATAATCACACAAGAAGCCTCAATTGGTTTTTTCCAGAGAGCGGGAGTTTCCATCATGAAATCCCTCCACCATTTGTTGTTGCCTTTCGTTGCCATCAGCATCCTGCTGTTCCCCATCGCCCTCAACGCCACCAACCTCGCGCCCATCGACAACACCGGCGTGCAGGTCCAACCCATGCAGCAGAACGGCATTACTTACCTGTCGGGCGGTATCGGTGAGGATGAAGCCCGGGCCATCGGGCAGGCCCAGGGCTACAACTTGCACATGACATTCGCGGTTGGCCCGGAAAACAAATACATCCCGGATGTGGAGGTCACCGTCCAGAACGCGTCGGGGCAAACGCTGCTGACGCTGGATGAGGCCGGGCCGCTGGTTTATGTGCAACTGCCGCCGGGCAAGTACAACGTGGTGGCGACGCGCAACGGTGAGGCGCGGCGCGACACTGCTGAGGTAGGCAGTGGGGCCGCGCGCAACCTGGTGTTCCATTGGAACAGTGACGAATAGCCGGCCGGCTTATTCGCTGGCGGGTTCTTCCAGGGTCTGGCGGTAACGGTCCAGCGCCTCGCTGAAATCCTTGATGAACTCCGGTGTGCTGAGCCAGCGCTGGGCGGTCTCGCGGTCCATTTCATCGACCCACATGCGGTAGTCCACCAGCATGTCGGCGGCCAGGTTGGTCGCCGCCATGCTTTCATTTTCGGCGTTTTTCAGGTCGAGCAGGCCTGGGCGCTCATTGATCATCACGCTCAGGGATGCGAGCAGCGTATCGAGCATTTCACTGCGGCTGATGGCCTCGGCTTCGCGCAGTTTGGCGAACAGTTCCAGCACGTAGACCGGCGGCTGGGCGGTGGCGTGGGCCGGGTCGCCATACATCGGGATCGATTTGCGCCCGGTCATGCGGATCTGTTTGGCTTTGTCTTTGGCGCGCTTGGCGCGTTTTTGCTGTTTGTTCAGTGAGGCCATTGGGCTTCGGTTTCCAATTCGTTAGGGGAGGTCCGCAACACCTGGATTGGGGAGGAATGGGCTGCGGCCGGTGACGTGCAGGATAGCGTTCTTGGGGTAGGCGCTGCTGAAAAAACACACTAAAGGCGGTTATCGGGTGTCGGCTGTCACGTCTTCAAGGCGCGCCCGTTCGCGATCCAGCTCGTTGCGCAGCTCTTCTTCCGTGGGCAGCACCAATTGGTATTGGCTGGCGAACAACTGTTCATGGCCTTGCAACACGGAATAACGCACCACCGAGTCGTCTTTGCGCGCACAGAGAATGACGCCCACGGTAGGTTTGTCGTCAGGGCCGCGCTTGAGATCATCGTAGAGACGTACATACATATCCATCTGGCCGATGTCCTGGTGGCTGAGCTCGCCACGTTTGAGATCGACGATCACAAAGCACTTGAGCAGGTAGTTGTAGAAGACCAGGTCGATGTAGAAGTCTTTGCTTTCGGTGCTGATGCGTTGTTGGCGGGCAATGAAGGCGAAGCCCTTCCCCAGCTCAAGCAGGAAACCCTGTAGCTGGTCGATCAAGGCCTGCTCCAGGTCCGTTTCCAGTAGCGTGCCGGCGTTGGGCAGGCCGAGGAATTCCAGAACCACCGGATCCCTGACGATGTCCCGGGGGCCGAGGTTCATCTCCTTGATATGGGTGCCGGCTTCCTGCTCCACTGCAGGCCTGTCGCGGCTGGCCAGCAAGCGTTCGTAATAGAAACTGCCGATCTGGCGCTCCAGGGCGCGGGTGGACCAGTTTTGAATGGCCACTTCGTTCATGTACCAATGACGGGCGACGTCGTGTTCTACGCGCAAAAGCGTGCGGTAGTGGGTCCAGCTCAATTCGGTACGCACTGCGTTCCAAATTGGGAACTTCTGATAAAAGTCTCGCATGTGCCGTAGGTTGCGTTCATCAAATCCCTTCCCGAACCGCGCCGTCAGCACTTTCGCCAGTGACGGCAGCAGCCGTGTCCCATAGGCCGCCCGTTCGGCGCCGCCCTGTTCGAATTCAATGATATGCCGGCCGATCTGCCAGCAGGTTTGTACCTGGAGCGTATCGACGGCACGCAGAACCTTCTGGCGTGCCTGGCGAATCAGCTCACCGAGTTCGTTGATCAAGGGGGCGAGCTGTGGGTCATCTTGAGGTAGCAGTGGCGTCATCGCAGTGTCCAGCCATTGAGAGGGGCGGACCGCAAGGATGCTCCAGGCGACGTTTCGATGATGCCGGACGGGGCTGATTACTTGGGAGGAAAAATAGCTGATTGACGCAGGACGGGTATGACGCCGTCCCATGTTGGTTGACCTTGGCTTGTAGGAACTATTCCCGCAGCCTGTCAGCCACCGCGAACCCCTTCGCCACAAAGCGCTTGGCGGGTGACAGTCAGACCTTGCCTTGCGCCAGTGTCTGGGATGCAGCCACATAGTCGGCCTGGAATTGCTTGCTTTCCACCCAATCCAGCGCGGTCTGCTCATCCACTCCAGTGGTCAAGCGGCGGTATTCGATCAATGCGGTAAAGATGAAGTCGGTCGCTTCTTCCTCACCTTCCTGCTCCAGCACCAACTCCAGCAGTGGATGCCCCAGGAAGGCGATGCACATGGCCTGCTGGCTGATCTTTTCGGCAGCGCCCATGAGTCGGAACATGTCCGATAGGTCCACGGTTTCCAGGTCGATGCGCTCGTCGTTCGGGTCGAGGAAATCGTTCGGCGCAGCAGCACGCTTAGTACGGTTCTGCTTGGCTTTCGCCTTGGCGCGCTGGCTGCGCTTCTGCTGTTTGTTCGCCGATGACATGGTCGGATTCCTGATGGATAAGGCCATCTATCCTACAGCTTCAACGCGCACGCTTCGAATCTCAATCCACGATGAAGAGCGTAGCCCCCGATGAAGTGGAGGAACGATGGGGTTCGGCCTGGTCGGCGACCTGGTAGCTCATGCCGGGCTTGAGCAAAAATTGCCGACCGTCTTCGAGTTCAGTATTGAGCTCGCCCTTGAGGCAAAACAGGATGTGGCCCTTGGTGCACCAATGGTCGGCCAGGTACCCCGGCGTATATTCCACCATCCGCACGCGAATGTTCCCGAACTGCTGGGTGCGCCAATACGCGGTTCCAGTGACACCTTTGTGTTCGGTGGGCTCGATGGTTGACCAGTCGGTGGTGCCAAAGGGGATGCCGGTGATGTCCATGTCGACTCGCTTGCTGGAGGGGAGCGGACGAATGTAGCCGACTCGGTAAGGCGGAGGAAGAAAATCCCGGGCAATAAAAAACCCCGATCAATTGCTTGATCGGGGTTTTCGGTATTTGGTGCCCAGAGACGGAATCGAACCGCCGACACGGGGATTTTCAATCCCCTGCTCTACCGACTGAGCTATCTGGGCAACGGGGCGCATTAAACGGGTTTTTCAGGGGGGCGTCAAGCAAGTTTTCAAAAAATATTTAACTATTACCGTCGCTTACGATCCGCCCCCGTGTTGAACAGCTTATTCGGATGGCGGTACGTAGCCTTCGGCCTTGGCGTAATCTTCGCCGGAAAAGTACTTGTCCATCTCGCCCTGAAGGTATTTGCGATCTTCGGCGTTCATCATGTTCAGGCGTTTTTCGTTGATCAGCAGGGTCTGGTGCTTCTGCCAGTCGGCCCAGGCCTTGGCCGAGACGTGGTCGTAGATGTCCTGGCCCTTGGCACCCGGGAACGGCGCACGTTCCAGGCCTTCGAGTTCTTCTTTGTACTTGCGGCACATGATGGTGCGGGTCATTGCAACTCTCCTGCGTTCATTACGGCGGCCGCGCGTTCGAGCAAGGTTTTGACCGGGGCGGCAAGGCCCAGGCGCGGCGGGGTGGCGAGGTTATACCAGAGCCAGTCGGCCTCGGCCACGTGATGGCCGGTTTCCCGGACCCGGACCAGCCAGGGTTCGATCGCCAACTGAAAGTGGCTGAAGGTGTGCACCAGGCTTGGCATTTCCTGTTGGCTGCCCAATTCCAGCGAGTGTTGCAGGGCCAGGTGCTGCAGGTCGTCGAGGTCGTCGAGCTCCGGCAGGCTCCACAGACCGCCCCACAGCCCCGTGGAAGGGCGACGGTAAAGCAGGATCGCGCCTTCGTGGTTCGCCAGCATCGGCATCAAAGTGCGCTTCTTGGGCACTTCCTTGCGAGGCTTGGGAATCGGGTAGCGGGTTTCCAGGCCCAGCATGTGGGCCTCGCAGCCTTGCTTCAGCGGGCAGAGCAGGCAACTGGGCTTGCTGCGGGTACAGAGCGTGGCGCCCAGGTCCATCATCGCCTGGGTGTAGGCGTTGACGCGGTCCTGTGGCGTGAAGCGCTCGGCGGTGGCCCACAGCTGCTTCGCAACCTTGGGTTCGCCTGGGTAGCCTTCCTGGGCGGTGAAGCGCGCCAGCACCCGCTTGACGTTGCCATCGAGGATCGGCGCCCGCAGGCCCATGCTGATGCTGGCAATGGCGCCAGCGGTGGAGAGACCGATCCCCGGCAACTCAGTGAGTTTCTCCACGTCCCGGGGAAATTCGCCGCCGTACTGTTCGACGACGATTTTCGCGGTTTTCTGCAAGTTGCGCGCACGGGTGTAATAACCCAGCCCGGTCCACAGGTGCAGCACTTCGTCCTCTGGCGCAGCGGCCAGGGCTTGGACGGTGGGCAGCGAGGCCATGAACCGGTCGAAGTAGTTGAGTACGGTACTGACCTGGGTCTGCTGCAACATGATTTCCGAGACCCACACCCGATAGGGCGAGATGGCTTGTTGCCAGGGCAAATCGTGGCGCCCGTGGCGGTCGAACCAGTCCAGTACGGCGGTGGAAAACTGCTCGGCTCTCATCGCTTGAACAGCCCCTTGAGCGCATCTTTGAGTTCGGGGCTGACCTTGTCGCCCAGCTTCTCATCGATCTTGTCGCCGAGACGGTCGCCGGCCAGTTTCGCCGCGACCTTGCCCAGCCCGTCGTTGTCCAGGCGGCAGGCCTTGGCGCCCAGTTCCAGCGGACCGCGGCAGCGCAACGGCCATTCGACGTCGACGTAGCGTTCGTTGACCTGGCAGGCCGGGTCGGGCATATCGCTCTTGTCGCCTTCGACGATGACGCCGATGCGATAATCCATGCCCAATACCCGCAGGTCGATGTCGCCGTTGCCGTTGACGGTCATGCCGGGGATGCGGACTTTCAGGTCCGGGTTGTGGGCAACGCCATTGTTGAAGGTGAGATTGCCGTTGAGTTGCTGGAACGGCGTGTCCTTGCCCCGGGGTTCACCGCTGAGGGTCTGGCGATTGAGGGTGGCGATGCCTTTGCACAATTGCTGTTCGAGGTTGGCATTGAGCAGCACGCCATCGTTGATGACGAACCCGGCGGTGCCGTTGAGGCTGTCGATCAGGGCTTTCTGGCTATTACCGCTGGCGGTGATCGCGCTGTTGACGGTGACCAGGCCTTTGACCGGTGGATTCTTGCCTTGGCTTTCGATGATCTTCTCGGCAGGGACCCGGTTGATGCGCGTTTGCAGGCTCAACTGTGGCGTAGGCTGGCGCACGTCCAGGGTGCCCTTGGTTTCGAAGTTGCCGCTGTACAGGTCGCCTCGCAGGTTCTCCAGGGTCAGCAGGCCGCCCCGGCCGGTGGCCTTGAGCGCAGCGTTCTGGATCGGCAGTTTATCGAGGGTCAGTTGCCCGAAGGTCAGGTCGGCATCGAGGTCCAGCTTGCTCAGGCGTTCCACCGGAAACAATCGATCGTTACTCCAGGCACCCTGGGTCGGGGCGCTTGGCAGCGGTGTACTGCCGGCACCGGCCATGGCGCTGGCTTCGGTGTTGCTGACTTCGGCTTCGCGGGCGGCCTTGGAGCTGTCGGCTTCGGCGGACTTTGGCGCCAGGTAGCGGTCGACGTTGAACGTGTCGGCCTTGAGTTGCGCGCGCAGTGACTGCTTGGCGAAGTCCTCCACGGCGATGCGACCGCTGAAGTTGCTGTCGTCCACTTTCAGGTTGATGTCGTTGAGCTCGACACTGGTTGGTGTACCGGCAATGCGGCTGGACAGCTCGACCTTGCTCAGGCTGCCTTCGGCCATGTCCGGGAGTTTCTGGCCGACGCTGTCGACGAATTTCGCCAGATCGAACTGGGCGATCGATATCCCGCCATTCAATTGCGGGGTCTTGTCGAGGTCGTTGACCTTCAGTTCACCCAGGGCGCGCAGTTGATTGAGCGACAGCTTGATGCCGGTCCACTCGGCGACGTTGGCCGCCTTGTCCAGGAACAGTTGGCCTTGGGCGGCGAAATTCAGGGTCTTGCCCTGCAAGGGGTCGCCGGTGGCTTCGCCGGACAGTTTCAGGTCTTCGAACTTGTAGCGCTGCAGGGCACGCTCGAAGCGCAGTTCACCTGTCACTTCGGTGCGTACGCGCACGGCCGGCTGGTTGCTGGACAGGAAGGCGGTCAGGGTCACCGGGATGTTGGTGGAGTCGTGGACCGGACCGGTGCTCAGTTGGATGCTCTCGGCGGTGTACAGCTTGCCGGTCTGCTCGTCGGTGTATTCGACCCGGGCGTTGTTCACGGTCAGGCTGTCGATGTCCAGGCGGGTCGGCTGGGCAGGTTTTTCTGCCGGGGTGCCGGTGGGCGGGGCCGGTTGCTCGGCCGGTGCCGGGGTGTTCGCCGTCGTCGCGGAGGCTGGCGCCTTGCCGATGTCTTCCCAGTTGCCGTGCCCGTTCTTGTCACGGTTGAGTCGCAGGTTCAGGCCTTCGACCCGCACATCGCTCATTTGTACTTCCCGGCGCAGCAGCGGTATCACCCGTACCGAAAGACCGAGCATCTGCAGGTCGGCGAAAGGCTGCGTTGGGCTGGCCAGCGTCGCGACGCTGGCGTCGTGCAACTCAAGGCCCAGCCATGGAAACAGGCTCCAGCCGATGTCGCCATTGAGGGTCAGCTCGATGTGGGCCTTGTCGCGGGCTATCTGGCGGATCTCTTCTTTGTAGTCGTTGGGATCGAACAGGTGGCTCAGGGCAAAGCCCAGGGCCACAATGATCAGCAACAGCCCGAGAAGTACCAGACCCAGGATTTTGCCGAACGCTTTCATGGGCGAATCCTTGTAGGTTGAGTTCAAAATTTAGCCGGGAGTATAACGTCCTGAGTTGGCGGCGCGTTGGGGGATCGTTTCTCGATTCGCCGCCGCGCTGTCCCCCGTGGCGAGGGAGCTTGCACTCGCAGGGCCGTAAATGCTGTGTAGCAGCCGTGTAGGAGCTGTCGAGTGCAACGAGGCTGCGATCTTTCCTCCAACGCTTGAGTCTCAAGCGAAAGATCAAAAGATCGCAGCCTTCGGCAGCTCCTACAGTGCAAGCCCCCTCACCATCGGATTTGTCTCCAACCATCGATTAGCTTTCATTAAGCGGCATCTTCAGCTTGGCCGCCAGCGCCTGGGCTTGCAGATGCCCGGTCGGCGCCAACAAATGCAGCTCGGCACCGTTTAACGCGGCCATTCGCCGGGCTTCGCTCACCAGCCGTTCAGCCACGCCACGGCGACGGGTAACGTTTCGTACGCACAGGTGGGACAAGCGCCAGGCGTTCTGGTGCCGTTGCAGGCGTGCGGCACCGAGCAGGCGGTCATTGAACCGTGCTGCGACCAACGAGCCTTCCTCAAGGCATTGCGCGATCAGTTGCGTGGCATCGCCAAAGGGTTCAAACAGCCAGGCCGGGGCATCCCGGTAGATTTTCTGCAGGTCCTGTTGGTCCTGACAATTGGCGTCAGTAATGAGCTCGACAACGATGGGCATGAAAATTCCTGAAAAAATAAATCGTTAGCCCCCTACAGAAAGCGAGCAAGCGTGCGATAAGACAGATGGCACGAAAAAGGTGATATCACTTTGGTTTTTCTGCCGCGAGCAAATGGTAACCTTTGCCCGTTCGTCCGTCCTTCTGCGACTTGATGTCGCACACTATGGAGCCTCACCAGAAAATACAGCCATGCCTGCGTGCAATGAAGGCTGAGGGTGAGGCGTGGCTGACGGATCATTCCAATAATTGGGGGATACACAATGAGCACGAGCATCACGGCAGACGGCATCGCCGACCAGCCAGCGTTCCTCTCCAAGGAACGTATCATCGCCAAGCCCGGTTTCAACCGGTGGCTGGTTCCACCGGCCGCACTGGCCATTCACCTCTGCATCGGCATGGCCTATGGCTTCTCGGTGTTCTGGTTGCCACTGTCCAAAGCCTTGGGTGTCACCAAGCCTGTGGCCTGTGCACCGGATATGAGTTTCATCTCGCAAGTCTTTTCGTCCCAATGCGACTGGCCGATCTCGATGCTCGGCTGGATCTACACCCTGTTCTTCATCTTCCTGGGTTGCTCGGCAGCCATCTGGGGCGGCTGGCTGGAACACGCCGGGCCACGCAAGGCCGGCGTTGTATCGGCATTGTGCTGGTGCGGTGGCCTGCTGATTTCCGCGTTGGGTATCTATACCCACCAGATCTGGCTGATGTGGGTCGGTTCCGGGGTGATCGGTGGTATCGGCCTGGGCCTGGGCTACATCTCCCCGGTGTCGACCCTGATCAAGTGGTTCCCGGACAAGCGCGGCATGGCGACCGGCATGGCGATCATGGGCTTCGGCGGTGGTGCGATGGTCGGTGCTCCGCTGGCCGCGGCGCTGATGAACCATTTCGCTTCGCCAACCGGCGTGGGCGTATGGCAGAGCTTCCTGGTCATGGCCGCGATCTACTTCGTGTTCATGATCGGTGGCGCCTTGTCGTACCGCGTTCCACCGACCGGCTGGAAGCCTGAAGGCTGGACCCCGGCACCGAAGAAAGCCGCGAACGCGATGATCACCCATCGCCACGTTCACGTGAACGTTGCCTGGAAAACCCCGCAGTTCCGTCTGGTATGGCTGGTGCTGTGCCTGAACGTATCCGCCGGTATCGGCATCCTCGGCATGGCTTCGCCACTGTTGCAGGAAGTGTTCGGCGGCAAGTTGCTCGGCAATGACCTGCCTTTCGGTCAGCTGGACGCCGTGCAACTGGGCCAGATCGCGGCCATCGCGGCGGGTTTCACCGGTCTGTTGAGCCTGTTCAACATCGGTGGCCGGTTCTTCTGGGCCTCCTTCTCGGATTACCTGGGTCGTAAAAACACCTATTTCGTGTTCTTCGCCCTGGGCTTTGCCCTGTACGCGCTGATCCCGAACCTGGGTCACCTGGGCAGCGTCGCGCTGTTCGTGGCGGCGTTCTGCATCATCCTGTCGATGTACGGCGGCGGTTTCGCCACGGTGCCGGCCTACCTGGCGGACCTGTTCGGTACGCAAATGGTCGGTGCAATCCACGGTCGTCTGCTGACTGCCTGGGCGGCGGCAGGCGTGCTGGGTCCGGTACTGGTGAACTACCTGCGTGAATATCAACTGAGCATCGGTGTTGAACGTGCCGCGGCCTATGACATCACCTTGTACATCCTCGCCGGCCTGCTGGTGCTGGGCTTCCTCTGCAACCTGATGGTCCGTCCGGTCGCCGACAAGTACTTCATGACCGATGCCGAACTGGCCGCCGAACAGGCGCTGGGCCATGACAAAGGCGCCGACAGCAGCACTTCGCTGGAGTGGAAAGCCGCACCGGGCACCAAGTCCCTGGCGATCGCCGCCTGGCTGGTGGTGGGCATTCCGTTGGCGTGGGGTGTGTGGGTGACCCTGCAGAAGACGGCGGTGTTGTTCCGCTAAGACCGTTGCCCTGACCGTCAGGCCAGGGCAACCCTAAATGTGGGAGCGGGCTTGCTCGCGAATGCGGTGTGTCAGTTAACGATGATGTCGACTGATACGCCGCCTTCGCGAGCAAGCCCGCTCCCACATTTGCTTTTGGGTGACCTTGAAAGCTTGTATGGACATGTCTATCACCGACAGCCCGGGATTCAGCCCGTCAGTGATGTCACCTCTTGTGTTTCTGTTTGCCGCTCGCGCCCCTATAATGGCTGCCTTTTTCGCCCAATGATTTTGCGGAGCTGGTGATGGCCGAACGTAAGGCGTCTGTCGAGCGCGACACTCTGGAAACCCAGATCAAAGCCTCGATCAACCTGGATGGCACCGGAAAGGCCCGGTTTGATATCGGTGTACCTTTTCTTGAGCACATGCTGGACCAGATCGCCCGTCACGGGCTGATCGACCTGGACATCGTCAGCAAGGGCGACCTGCATATCGACGACCACCACACGGTGGAAGACGTCGGTATCACCTTGGGCCAGGCCTTTACCAAAGCCATCGGCGACAAGAAGGGCATCCGTCGCTACGGTCATGCCTACGTGCCGCTCGATGAAGCGCTGTCGCGCGTGGTCATCGACTTCTCCGGTCGTCCGGGCCTGCAGATGCACGTGCCGTACACCCGTGCCACCGTCGGCGGCTTCGACGTTGACCTGTTCCAGGAATTCTTCCAGGGCTTCGTCAACCACGCCAACGTGACCCTGCACATCGACAACCTGCGCGGGCACAACACCCACCACCAGATCGAAACCGTGTTCAAGGCTTTCGGCCGCGCCCTGCGCATGGCCGTCGAGCTCGATGACCGCATGGCCGGCCAGATGCCTTCCACCAAGGGCGTCCTGTAATGCAGACGGTCGCGGTAATCGACTACGGCATGGGCAACCTGCACTCGGTGGCCAAGGCCCTCGAGCACGTGGGCGCTGGCAAGGTGCTGATCACCAGCGATGCCGACGTGATTCGCGAAGCCGACCGGGTGGTGTTCCCCGGCGTCGGTGCGATTCGCGATTGCATGGCCGAGATTCGTCGCCTGGGCTTCGACAAGCTGGTGCACGAAGTCAGCCAGGACCGTCCGTTCCTTGGCATCTGCGTGGGCATGCAAGCCTTGCTCGAGCGCAGCGAAGAGAACGACGGCGTCGATTGCATCTCCATGTTTCCAGGCCAGGTGAAGTTTTTCGGCAAGGGCCTGCATGAAGACGGCGAGCACCTGAAAGTCCCGCACATGGGCTGGAACGAAGTGAAGCAGACGGTGGATCACCCCCTGTGGCACAACATCCCGGACCTGGCGCGCTTCTACTTCGTGCACAGCTACTACATCGCCGCCGGCAATGCGCGGCAGGTGGTGGGCAGCGGTCACTATGGCGTTGATTTCGCCGCGGCCCTGGCCGATGGTTCGCGCTTCGCCGTGCAGTTCCACCCCGAGAAGAGTCATACCCATGGCCTGCAGCTGTTGCAGAACTTCGCCGCGTGGGACGGGCGCTGGTAATGGCCCGCAAGAAACCGCCGATCCTCACCCTCACGCCCGAGCAGGAGAGTGAAGCGAACCGCAAGATCCAGCGGTTCATGGAGGACCGTTTCGAGCTGGACCTGGGCTCGTTCGAAGCGGCGGAAATTCTTGACCTGTTTACCCGCGAAATTGCTCCGCACTATTACAACAGGGCGATTTTCGATGTGCAGACGCACCTTAAAGAAAGGTTCGAAAGCATTGAAAGCGACTTGTGGGCGCTCGAGAAAAACTGATTTTCGAGCCAAGCTGAATATTCGTATTTGAAGGTTTGCCAGATGCTGATTATCCCCGCTATCGATCTCAAGGACGGCGCTTGCGTACGTCTGCGTCAGGGCCGCATGGAAGACTCCACGGTGTTTTCCGATGACCCGGTGAGCATGGCCGCCAAGTGGGTGGAGGGCGGCTGCCGTCGCCTGCATCTGGTCGATCTGAACGGTGCCTTCGAAGGGCAGCCGGTCAATGGCGAAGTGGTCACGGCCATTGCCAAGCGCTACCCGAACCTGCCGATCCAGATCGGCGGCGGCATTCGCTCGCTGGAAACCATCGAACATTACGTCAAGGCTGGCGTGAGCTACGTGATCATCGGCACCAAGGCCGTGAAAGAGCCCGAGTTCGTTGCTGAAGCGTGCCGCGCCTTCCCGGGCAAAGTCATCGTTGGCCTGGACGCAAAAGACGGTTTTGTCGCCACCGACGGCTGGGCTGAAGTCAGCACCGTGCAGGTGATCGACCTGGCCAAGCGTTTCGAAGCCGACGGCGTGTCTGCCATCGTCTACACCGACATCGCCAAAGACGGCATGATGCAGGGCTGCAATGTCCCGTTCACCGCCGCCCTGGCTGCCGCGACGAAGATCCCGGTCATCGCTTCCGGTGGCATCCACAACCTGGGTGACATCAAGGCGCTGCTCGACGCCAAGGCGCCGGGCATCATCGGTGCGATCACCGGTCGCGCGATCTACGAAGGCACCCTGGACGTCGCCGAGGCCCAGGCCTTCTGCGATACCTATAAAGGCTGAGGACTCACCATGGCGCTGGCCAAACGCATCATCCCTTGCCTGGACGTGGACAACGGCCGGGTGGTCAAGGGCGTCAAGTTCGAGAACATCCGTGATGCCGGCGACCCGGTGGAAATCGCCCGTCGCTACGACGAACAGGGTGCGGACGAGATTACCTTCCTCGACATCACGGCCAGCGTCGATGGCCGCGATACCACATTGCATACCGTCGAGCGCATGGCCAGCCAGGTGTTCATCCCGCTGACCGTGGGCGGTGGCGTACGCACCGTGCAAGACATCCGCAACCTGCTCAATGCCGGGGCCGACAAGGTGTCGATCAACACCGCGGCGGTGTTCAACCCGGAATTCGTCGGCGAAGCGGCCCAGCACTTTGGCTCGCAGTGCATCGTCGTGGCCATCGATGCGAAGAAGGTCTCCGGCCCGGGCGAAACCCCGCGCTGGGAAATCTTCACCCACGGCGGGCGCAAACCCACGGGCCTCGACGCCGTCGAGTGGGCGAAGAAGATGGAAGGCCTGGGCGCCGGTGAAATCCTGCTGACCAGCATGGACCAGGACGGCATGAAAAACGGCTTCGACCTCGGCGTCACTCGCGCCATCAGCGATGCCCTGGGCATTCCGGTGATCGCTTCCGGCGGCGTCGGCAACCTGCAACACCTGGCCGACGGCATCCTCGAAGGCCATGCCAGCGCGGTGCTGGCGGCGAGCATTTTCCACTTTGGCGAATACACCGTGCCGGAAGCCAAGGCCTACATGGCGCATCGCGGTATCTGCATTCGCTGACTGCTGGACACCATGGCGGGCCCAAGGCACTCTTGGGCACACCATGGATTGCGGTAGCCCGACATGCTCAAACGCCTCGTTCTTGCCTTTGCCGGTGCCACGCTGCTGCTCGCCGGTACCGTCCGCGCCGCTGAAACATCGCTGGTGTTACTGACGGAAAACTTCCCGCCGTACAACATGGCCAAGAACGGCAAGAACTTCGCCCAGGACGAAAACATCCATGGCATTGCCGCGGACATCGTCCGCGAAATATTCAAGCGTGCCGATATCTCCTACAGCCTGACGCTGCGTTTCCCCTGGGAGCGCATCTACAAACTCGCCTTGGAAAACCCTGGCTACGGTGTGTTTGTCATGGCGCGGTTGCCGGAGCGTGAAAAGCTTTTCAAATGGGTCGGCCCGATCGGCCCGGATGATTGGATCATGCTCGCCAAGGCCGACAGCAAGATCGCCCTAGGCTCGCTGGAGCAGGCGCGCCAATACAAGGTCGGTGCCTACAAGGGCGACGCGATTGCCGAGACATTGGCCAAGCAAGGGCTGAACCCGATTGTCGTGTTGCGCGATCAGGACAACGCCCGGAAACTGGTCAACGGCCAGATCGACCTGTGGGCCACCGGCGACCCTGCCGGGCGGTACCTGGCGCGTCAGGAAGGGGTGAACGATCTCAAGACCGTGCTGCGATTCAACAGTGCCGAGCTGTACCTGGCCTTGAACAAGGACGTGCCTGACGACGTGGTTGCCCGGCTTCAAAAGGCCCTGGATGAATTGCGCAAGGAAGGTGAAGTGGACGCGATCATGGCGCGGTATCTCTGAGCGCTGTGCAGGACTGTGCCGCCGCCATCGTCGGATCGCCGCCCGGAGCAAGCTCGCTCCCACAGGTATCCGGGTGTTCATAAATACTGCCTTCACCACAGATCAAAATGTGGGAGCGAGCCTGCTCGCGAATGCGGTGGATCAGCTTGCAGAGATGTTGAATGTGCAGCCTTCATCGCGAGCAGGCTCGCTCCCACAAGGGATCTGCTGTGAATACAAATCTTGTGCCCGATGCAGAACCACTGTGTGCGAGCTTGCTCCGGGCGGCGATCCGACGATGAAGGCAACGCGGTCGCCGCTACCGATAAACCCCATCCTTCCCATGCCCGACCATCGCCCGATTGCTGCGCAGGCTGATCATCGACTTGATGTCGATCCATTCGATGCCCTGGGCCTTGAGCTTGGGTAGCTCGCGTTCGAGCACGGCCAGGGTCTGCGGGTAGGGGTGGCCGATCATCACGGCCGAGCCCTGCCGGCGGGCCAGGTCGATGGCGCTCTGGAGTTGCTGGGCGATGGCGGCTTCGGTGCGCTCGTCGTCCAGGAACACGTCCCGCGACACGCTGGCGAGGCCGATCTTCTGCGCCTCGGCGGCGGCGACTGTCTGGGCGCTGGTGCGGCTGTCGACGAAAAACTTGTGGCGCTGCTGCAAATTCGCCATCAGCCACGCCATGGCCTGGGGCTGGGCGGTCATGCGGCTGCCCATGTGGTTGTTGATCCCGCTGGTGTAGGGCACTGCCGCGAAGGCGGCGTCGAGGCGCTTGCCCAGTTCTTCGGCGGGCAGCTCAGGATGCCAGGCGAACGGCCCGGTGGCCGGGTCCATGGGCATGTGCAGCATGACCAGTTTGCCGGCGCGATGGGCCTCGCGGGCGAATTCGGCGGCGTGGGGTGTGTCCGGCATGATCGCGGCGGTGACCGGGCCGGGGAGGGCCAGTACCCGGCGATCCCTAGGCAGGTTTTGCCCCAGGTCATCGATGATCAGGCTCAGGTACGCCTTGTGCGGCGAAGAGGGTGTGGCGGGCGCCGCGTTAACGGCCCCCGCCAGCAGGCACAGCAGGACGAAGGTAAAACGCAGGCCCATCTCAGCGGCCGGACGTGATGTTCAACCCTTTGAGCAGGCTCAGGGCCTGGGCCAACTGATAGTCGTCATCCTGCGGCATTGGCTTGGCCTTGGCGCCTGAGCCGGTCGGCTTGTCGGCACCGCCGTTGCCATTGCCCAGGTGACCTTGCAGGTCGGCTTCCTTGAAGTATTCGCTGTCCTGCTCGTTGGTGATCTTGGCCTTGCGCACCTCGATGTCCGGGACGATGCCCTGGGCCTGGATCGAGCGGCCGTTGGGCGTGAAGTACAGCGCGGTGGTGATCTTCAGGGCGCGGTCGTTGTTCAGTGGCAAGACGGTCTGTACCGAGCCCTTGCCGAAACTGGTGGTGCCCATGACCACGCCACGCTTCTGGTCTTGCAGGGCGCCGGCGACGATTTCCGATGCCGAGGCGCTGCCGCCGTTGATCAGCACTACCAATGGCACGGCTTCGCTCAGGTCGTTGCCGGTGGCCGAGAAGCGCAGCTCGGAATTGGCGATGCGCCCCTTGGTGTAGACGATCAGGCCCTTGGTGATGAAGTGATCCACCACTTCCACTGCCGATTGCAGCACGCCACCGGGGTTGTTGCGCAGGTCCAGGACCAGGCCGTTGAGCTTCTTGCCGTTGTCCTTGCGCATCTTGGCCAGGGCCTTGGCGACTTCTTCGCCGGTCTTGACCTGGAACTGAGTGATGCGGATGTAGCCGTAGCCCGATTCCAGCAACTGGCTCTTCACGCTCTTGACCTGGATGACCGCTCGCGTGAGGGTCACGTCGAACGGCGTGCCGCCGTCGCGCACCAGGGTCAGGGTGATCTTCTGGCCGATCTTGCCGCGCATCTTGTCCACGGCTTCGGTCATGCTTTGGCCGCGGGTCGGCTGGCCGTTGATCTTGACGATGAAGTCACCGGCCTGGATGCCGGCCTTGGAAGCGGGTGTGTCGTCGATCGGCGAAACCACTTTGACAAAACCGTCTTCGCTGCCGACCTCGATGCCCAGGCCGCCGAATTCGCCGCTGGTGCTTTCCTGCAGCTCGGCAAAATCCTCCGGCCCCAGGTAGGCCGAATGCGGGTCAAGGTTGCTGAGCATGCCTTTGATGGCGTTCTCCAGCAGTACTTTGTCGTCCACCGGTTCGACATAGGCGGCCTTGATCCGGTCCATGACCTCGGCAAAGGTGCGCAGTTCGTCCAGCGGCAGCGGGGCCTTGGTGGTCGCGGCTGTGGCGGCGGGTGCCGACGGGGCCGGTTCGGCGGCGAAAGCCAGGGGCGCAGCGATCACGAGGGCGATCGTCAGGGCCAGCGAGGTAAGGCGGGACAAATGCAGCATGTCGAACGAACTCCTTAATAGGATGGGCGCGCTTATCCTTGCGCACGACACCATTGGGTCGGGTCACTGGGGCGACCCTGCTGACGAATAGCGAAATACAGTGCTGGCGTATCCTGCCCGCCACTGTTACCGACCGTGGAGATGGACTCACCGGCCTTGACCACATCCCCCGCGGACTTGAGCAGCGTCTGGTTGTGGCCGTACAGGCTCAAATAACCGTTGCCGTGATCCAGGATCACCAGCAGGCCGGCGCCGCGCAGCCAGTCGGCGAAGACCACGCGCCCGCCATGCACGGCATGCACCTGGCTACCGGCGGAGGCGCTGATCATCACGCCGTCCCACTTGGTGCGGGTGTCGTCGCCGCGGGTTTCACCAAAGCGCGCAAGCAGTCGACCATTGACCGGCCATGGAAGTTTGCCTCGTGCCGAACCAAAAGCGCCGCCGAAGGTTTCTCCGTCACTGGAAACCAGTGCGCCGGGGCTGGATTTTGCCGGTTTGCGCGGTGCGTCGCCGGCGTCTGCGTCGGCCTGGGCTTCACGCAAACGCTTTTTTTCGGCTTCCTGCTGGGCGATCAGCGCTTTCTGGCGCGCTTCTTCCGCCTCTCGGGCCTGGCGGGCCAGGGTTTCTTCGATGGTTTTCAACACATTGGCCAGTTCGGCCTGGTCCTGCTCGCGGGCCTTGAGTTTGCTGTCGCGAGCCTTCACATCGTCATTGAGCTTGGCCAGGGCCACCTGGCGTTCCTTGCGGACCTTCTCGAGTTCTTCGCGCTGGGTGTCGAGGCTGCTTTTCTGCACCAGCAACTGGGCTTGCTGCAGTTCGATGTCTTTTTCGACATTGGCCAGTTGGCGCAGGGTTTCGTTGAAGCTCTTGAGCTGTTCCAGGCGTGCCTGGCTCAGGTAATCGTAATAAGTGAGGGTGCGGGCGAATTTCTCGGGGTTCTGCTGGTTGAGCAGCAGCTTGAGGTATTCCTGGCGACCGTTCTGGTAGGCGGCCCGGGCCTGGATGGCGATCAGCTTTTGCTGTTCAGTGCGCGCGCTCTGGAGTTTTTTTTTCTCTCCATCGAGTCGTTGCAGCTCGGATTCGCTTTTCTTCAGCTCTTTTTGCAGGGCCTCGACCTGTTTCTCCAGATTGCCCATCTCGGTCTCGGTGCCGCGCAGGTCTTTCTGCACGCCGGATTTCTCTTCCTGCAACTTGCCCAGCAGCTTTTTCAGCTCGGCAATGTCCTGGCGCGTGGCTTCCAACTGTTGTTGGGTTTGCGCGCGCTCGTCGGCAAAGGCCGGTTGGAGCAGGCAGGTCAGAGCGAGGGCTATCAGGACGCGAAGCATAGAGGCGGGCGACACCAGGGAAAGGGACGGCCTAGTATGCCCGCCCCACGCTGCAAAAAAAACGCCCATTTGGGGCTGTGTGATAACTGGAGTGGTGCAGGGCGCTTATTTCCCGCCAAACCCCTGTGGGAGCAAAGCGTGCTCGCGATGACGTCGGCACATCCAACGAAAATGTAGATTGTCAGATTGCTATCGCGAGCAAGCTTTGCTCCCGCAGGGTTTGCGGTGATTGATGGATCAATCAGACCAGGATCGACGTCCCGGTCATCTCCGCCGGCTGCTCCATGCCCAGCAGCATCAGCATGGTCGGTGCCACGTCGGCCAGCACGCCGCCGTCGCGGACCTTGAAATCACGCTTGCCGACATAGATAAACGGCACCGGCTCGGTGGTGTGGGCGGTGTGGGCCTGGCCGGTGGATTCATCGGACATCTGCTCGACGTTGCCGTGGTCGGCCGTGATCAGTGCTTCGCCGCCGACCTTTTCCAGGGCTTCGACGATGCGGCCAACGCAGGTGTCCAGGCATTCCACGGCCTTGACCGCCGCGTCGAACACGCCGCTGTGGCCCACCATGTCGCCGTTGGCGTAGTTGACCACGATCACGTCGTAACGCTGGTTTTCAATGGCCTCGACGATGCGGTCGGTCACTTCCGGCGCGCTCATCTCCGGTTGCAGGTCGTAGGTGGCGACTTTTGGCGAGGGGATCAGGATGCGTTCTTCGCCCGGGAAGGGTTCTTCACGGCCGCCGGAGAAAAAGAACGTCACGTGGGCGTATTTTTCGGTCTCGGCGATGCGCAGTTGGGTCTTGCCGTTCTTCGCCAGGTAGTCGCCCAGCACGTTTTCCAGGCTGCCGGCGGCGAAGGCCGATGGCGCGGGGATGCTGGCGGCGTATTGGGTCAGCATCACGAAACCGGCCAGTTTCGGCTGGCGAGCGCGTTCGAACGCCTTGAAGTCGTCCTCGACAAACACGCGGGTCAGTTCGCGAGCGCGGTCGGCGCGGAAGTTCATGAACACCACGGCGTCGCCGTCTTCAACCTTGACCGGCTCACCGATGGTGGTGGCCTTGACGAATTCGTCGCTTTCGCCGCGCTCGTAGGCGGCTTGCAGGCCTTCCTGGGCGGTGGCGGCGTTGAAATCGGCGCTGCCGTCGACGATCAGGTTGTAGGCCTGGGACACGCGGTCCCAACGGTTGTCACGGTCCATGGCGTAGTAGCGGCCAATGAGGCTGGCGATGCGCCCCTTGCCGAGTGCCTGGAACGCTGCGTCCAGCAGTTCGATCGACGACGTGGCGCTTTTCGGCGGGGTGTCGCGGCCATCGAGGAACGCGTGCAGGTAGATCTGCTCGGCGCCGCGCTTGAAGGCCAGTTCGGCCATGGCAATCAGGTGGTCCTGGTGGCTGTGCACACCACCGTCGGACAGCAGGCCCATGAAGTGCACGGCCTTGCCAGCGGCCACGGCTTTATCCACGGCGGCGCAGATGGTCGGGTTTTCGAAGAATTCACCGTCGCGGATCGATTTGGTCACGCGGGTGAAGTCCTGATACACCACGCGGCCTGCGCCGAGGTTCATGTGGCCGACTTCGGAGTTGCCCATCTGCCCGTCCGGCAGGCCGACGTCCATGCCGCTGCCGGAGATCAGGCCGTTGGGCACGGTGGCCCACAAACGGTCCAGCACAGGCTTGTTGGCCGAATACACGGCGTTGGATTCGTGGCTGTCACTGTGACCGAAGCCGTCGAGAATCATCAGGACCAAAGGTTTAGGCGTGGTAGTCATGGAATCCACTCGTGGCGGGTTAAAAGAAGACGATGGAAAAGGGACGGGCAGTTTAAAGGTAAGTTCCGACGGCGTCACCGCCGGGCGGGGTTTGGCCGGCCTTGTGTGCTGTGTATACTGGCCGACATTTTAACGCCCTGGAACCTCCTTCGATGGTTGCTCACCTGATTGAATTTGCCACTAACCACTACATTCTCGTCGGTATCTTCGTCGTACTGCTGGCGTTGCTGGTAGCCCATACGATGCAGGGCGGCGGCCGCAGCCTCAGTACCGCCGAGCTGACGGCGCTGGTCAACAAGGATGCCGGCGTGGTGGTGGACATCCGCCCGAGCAAGGACTACGCCGCCGGCCACATTGTCGGGGCGGTGAATATTCCCCAGGACAAACTGATCGCCCGTATCGGCGAGCTGGAAAAACACAAGGCCAAGACGCTGATCCTGGTAGATGCCCAAGGCCAGCACGCCGGCACCCACGCCCGCGAGCTGATGAAGTCCGGTTTCACCGCCGCCAAGCTGTCCGGTGGTGTGGCGAGCTGGAAAGCCGACAATCTGCCCCTGGTGAAGTGAAATGCCCCACGTTGTTGTCTATTCCAGCGATTACTGCCCCTATTGCTCCAGAGCCAAGTTCCTGCTCCAGAACAAAGGCGTGGCCTTCGAAGAGATCAAGGTCGACGGCAAGCCGCAACTGCGCGCCGAAATGACCCAGAAGGCCGGGCGCACGTCCGTGCCGCAGATCTGGATCGGCAGCACCCACGTGGGCGGTTGCGATGATCTGTTCGCCCTGGAGCGTGCCGGTAAGCTCGACGCACTGCTCAAGGCCTGAATTTCCCACTGAAAGAACCTGAAAGTAAGAAGGATCTGCGATGACTGACCAACAGAACACAGCTGCCAGCGAAGAAGAAGCCGCACCGCAATTCTCCTTGCAGCGCATTTATGTACGTGACCTGTCCTTCGAAGCCCCGAAAAGCCCGGCGATCTTTCGCCAGCAGTGGGAGCCGAGTGTAGGCCTGGACCTGAACACTCGCCAGAAAGCCCTGGAAGATGACTTCCACGAAGTGGTGCTGACCCTGTCGGTCACCGTGAAAAACGGTGACGAAGTGGCGTTCATCGCCGAAGTGCAGCAGGCCGGGATCTTCCTGATCAAGAACCTGGATGCGGCCTCGATGAGCCACACCCTCGGTGCGTTCTGCCCGAACATCCTGTTCCCGTACGCCCGCGAAACCCTGGACAGCCTGGTGACCCGCGGCTCGTTCCCGGCCCTGATGCTGGCCCCGGTGAACTTCGATGCCCTGTATGCGCAAGAACTGCAGCGCATGCAGCAAGAAGGCGGCGTGACCGTTCAGTAAACGGCGCTGCCAGCCCGGCACAAACCCTGTGGGAGCGAGCTCTGTGGGAGCAAAGCTTGCTCGCGATGAACGATGACGCGGTTTTGCAGTTGAACCGTGTCGACCTCATCGCGAGCAAGCTTTGCTCCCACAGGCTTGCTCCCACAGGTGTTTTTGGCTGACAGGAAGGGCTCAGGCGAAGCCGTTCTGCCGCCACGCTTCATAAACCGCCACTGCCACGGTATTGGACAGGTTCAGGCTGCGGCAGCCTTCGCGCATCGGCAGGCGCAGGCGCTGGTCGGCGGGCAGGGCGTCCAGCACCTCGGCCGGCAGGCCACGGCTTTCCGGGCCGAACAGGAACGCATCACCGGCGACGAAGCTGGCGTCATGGAACGGCCGCGAACCCTTGGTGGTAAAGGCGAACAGGCGCGGATGCCCCAGGCTCTCCAGACAACTGGCAAGGTCGGCGTGACGCTGCAAGGTGGCATACTCGTGGTAGTCGAGACCGGCACGGCGCAGGCGCTTGTCGTCCATGTCGAAGCCCAGCGGTTCGATCAAATGCAGGTGGCAGCCGCTGTTGGCGCACAACCTGATGACGTTGCCGGTATTCGGCGGAATTTCCGGTTGAAAAAGGATGACGTGAAACATGCACGGCTCCGCAGATAAAGATGAGCGGCATTCTACGCCGCAAACCGATAAACGTTCGAAGCTAATGCCTCGGGTGATGGGCTCGTTGGCGATCGTCGGCGTGATGGTCGGGCTGATGATCGGACGCCTGACCACACCCGAACCGAGCGTGCTGCAGCAGGTCGAGGTGACCGACGGTGGCGTGGTGGCCTGGTTCAATAACGAACCCAAGTTGCACGGGGAAGTCATCGACGGCTCGGTGGCGTTGTTGTTCGAAGCAGAAGGTCGATCGCAGAACGGCCAGTTGAAGCTCAACGGCAAGGACGTGAACTGGCGGGTGCGTTTGAGTGACAAGGGGTTGTTGCTGACGCTGGTGGCTGCGCGTCCGCTGCGCGGGGCGTGGACCGCCAGCGAGGTCGATGACCGCTGGCGGCTGGAGGTCCGTCTCCAGGAGCAATAAAAGAGGGAATCCCCGGCCTGCCTGTACCAAGGTCCCCAAAACGGGAGGGCTTACCGCGAAGGTCCAGCCCTGGTGTAAAGAAGGGAAACCTTGACCTGCCTGTATCAAGGCCCCCAAAACAGTGGGCTCGATGAGCCCGGTATAAAATGGGGAATCCCCGGCCTGCCTGTACCAAGGTCCCCGAAACTGGGTAGTGATTGAGTTATTGCAGGGGGCGTGCCAGTTTTAAATGGCTTGTCACAAAAAGACCGCTGGTGATGCGAAAAGCCCCGTATTCCGGGGCTTTTGTTTTTATTTGTGCGGTTTTTTTCGAACGGGGTCGATGGTTTTGGCTCGTTGTGCATGCGCAATTGCGGTTCGCAGTGCATTGATGCGGTGCACAAAGCTTTTAAAAGCATCGCGAGCAGGCTCGCTTCCACAAGGTTCAGTGGTGTTCACGCGCTCGCGAACACCGAAAATCCATTGTGGGAGCGAGCCTGCTCGCGATTGGCCTTCAAGATCAGCGAAGAGCTAAAGGCTATTCAGCCCTCATCCCCGTCATCATCATCCCCACCGTCAACCTTCATCCCCAATTCCTTGATCTTGCGGGTCAAGGTATTGCGGCCCCAGCCCAGCAGCACGGCGGCGTCGCGGCGGCGACCGGCGGTGTGCTTGAGGGCGGTCTCGATCATGATCCGCTCGAAGCTGGGCACGGCGCTGTCCAGCAGGCTCGACTGGCCACGGGCCAGGGCCTGATCAGCCCACTGGCGCAGGGCTTGCTCCCAGTTGGTCACCGGGGCTGAATCCTGCGGCAGGCTCAACAGCTCCGGCGGCAGGTCGCTGATGTGCACTTCGCGGCCCGAAGCCATCACCGTGATCCAGCGGCAGGTGTTCTCCAGCTGACGCACGTTGCCCGGCCACGGCAGGTTCTTGAGGTATTCCTCGGTTTCGCTCTTGAGCAGCTTGGGCTCGACCGCCAGTTCCTGGGCCGCGCGGCTGAGGAAGTGCCGGGCCAGGGTCGGGATGTCTTCTCGACGGTCCGCCAGGCGCGGGATATGAATGCGGATCACGTTCAGGCGATGGAACAAATCCTCACGGAATTTGCCGGCGTGAACCAGGGTTTCCAGGTTCTGGTGGGTGGCGGCGATGATGCGCACGTCCACCTTGACCGGCGTATGCCCGCCGACCCGATAGAACTCGCCATCGGCCAGTACGCGCAGCAAGCGGGTCTGGGTGTCCGCCGGCATGTCGCCGATTTCATCGAGGAACAACGTGCCGCCGTCGGCCTGCTCGAAGCGCCCGCGCCGCAGATTGGCGGCGCCGGTGAATGCCCCTTTTTCGTGGCCGAACAGCTCGGACTCCATCAGGTCCTTGGGAATCGCCGCCATGTTCAGCGCGATGAACGGCGATGCCGCCCGTGGACTGTGACGGTGCAGGGCGTGGGCCACCAGTTCTTTACCGGTGCCCGACTCGCCGTTGATCAGCACGGTGATGTTGGAGTGGCTCAGGCGCCCGATGGCGCGAAACACTTCCTGCATCGCCGGCGCTTCGCCGATGATTTCCGGGGTACGGGCCAGGGCCGGCACCTCTTCCATGCCCTGTTGTTCCTGGGCATGTTGATTGGCGCGCTTGACCAGCGACACGGCTTCATCGACGTCGAATGGCTTGGGCAGGTATTCGAAAGCGCCGCCCTGGTAGGACGCCACGGCGCTGTCCAGGTCGGAATGGGCGGTCATGATGATCACCGGCAGCCGCGGATGCTGTTCGCGAATCCGCGCCAGCAGGTCCAGGCCGCTGGCGCCCGGCATGCGGATGTCGGAGATGATGACGTCCGGTTGCTGACGCGCCAGGCGACTCATCACCCCATCGGCGCTGTCGAAGCTCTGGGTGGTCATGCCTTCCTGTTGCAAGGCTTTTTCCAGGACCCAACGGATAGAACGGTCGTCATCGACGATCCACACGGTTTCACTACGGCTCATGTCGATGTGGCTCCTTGTTCCAGTGGCAGGAAGATCGAGAAGGTGGTGTGGCCGGGGTGGCTTTCACACTCGATCAAGCCCTGATGCTGACTGATGATGTTCTGGGTAATGGCCAGGCCCAGCCCGGTACCGTCCGGACGGCCGCTGACCATGGGAAAAAAGATGGTTTCCTGCAGCTCGGCAGGGATGCCCGGGCCGTTGTCGATGATTTCGATCTTGGTCACCAGGCGATGGCGCACGTGGCCGATGGTGAACTGGCGCATGGCGCGGGTACGCAGGCTGATGCGGCCTAGGCGCAGCTCGTTCTGGCTGCTGATGGCTTGCATTGCGTTGCGCACGATGTTCAGCACGGCCTGGATCATCTGCTCGCGGTCGATCAGGACATCGGGGATGCTCGGGTCGTAGTCGCGCACCAGTGTGATGCAACCCTGGCTTTCCGCTTCCACCAGGCTGCTGACGCGCTCCAGCACCTCATGCACGTTGCACATCGCCAGCGATGGCAGCTTGTTCGAGCCGAGCATGCGGTCCACCAGGTTCCGCAGGCGGTCGGCTTCCTCAATGATGACGTTGGTGTAGTCCTTGAGGCTTTCTTCCGGCAGTTCGCGGGCGAGCAACTGCGCCGCGCCGCGAATCCCGCCGAGGGGGTTCTTGATCTCGTGGGCCAGGCCGCGCACCAGCATCTTGCTGGTTTCCTGCTTGGACAATTGCGCTTCTTCCTTGGTGATGCGCAGCAAGCGATCACGCGGGTGGACTTCCAGCAACAGCAGGGTGGCGCCGTTGTTCAGGATCGGCGTAACCGCGTAGTCCACGGTCAGGGTCTGGCCGGTCAGCGCGGTGAGCATCGCTTCGCGCTTGGTGAACGGATGGGCCTGTTCCACCGCCTGGCGCAAGGAGTTGAGCGCTTCGGTGGATTCGGTGAACAACTCGCTGATGAACTGCCCGTGGCTGCGCTGGCCACTGACGGCCAGGAGCATCTCCGCCGCCGGGTTCATGTACTCGAGGCGCAGTTCGGCGTCGAGCAGGATGGTCGCGGTGGTGAGGTTGTCGAGCAGCAAGCGGTGTAGTGCGTCGCTAATGGTCATCAGGACCTCTTTTGGAGCGTAGCAACTCGGGACCGGTCCCAAATTGCGCGCGCGATTAATGCGCTGTTACAAGGAAAATGCAAAAAACAAACCAAGGCTCCGAAAAGAAGCGTTTAGAGCCTCAAAAAGGTGTTTTTCGCCCGGTTGCGTGGCATTCAGCCAGCTTTTACGGGTACTTTCGAACCAAAATGGGTTTGGGATCTGAGTAGTGTGCAATGTATTGCACCAATATAGTGCGCAGTCCTGAGTGACGTCAGAAGAACGGCAGGATGCTGCTTTTTTCTTCTTCAGGCTTTTCGGCGAGGGGGCATTCGGGGCGTTGACCGTAGTCGGTCGTGGTGCAGGGCTTGATGCGGCGCTTTTGCGCCAGGGACATGCGTTGCATATGGAAGGGCTGGTTGGCGGTGCGTTCGACGATGCGGTCCTGCTCATCGAGGATTTCTACCGCCAGGTGATGGGTGCCTCGATCGATGTTGCTCAAGGCAAACACCGGGCTCGGCCCCGGCGCCCCCGTCGGCTGGCCGTCGAGCAGCAGGCGGTAGCGGTGGCTTTTTTTCAGGCCGGGTTCGCTGGTGACGCTGACGATCAGTTCGCCTGCGGTGCTGCGTATCGTCGCGTCCGGCTCGGGTATCAACAGTCGGAGCATTTCGTAATGAAACAGCGGCTCGGGCCGGGTTTCGGCGGTGGGCGCCGTTGTTGTGCCCGGGGGCGTTGGCATCCGGTTGCCGGGTGGCAGTTGGACTTTCTTCGCATTGCCGGGGCGCGGCTGATCGGTGAAGACGCGATTACCCTGGGCATCGATGTAGGTGTAGACCTGCGCCACCCCAGGCAGCGCCGCCAGTGCCAGGCTAAGCGCGAGCAGCCAGCGGATCATGGCTGGTGCACCCGCTGCACGGTGAACGTGACGGTTTCGCTTTGTTGCACGAGGGTGTCCCCGTCGATGACTTGCACCGCCAGGCTGTGCTCGCCCCGATCGATGTTCACCAATTGCAGGCGCGGTACGTTGGTCGGCTGGCCATAGGGTTGGCCGTCCAGCAGCAGCCGGAACAGGTGAGGGCTGCGCAGGCGCGGTTGCGCCCGCACGCCAACGGTGAAGGTGCCGTTGTTGGCGCGCAGGGCTTCTTCGGTGGGGATGTCGGTCAGTTCCAGTGCCTCGTAGGCATTGCGCGGCTCGTCGCTGTTGGCGGGGGCTGGCGGTGTGTCCGGGCTGGCCGGGGATTGGCGTTCGATACTGTTGAGCGGCGGCAACTCCACCGTCTGGGCCGGTACGCCTTGGGGCGGCTGGTTGCTGTAGGCGGTGTTGCCGTCGGCGTCGGTGTACTTGTAGATCTGCGCGGCGGCGGGCAGTGCCAGCAGCAACAACAGGATGATTGAAAAGCCGCGACCCATGGAAAATCGACCGAAAACGAAAAGTGATGGGTGCAGCATAGGCCAGGGCGGATGGTTGGCCCAAGTTGTTGTGTTGCATGCGCCTCCTGTGGGAGCGGGCTTGCTCGCGAAAGCGGTGTATCAGTCGACATCTGTGTGTCCGACACACCGCATTCGCGAGCAAGCCCGCTCCCACAAGGGGAGGTAGGCTGTCTTAAGCTTTTGTGGAGGTACACAGCTCTCCGGTCGCTCGGATCAGGGCGAGGCGGTGCACCGGGTGCTGCTTGTTGTGGTGGGTGGCTCGGGCCAGCCATTGCGGGCACTGCGGGTCGGTGCGGTAGGGGGCGAAGTCGGCCAGTTGTTGCAGCAGGCGTTTTTGCAACCGGTCGAGTTGCGGGCGGATCTGTCCCACCAGGTCCGGGCGCGGGAGGTCCGGGGCCTTACCTTCCTGGGCCCAGTCGGACAAGTTGATGTACTGCACCATTTTGTTGGCTTCTATCTGGGCGGCGAAAAACGCTTCCACGGTTTCGCCACTCAGCTTGTAGGCCGGCGCCTGGGCGACAGCCGCGGCAATGACTTCACGCTCGCGCTGACGGTCTTCTACCGGTTTATGGCTGTCCCATTTGCTCAGGGCCACTTGATCGGCGAGGGCCAGGCGTTCGCCAATGGCGTTAAGCAGCGGGGTCAGGGCCTCGGGGGCGTGAGTCGAGGCGGCTTCGGCGGTGGTGGCCAGCAGCGCGGCTGACAGGGCAAGGCAGAGTTTGAAGCGCAAAGTCATGGACAGTCTCGTCTTCTATGGGGGGGGGCGACGGGGCATCATGCACGTAACTGGCGCCCATAAAAAAGGCCTCCCGAAGGAGGCCTTTCTTTATTGCACGCCGTGCGTGGCGGCGCTTACTGGATTAGCAGCTGTAGTACAGCTCATATTCCAGTGGGTGTACGAAGGTGCGAACCTTGATTTCTTCTTCGCTTTTCAGTGCGATGTAAGCGTCGATGAAGTCATCGCTGAATACGCCGCCCTTGGTCAGGAAGGCACGGCCCTTGTCCAGCTCTTCCAGGGCTTCTTTCAAGCTGCCACACACCTGTGGAATTTCCTTGGCCTCTTCAGGCGGCAGGTCATACAGGTTTTTGTCAGCGGCGTCGCCAGGGTGGATCTTGTTCTGGATACCGTCCAGACCGGCCATCATCAGTGCAGCGAAGGCCAGGTACGGGTTGGCAGCCGGATCCGGGAAGCGCGCTTCGATACGGCGGGCTTTAGGGCTGTTCACGTAAGGAATACGGATCGAGGCGGAACGGTTGCGAGCTGAGTAGGCCAGCATGACCGGGGCTTCGAAGCCAGGTACCAGACGCTTGTAGGAGTTGGTCGACGGGTTGGTGAAGCCGTTCAGGGCCTTACCGTGCTTGATGATACCGCCGATGAAGTAGAGGGCGGTGTCCGACAGGCCAGCATAGCCTTCGCCTGCGAAGGTGTTCTTGCCGTCCTTGGAGATCGACATGTGAACGTGCATGCCCGAACCGTTGTCGCCGTACAGAGGCTTCGGCATGAAGGTCGCGGTGCGGCCGTAGGCGTCAGCAACGTTGTGTACGCAGTACTTCAGGGTCTGGACTTCGTCAGCCTTCTTGACCAGCGTGTTGAATTTCACGCCGATTTCGTTCTGGCCGGCAGTTGCCACTTCGTGGTGGTGAACTTCCACGGTCTGGCCCATTTCTTCCAGTGCGTTGCACATGGAGGTACGGATTTCGTGGTCGTGGTCGAACGGTGGAACCGGGAAGTAGCCGCCTTTGACGCCTGGACGGTGGCCTTTGTTGCCGCCTTCCACGTCCTGGTCGGACATCCACGAACCTTGTTCGGAGAAGATCTTGAACATGGAGCCGGAGATATCGGACTTGAATTTGACTTCGTCGAAAATGAAGAACTCAGGCTCAGGACCGAAGAAAGCGGTGTCGCCGATACCGGTGGACTTCAGGTATTCCTCGGCGCGGTGGGCGATGGCGCGTGGGTCGCGGTCATAGCCTTGCATGGTCGAAGGTTCGATGATGTCGCAGACCAGGATCAGGGTCGGCTCTTCGGTGAACGGATCCAGGACGGCAGTTTCGTCGTCCGGCATCAGGATCATGTCGGAGGCTTCGATGCCTTTCCAGCCGGAGATGGAGGAACCGTCGAACATTTTGCCGATTTCAAAGAATTCGTCGTCCAGCGCATCACGGGCCGGCATGGTCACGTGATGTTGAGTACCTTTGGTGTCAGTGAAGCGCAGATCAATCCACTTGACGTCATGATCTTTGATGAGTTGAACCGACTTCGACATATGTCCTCCGGGTGGCTTCGGGCGGGTAGTGGAGTGCCCTTAGATATGGGTGATGCCGGCGCGAATACTCTGCCAAGGCAACCTGCCTCACAAGGGAGCAAATTGCATGCCAGTGCCCCGCCATGGGTTTTTTTGCACCAAATCCACGCTTTTAAAGGCGTAAATCAAAGATTGTCAGACAATAACGCACTGCAATGTGGCGCCGTCAATCGATAATGACCTGTTTTGGTGCGTGTAAAACCATCTGCACATAAACTGGTTAAACCTTGAGCAATTTCCGCTATAATCCGCGCCCCCCTTTTTCGGCTGGCCGTTCGCGCGCTGTTTTCATGAAACTAATCGTAAAAGTCTTCCCCGAGATCACCATCAAGAGCCGCCCGGTACGGATGCGTTTCATCCGCCAGTTGGCCAAGAACATCCGTGCCGTGCTCCGAGACCTGGACCCGGCCGTGGTGGTGAATGGCGTGTGGGACAACCTCGAGCTGGAAACCCGTGTCAGCGAACCCAAGGTCCTGAAGGAAATGACCGAGCGCCTGAGCTGCATGCCGGGCATCGCGCATTTCCTGCAAGTCGATGAATACCCGCTGGGGGATTTCGACGACATCCTCGCCAAGTGCATGCTCCATTATGGTGATGCCCTGGCCGGCAAGATTTTTTCGGTGCGCTGCAAGCGTGCCGGCAAGCACCCGTTCAGTTCGATGGACGTGGAAAAGTACGTCGGCAGCCAGTTGCGCCGACAGTGCGGCGCGGCCGGTATTTCGCTGAAAGACCCGCAGATCGAAGTACGCATCGAAATTCGCGACCAGCGGCTGTTCGTGATCCACAGCCAGCACAACAGCATTGGCGGCTATCCGCTGGGTTCGCTGGAGCAGACCCTGGTGCTGATGTCCGGCGGTTTCGACTCCACGGTCGCCGCCTACCAGATCATGCGTCGCGGGTTGATGAGCCATTTCTGCTTCTTCAACCTCGGCGGGCGTGCCCATGAACTGGGCGTGATGGAAGTGGCGCACTTCATCTGGAAGAAGTACGGCAGCTCCCAACGCGTGTTATTTGTGAGTGTGCCGTTCGAAGAAGTCCTGGGCGAGATTCTCGGCAAAGTCGATAACAGTCATATGGGCGTCATTTTGAAGCGTATGATGTTGCGCGCCGCTTCACGAATTGCCGACCGCCTGCAAATCGATGCGCTGGTGACCGGCGAGGCGATCTCCCAGGTGTCGAGCCAGACGTTGCCGAACCTGTCGGTGATCGACTGCGTGACCGAGAAGCTGGTCTTGCGGCCGCTGATTGCCAGCCACAAGCAGGACATCATCGACCAGGCCAATGAAATCGGCACCGCCGAGTTTGCCCGGCACATGCCGGAGTACTGCGGCGTCATCTCGGTCAATCCGAAGACGGCGGCCAAGCGCGGGCGGGTGGAACACGAAGAGAAAGAATTCGACATGGCGGTGCTCGAGCGTGCGCTCGAAAACGCCAGGCTGGTGCCAATCGATCGAGTCATCGATGAGTTGGGCCAGGACATTCAGATTGAAGAAGTCGGCGAAGCGCTGGCCGGTCAGATCATCATCGACATCCGTCACCCGGACGACGCTGAAGACGACCCGCTGAGTATCGCCGGCATCGAGGTAAAAACGATGCCGTTCTATGCAGTGAACGCGCGTTTCAAGGAACTGGACCCTACTCGCCAGTACCTGCTGTATTGCGACAAAGGCGTGATGAGTCGCCTGCATGCCCACCATTTGCTCAGTGAGGGGCAT
This sequence comes from Pseudomonas sp. A25(2017), assembly GCF_002001065.1. NCBI lineage: Bacteria > Pseudomonadati > Pseudomonadota > Gammaproteobacteria > Pseudomonadales > Pseudomonadaceae > Pseudomonas > Pseudomonas sp. A25(2017). The sequence continues at coordinate 130,220 of NZ_MUOA01000068.1, read as the reverse complement.
GCCAATGTGCGCGTTTATCGACCGAGCTAAGTGCCCGGGGCTGTTTGCCTGTGGCCTGCGTCACCGGCCCCCCGACGCCGCCGACAGGCTGTAACGGCTTTGTCGGACTCAACGTAAATCGCTGCCACGACCTGTCAGCACACCGAATCCTCTGATCGAGATACACAAGTGATCGAAAATCTACGCAACATCGCCATCATTGCTCACGTTGACCATGGTAAGACCACCCTGGTAGACAAACTCTTGCGTCAATCCGGCACCCTGGAGCGCAACGAGCTCAACGACGAGCGCGTGATGGACTCCAACGACCAGGAAAAAGAGCGCGGTATTACCATCCTGGCGAAAAACACCGCCATCAACTGGAATGGCTACCACATCAACATCGTGGACACCCCGGGCCACGCCGACTTCGGTGGTGAAGTAGAGCGCGTGATGTCGATGGTCGACTCCGTGCTGCTGCTGGTTGACGCTCAAGACGGCCCTATGCCGCAAACCCGTTTCGTGACCAAGAAGGCTTTCGAAGCCGGTCTGCGTCCGATCGTGGTCATCAACAAGGTTGACCGTCCAGGCGCGCGTCCGGACTGGGTTCTGGACCAGATCTTCGACCTGTTCGACAACCTGGGTGCCACCGAAGAACAGCTGGACTTCAAAGTCGTCTACGCCTCGGCCCTGAACGGTATTGCCGGTCTGGACCACACCGCCATGGCTGAAGACATGACCCCGCTGTACCAGTCGATCGTCGACGACGTACCAGCACCGAAAGTCGACCGTGACGGTCCGTTCCAGATGCAGATCTCGGCACTGGACTACAACAGCTTCCTGGGTGTTATCGGTGTTGGCCGTATCGCCCGTGGTCGCATCAAGCCGAACACCCCGGTGGTTGCCATCGACGCCGACGGCAAGAAGCGCAACGGTCGTATCCTCAAGCTGATGGGTCACCACGGCCTGCACCGCATCGACGTTGAAGAAGCAGCGGCCGGCGACATCGTCTGCATCAGCGGCTTCGAGCAACTGTTCATCTCCGACACCCTGTGCGACCCACTGAACGTCGAAGCGATGAAGCCGTTGACCGTCGACGAGCCAACCGTTTCCATGACCTTCCAGGTCAACGACTCGCCATTCTGCGGTAAAGAAGGCAAGTTCGTGACCAGCCGTAACATCAAGGAACGCCTGGACAAAGAGCTGCTCTACAACGTGGCACTGCGCGTTGAAGAAGGCGACTCGGCCGACAAGTTCAAGGTCTCCGGCCGTGGTGAGCTGCACCTCTCGGTACTGATCGAAACCATGCGTCGCGAAGGCTTCGAAATGGGTGTGGGCCGTCCTGAAGTGATCATCCGCATGGTTGATGGCGTCAAGCACGAACCGTACGAAAACGTGACCATCGACCTGCCGGAAGAATCCCAGGGCGCGATCATGGAACAAATGGGCCTGCGTAAAGGCGACCTGACCAACATGGTTCCGGATGGCAAGGGCCGTGTGCGCCTTGAGTACAACATCCCGGCTCGTGGCCTGATCGGTTTCCGTAACGAGTTCCTGACCCTGACCTCCGGTGGCGGCATCCTGACTTCGATCTTCGATCGTTACGACGTGATGAAGTCCGGCGACATGTCTGGCCGTCAGAACGGTGTCCTGGTATCGGTTGCGACCGGCAAGGCACTGACCTACTCGCTGGAAACCCTGCAAGCGCGCGGCAAGCTGTTCGTCGAGCACGGCCAGGATATCTACGAAGGTCAAATCGTCGGCCTGAACAGCCGCGACAACGACCTGGGCGTGAACCCAACCAAAGGCAAGAAGCTCGACAACATGCGTGCTTCGGGCAAAGACGAAACCATCGCCCTGGTTCCGCCGGTCAAGTTCACCCTGGAGCAAGCTCTGGAGTTCGTGCAGGAAGACGAGCTGTGTGAAGTGACGCCGAAGTCGATTCGCCTGCGTAAGAAAATCCTTGGCGAAAGCGAGCGTACCCGCGCTGCCAAGAAAAGCGGCAACTGAGTTTCGACTTAGTTAGCAGCTAAAAAAACGCCCCTGATTGTGAAATCAGGGGCGTTTTTTTATGCCTGGAGTTTGTGTCTAGTTTGTCAGGGCCCTATCGCGAGCAGGCTCGCTCCCACAGTGGATTTATGTCGGACACAAAATCTGTATCCGCTGAAAATCAACTGTGGGAGCGAGCCTGCTCGCGATAAACGATGGTCCAGGCGCAGTTGAGCCAGTAGTCGATCAGAATTTGTCCAGCGTCCGCGGATTCCGCTCGCGCTCCACTTCCTTGGGTTTGTAGGCGCAATAGCCCGGACGTGGCCCGACCCGTGGATGGTTGCGGCAGGTGTCCGGACGTTTCTCGTAAATGGTGCACAACCGGCTTTTGCGGTCCAGATAAAGGCAATCGTTGTTGCTCATGCGCTGGAGCGTGAAGATTTCCGACTTCTGGTTGTAGCGCTCGACGATCCCTTCCTTTTGCAGGCGCTTGGCGATGTTCTTCGGCGGGTCGCCCAGTTCGAACTCATCGACGATGCCGATGCGGATCAGGTCCTTGATCTTGACCTCCACCGGCAGCGTGCAGCAGCTCGACACGCAGGAACCGCACATCGGGGCGGAGTACTTGGCCCAGGTATCGAGTCGGTCGATCTCCGCGGCGGCGATCAGGTTGGGCTTCATCATCACGGTTTACCAGCATGCATCAGGGCGCGCGATCATACCGGGACTGGTGAAATTTTGAACGACCATCCGCCAGTTTTTTTTCATCCCGGCCAAACCCGCCCGGATCGGCACGGCCCCTGCATTCATTCGACCATCCGGCAATTCCATGGCGATGATTCTCCGACACTCGGGGAAATCCACCGAACCAAGAGCCTGTACCGTCTGTCAGACCGTCTAGGCTCAGACAATTCCATGCTCGTTCGAGGTCTTATCAATGACTCAAGAACCACTTGTTCGCGAAGCCGAAGTTGCCGCATTTCGCGACGCCGTGTTGACCAAACTCACTTATGCCGTCGGCAAGGATCCGGATCATGCGTTTGATCACGACTGGTTCGAAGCCATTGCCCTCGCCGCCCGCGACCACATGGTCGATCACTGGATGGACCACACGCGACAGATCTACCGCAAGGGCCAGAAGCGCGTTTATTACCTCTCCCTGGAATTTCTCATCGGTCGCTTGCTCTACGACAGCCTGAGCAACCTCGGCCTGCTGGATACCGCCCGCGAAGCCCTGACCGAGTTGGGCGTGGACCTGGAGCGCATCCGTCTGCTCGAGCCGGATGCGGCGTTGGGCAACGGTGGCCTTGGCCGCTTGGCCGCATGTTTCATGGAGAGCATGTCGACCCTGGGCATCGCCGGCCATGGCTACGGTATTCGTTATGAACACGGCCTGTTCCGCCAGGCGATCGTCGACGGCTGGCAGCAGGAGCAGACCGAACACTGGCTGGATTTCGGCAACCCGTGGGAGTTCGAGCGGCCGGAGGTGGTCTACCCGATCGGCTTTGGCGGTGGCGTCGAGACCGTGACCGATGAGGCGGGTAAAACCCGGCAAGTCTGGTCCCCGGCCGAAACCGTGCGGGCCATCGCCTATGACACACCCGTGGTGGGCTGGCGCGGTGCCAGCGTCAACACCCTGCGCCTGTGGCGTGCCCGCGCCGTGGAAGACCTGCACCTGGAGCGCTTCAACGCTGGCGACCACCTGGGCGCGGTAGCCGAAGTGGCCCGGGCCGAAAGTATTTCCCGCGTGCTGTACCCGGCCGACAGCACCGAGGCTGGCCAGGAACTGCGCCTGCGCCAGGAGTACTTCTTCGTGGCCGCCTCGCTGCAGGACCTGCTGCGTCGTCATCGCAACATGCACACCTCGGTGCTGACCCTGGGCGACCACGCGGCGATCCAGCTCAACGACACTCACCCATCCATTGCCGTGGCCGAGCTGATGCGGCAACTGGTGGACGTCTACGACGTGGCGTGGGACGCGGCCTGGCAGATCACCCAGGACACACTGTCCTACACCAACCACACGTTGCTGCCCGAAGCCCTGGAAACCTGGCCGGTGGGGCTGATGGAGCGCATGTTGCCCCGGCACATGCAGATCATCTACCTGATCAACGCCCAGCACATCGATTCGCTGCGAGCCAAGGGCGTGCACGATTTTGATGTGCTGCGTTCGGTTTCGCTGATCGAAGAGGACAACGGTCGCCGGGTGCGCATGGGCAACCTGGCGTTCCTCGGTTCCCACAGCGTCAACGGCGTGTCCGGGTTGCATACCCAACTGATGCGCAGCACGGTGTTTTCCGAGCTGCACAAGCTCTATCCGGATCGGATCAACAACAAGACCAACGGCATCACCTTCCGCCGCTGGTTGTTCCAGGCCAACGCCGAATTGACCTCGATGATGGTCGACGCCCTCGGCCCGAGCGTGCTCGACAACCCCGAGGAGCGCCTGATCGAACTGGAGCCGTTTGCCGACAAGCCGGCGTTTCGCAAGCTGTTCGCCGAGCAGCGCTTGCACAGCAAGAAGGCCCTGGCTTATCTGATCCACGAGCGCCTGGGCATCGCCGTGAACCCGGCGGCGATGTTCGACGTGCAGGTCAAGCGGATCCACGAGTACAAGCGCCAGTTGCTCAACTTGATGCACACCGTGGCGCTGTACCAGGCGATCCGCGCCGAGCCGGAAGTGGACTGGGTGCCGCGGGTGAAGATCTTCGCCGGCAAGGCTGCCGCCAGCTATCACCAGGCCAAGCTGATCATCAAGCTGACCAACGACATCGCCCGGGTGGTGAACAACGACCCGACCGTGCGTGGCCTGCTCAAAGTGGTGTTCCTGCCCAACTACAACGTCAGCCTGGCCGAAAGCATCATCCCGGCGGCGGACCTGTCGGAGCAGATCTCCACGGCCGGTTTCGAAGCGTCGGGCACCAGCAACATGAAGTTCGGCCTCAACGGCGCACTGACCATCGGCACCATGGACGGCGCCAACGTGGAGATGCATGAGCGCGTCGGCGGTGAGCACATGTTCATCTTCGGCCTGACTGCCGAGCAGGTGGAGGCCCGCAAGCAAAACGGTGAGTTCAGCGCCGCGCCGGACATCGCCGCGTCCCATCGGCTCAACGATGTGTTGCAGGCGATTCGCGGCGGGGTGTTCTCGCCGGATGATCCGATGCGCTACGCCGGGCTCGTGGACTCGTTGGTCGATTACGATCGCTTCCTGGTCTGCGCCGACTTCGACTCGTACTGGAACGCCCAGGCCAAGGTCGAAGAGCGTTGGCATGACTCCAAGCAATGGTGGCGTTCGGCGGTGCTCAACACCGCGCGCATGGGCTGGTTCTCTTCGGATCGGACCATCCGTGAGTACGCGACCGACATCTGGAAAGCCCTGGAGTAGCATTTGCTGTAAGAAATGTGAGCGAAGCCCAACGGCGGTTGGGCTTCGTCGATATACTAGGCGCCAGTTTCGCCGGGCTATGTGGCCGGGCTCAGCACTGGAAGTGCCAACAATCCAATGTGGGAGCGAGCTGTGTGGGAGCAAGGCTTGCCCGCGATGAAAACGCCGCGGTCTCTTGAGGACCGCAGCGCCTGGATCGCGAGCAAGCTTTGCTCCCACACAGCTCGCTCCCACAGGGTTTGGGGGTTTCCACTAGACTGATCCAGGCACCGCATCACCCCGGTTACGCCCGCACGGGCCGCTTAGGGATATCGACCATGCAATGGATCTTGACGCTGTTGGGCCTGGCACTCGGCTGGGTGGTGGACGAGTCGTTCGCCGATGCGCTGATAGGCGCGCTGGTGGGGCTTGGCATCGCTCAGTCGTTTCGATTGGGGCGCCTGGGTATCCAGGCGGCCAAGCAACAGATCTTGTTGCAAGAGGCCCAGCAGAGCTTGCTCACGTTGGAGGCACGGCTGGCAGTGTTCGAGCGCGGGGCCGTTGCCGCATCGAGTGAGCCTGCGCCAGCGCCCGAGGTTGTCGTGCCCCAGGCCGCGAAGCCCGAAGCGCGCACCGAGCCAGAGCTGGTCTGGGAGTTGCCGCCAGATCTCGAGCCCGTTCCCACGATGGCCACCCAAGCCAGCCAGCCGTTGCCCGATGACGTTTGGAAACCCGCGCCAACCACGTCCAGTCGGCGTGCCGACCGCGACTTCACCCCGTTGCCCCTGGAACCGAGGGTTTCGAAACCCGCGGCCCCCCGTGGCCCGAATCTGTTCGACCGCGCCGTGATTGGCGCGCGCAACTGGCTGTTCGGTGGCAACACGGTGCTGCGGGTCGGTGTGGTGCTGTTGTTCCTCGGCCTGGCGTTTTTGCTGCGCTACGCCACCGAAGGCATGGTGGTGCCGATCGAATTGCGTTACGCCGGCGTCGCGGCCAGCGCGTTGGGCCTGTTGGGCCTGGGCTGGTGGTTGCGCCAACGCAACAGCAACTATGCGCTTATGCTCCAGGGCACCGGGATCGCGGTGCTGTACCTGACGGTGTTCGCGGCCATGCGCCTGCATCCGTTGCTCGATTCCAAGGCGGCCCTGGGCTTGCTGGTCGCGGTGACGGTGTTCTCGGCAATCCTGGCGATTACCCAGAACGCCCTGGGCCTGGCTGCGGCTGCGGCGCTGGGCGGGTTTGCCGCGCCGATCCTGACCTCCACCGGCAGTGGCAACCACGTCGCCCTGTTCAGCTATTTCATCCTGCTCAATGCCGGCATCCTTGCGATTGCCTGGTTCAAGGCCTGGCGCCTGCTCAACCTGATCGGTTTTGTCGGCACCTTCGGCATCGGTTTCGCCTGGGGCATGCGTTCCTACACGCCGGAACTGCTCTGGAGCACCGAACCGTTCCTGATCCTGTTCTTCCTTGTCTACCTGGCGATTGGCTTGCTGTTCACCCGGCGCAAGTTGCTGGAAATGAGCGATGCTCCCGAAGACGCCAGCCGCGATGCGCTGTTGCACTGGTCGGCGCGCAAGGGTGATTACGTGGACGGCACCATGCTGTTCGGCCCGCCGCTGGTGGGCTTCGGCTTGCAGTTCGCGTTGGTGCAGCATTTTGAGTTCGCCGCTGCGTTCAGCGCCCTTGCCCTGGGCATGATCTACATGGGCCTGGCGCGGGTATTGATGGGCGGTCGCGCCCTGCTGCTGGCGGAAACCTGCCTGGCCTTGGGGGTGATTTTTGCCAGCCTGGCGATCCCTTTGGGGCTCGATGCTCGTTGGACCGCAGCGGCGTGGGCCGTGGAGGGCGCAGGGATCTTCTGGCTGGGCCTGCGCCAGCAGCGCCCATTCGCCCGGGCTTTTGCCTTGTTGCTGCAGTTGGGCTCGGCACTGGCGTTCGTCAGCGAATTGCGTATCGGCGACGGCAGCCTGCTCGATGGGTCTGCGCTGGGCGCGTTGATGCTCGGCGGCGCCTTGCTGTTCACCTTCTACCAACTGCACAAGGCTGAGCCCGGACACAGCGCCCATTGGGAGCGCCAAGGCCTGCCGGTGCTGGCTGTGCTGGGGTTGAGTTTCCTCTATCTGCTGGCACCACTGTTCTTCTTCACCCACGGCACCGCCATCGCCTGGGCCCTGGCTGGATTGGCAACGCTGTTTGTTGGCCTGCGCCTGCAGTCGCGCAGCTTCCTGTTCAGCGCATTTGGGGTGCAATTGCTCGGCGGCGCGCTGTTCCTGCTGCGCTTGCAAGGCGCCGAGGGGGATTCGGCGGCGGTGTTCAGCGCGGGCTGGAGCGGTTTGCTCAGCGCCTCGCTGATCGGCCTGGCGTTGATTGGCGGCATGTTGCTGGCGGCACGTGACGACATGGTGCGCAACGATGTTCGGTTGCTGCGCGGCTTGTCGGTGGTGTTGCTGGCGGGGCTGGTGCTGATCAACCTCGCGGTGCTGTTCGTCCTGCCGTGGCAAACGGCGAGCGGTGTGTGGGCGGCCAGCGGCCTGTTGATCATCTGGCTGAGCCTGTACCTGAAACAGCGCGTGAGTTTTGTCTTCGGCCTGCTGCTGCAACTGCTGGGCGGTGCGGCGTTCCTGACCGCGGGGCCGGCGCTGTTGGGGCCGCTCAACGCCGAGGATCTGCGACCGCTGGCCCATAGCGGCTTCTGGACGCCGCTGGTGCTGGGGCTGGCAGCCCTGGTGGGCGCATGGCGCCTGCAGCGGGCGCACGCGGCGCGGGAACTCGAGGCCTTGAGCTTGCAGCGCTTGTCCGAGCTGCTGCTGATCTGGGGCGCCGGTTGGTGGGCGCTGGCGTGGGTCAGCGAAGTATTGCGCTTTGCCCCGGCGAACCTGCAAGGCAGCTGGCTGCTGCTGGTCGCGGCGATCAGCGTGGCGGTATGGACGGTCTTGGCGCTGCGGTTGAAATGGCCGGCGCTGGGGCTGCTGTGCACCTTGCTGATTCCGGCGGCGGGCTGCGTGCTGGTAGCAACGTGGCACAGCCACTATCACCCTGCCGCGAATTTCGGCTGGCTGGCCTGGCTGGCGGTATTTGCCGTGCATTTCCTCTCTCTCAAGCGCCTGGCTGCAACACTACCGGCCCAAGCACGCAGCACGGCCCATGTGCTCGGTTGCTGGTTGCTGATGGCGGTGTTGATGCTGGAGTTGCGTTACGGCCTGCTGTTGCTGTCCGAGCAGTACAACGCCTGGCGCTGGCTGGCCTGGGCGATCCTGCCAGGCCTTTACCTGGTGCTGATGGCCACGCCGCGTACCTTGCCGTGGCCGGTAGCGGCCCAACCGCGCGAATACCGCGTCTATGCGGCGGCGCCGATGGCGCTGTTGATGCTCGCTTGGTTCTGGCTGACCAACACCTTCAGTGATGGCAACTCAGAGCCGCTGCCGTATGTGCCGTTGCTCAATCCCTTGGAATTGGGCCTGCTGTTCGCCTTGTTCGGCATCTATGTGTGGGCCCGCAACGCCGTGGCGCAATCGACGAACCGCTGGAGTCGCGTCGGGCACATCGCCCAGTTGATCGCCGGTGTGTCGCTGTTCGCGTTCTTCACGGCCCTGGTGATGCGCACTGCCCACCAGTGGATGGGTGTCCCGTACGAACTGGATGCGCTGCTCGAGTCGATGTTCGTGCAGGCCGGCTTGTCCATTGTCTGGACCCTGATTGCCCTGGGCCTGATGATCGGGGGCCACCTGCGCCATCGTCGTGAAGTGTGGCTGATCGGTGCGGCGTTGATCGCCGTGGTCGTCGCCAAGTTGTTCTTTGTCGAATTGAGTAACCGTGGCGGTCTGGCGCGGATCGTGTCGTTTATCGGCGTGGGTGTGTTGCTATTGGTGGTGGGCTACTTCGCACCGCTGCCACCCAAGCGCCCGGAGACGGTCGCCGAGGATGAGCCGCCTATGCCTGTCAGTGAGGGAGTGTCATCTTGAGTCGCAAGTTGAATCGGATCGGGCTGGGTGTGGTCGGATTGTGGGTAGCCTTGTCGGCTACGGCCCAGGAGCAACCGGCGGATTTCGCCCATCAGGTGCCATTGGCCTTGAGTGGCGAGGGGCCGTGGTATCGCCTCCCATTGCCACTGGACGTTCAGCTGCAAGCGCGGCAGACCGACCTGAGCGACCTGCGGGTCTTCAACGCCACCGGCCAGCCCCAGGCCTACGCCCTGGTGCGCGAGTCGGCCCAGAGCCGGGAAAACCGCACCCTCACCGACGTGAAGTGGTTCCCGCTGTACAACGCCGTCGATGACAACGAGCGTGCGCCCAGTGTGCGAGTGCAATCGAACGCCAACGGCACCCTGGTGGAGGTCCAACCCTCCAGCCGGCTCGAAGCAGGGGAGGAGGCGTTGCGTGGCTGGTTGTTGGATGCCAGCGCGATCAAGGCACCGTTGCAGCAGTTGATCCTCGACTGGACCAGTGAGCGCGACGGTTTCCAGCGGTTCACCATCGAAGCCAGTGACGACTTGCAGCACTGGCAGTCGTGGGGCGAAGGCCAGGTGGCGCGCTTGACCTTTGCCGATGAGCGAGTCGAGCAGCATGAAGTGAGCTTGCCGGGGCAATCGGCGCGTTACTTGCGGTTGTTGTGGGATTCGCCGTCCTCCGCGCCGATCCTGACCTCGGCCCAACTGCAAAGCGCCAGCCGCGAAAGCCTGCCGTTGCCGCTGGTCTGGTCGCAGCCGTTGGCCGGCAGCACTGCGAAGGCCGGTGAATACACCTGGCAGTTGCCCATGGGGCTGAACATCGAGCAGGTGCAGGTCGAACTGAGCCAGGCCAACAGCCTGGCGCCGGTGACCCTGGCCGGTCGCCGTGAAAGCAGCCATCCGTGGCAACCGTTGGGCAGTGGCTTGCTCTATCGCCTGACCCAGAACGGCCAGGATGTGTTGCAAAACCAATTGCAACTGTCCGGCCAGACCGTGCAGCAATTGAAATTGACCGTGGATGAGCGCGGCGGCGGCCTGGGTAGCGAAGCCCCGGCCCTGCGCTTTGCCGTGCGTCCGACCCAGGTGGTGTTCCTGGCGCGCGGCGAAGGGCCCTACCGCCTGGCGCTGGGCAGCGCGACCGTCAAAGCGGCCAGCTTGCCACTGAGCACGCTGGTGCCCGATTACAAACCGTCGCGCCTGGCGACGCTGGGTACGGCGACCATGAACGGCGCGGCCACGTCGACCCCGGCGGCGGCCACGGCAAGCGCGCCTGCGACGGTCGAGACCAACTGGAAGAAAATCGGCTTGTGGGCGGTGCTGCTGCTCAGCGTGCTGTTCCTCGCGGCGATGGCGTTCAGCCTGTTGCGCAAGCCGCCGGTCAAATCCCCGTAGGAGCTGCGTAGGAGCTGTCGAGTGCAACGAGGCTGCGATCTTGCCCCAGACAATTGAATCTTGAGTGAAAAATCAAGATCAAAAGATCGCAGCCTCGCTTCGCTCGACAGCTCCTACGCAGGTTGGCAGGCTCGGATATGAACTCAATCCTCCATATCCCGTCTCATAGGAGGAATTAAGTCCCGACTCGCGCTAAACTGCGCTGGTTTTTCCGTCCCCTATTCTTCGGAGCCGTCCATGTCCCGCGTTACCTTGAGTCGCTATTTGATTGAGCAGACCCGCAGCAACAACACCCCTGCCGATCTGCGCTTTTTGATCGAAGTGGTGGCGCGTGCGTGCAAGGAAATCAGCCACGCCGTCTCCAAAGGCGCGCTGGGTGGTGTCCTGGGCAGCATGGGCACCGAAAACGTGCAGGGCGAAGTGCAGAAGAAGCTCGACGTGCTGTCCAACGAAATCCTGCTCGAAGCCAACGAATGGGGCGGTCACCTGGCCGGCATGGCGTCCGAGGAAATGGACAATGCCTACCAGATCCCGGGCAAATACCCCAAGGGTGCCTACCTGCTGGTGTTTGACCCACTGGACGGTTCGTCGAACATCGACATCAACGCACCGGTTGGCACCATCTTCTCGGTACTGCGTTGCCCGAATGAATACCTGAGCCAGAACGAAGCCTTGAATGAAAAGGCCTTCCTGCAGCCAGGCACCGAGCAGGTCGCTGCCGGTTACGCCATCTACGGCCCTCAGACCATGCTGGTGCTGACCCTGGGTGACGGCGTCAAGGGCTTCACCCTGGACCGCGAAATGGGCAGCTTCGTACTGACCCACGAAGACATCACCATTCCTGAAACCACCCAGGAATTCGCCATCAACATGTCCAACCAGCGTCACTGGGAAGCCCCGGTAAAACGCTACGTCGAAGAATTGCTGGCGGGCGAAGAAGGCCCGCTAAAGAAGAACTACAACATGCGCTGGGTTGCCGCGATGGTTGCCGATGTGCACCGCATCCTGACCCGTGGCGGTCTGTTCATGTACCCGCGCGACAGCCGTGAGCCGTCCAAGCCAGGCAAACTGCGCCTGATGTACGAAGCCAACCCGATGTCGTTCCTGGTGGAACAGGCGGGCGGCGCTTCCACCGACGGCCACCAGCGTATCCTCGATATCAAGCCCGAAGGCCTGCACCAGCGCGTAGCGGTGTTCCTCGGCTCGAAGGAAGAAGTGGCGCGCGCCACGGCCTACCACAAGGAATAAATCATGGCCGAGCCCTGGCAGCCGTTGCTCGACTGGTGGTTTGGTTCAGCCAAGACACCGGACGAGATATCGGCTGACAGAGGCAAGCTGTGGTTCGGCAAACGCCATGATCGCCAGGCCAACGAGCGCTTTGGCGATCAGGTCGAGCTGGCACTGGCCGGCGGATTGACTGACTGGGCGCAACGCCCGGAAGGTTGGCTGGCCCTGGTGCTGCTACTCGACCAACTCCCGCGAATGATCTTCCGCGACACCCCCAAGGCCTTCTCCGGTGACCTGCGTGCCCAAGCGCTGGTGGCCCAGGGCATGGCAGCGGGTTTTGACCGGCAACTCAAACCGATCCAGCGGGTATTCATCTATCTCGTACTCGAACACTGCGAAAACCTGGCGGTGCAGAACGAGGCCGTGTCACGGTTTATCGACTTGGTGCGAGAACAGCCGGAGGCGCAGCGGGCGGTGTTTGAGGACAACCTGGATTATGCCGAACGGCATCAGAAGATCATTGCCCGGTTTGGGCGCTTTCCCCATCGCAATGCGGTGTTGGGGCGCGAGTCCACGGCTGAGGAAGTGGAATTCTTGAACAGGCCTGGGTCCAGGTTCTGAGTGTTCTGCGCGGCTGATGCCGTCTTCGCGAGCAAGCCCGCTCCCACAGTTGATCGCGTTTACCTGACGGAACTCGGTCAACTGTGGGAGCGGGCTTGCTCGCGAAAGGGCCCTTGAGAGCACTAGATCCGGAAGCTACCCACCAACTGCTTCAACCGCGCCGCCTGCTGCTCAAGGTCGGCACAGGCCCGCAAGGTGGCTTGCAGGTTTTCCACGCCTTCCTGGTTCAGGGTGTTGATCTCGGTGATGTCGACGTTGATCGACTCCACCACGGCGGTCTGTTCTTCGGTGGCGGTGGCCACGGATTGGTTCATGCCGTCGATCTCACCAATACGCTGGGTCACGCTGCCCAGGCGCTCGCCGGCCTGGTTGGCGATGCCGACGCTGCTTTCGCTCTGGCGCTGGCTGTCCGTCATGGTCAGTACCGCTTCCCGGGCGCCGACTTGCAGCTCTTCGATCATCTTCTGCACTTGCTGCGCCGAATCCTGGGTGCGGTGGGCCAGGTTGCGCACTTCATCGGCCACCACCGCGAAGCCGCGTCCGGCTTCACCGGCACGGGCCGCTTCGATGGCGGCGTTGAGGGCGAGCAGGTTGGTCTGCTGGGAAATACTGGTGATCACCTCAAGAATCTGGCCGATGTTCACCGTGTTGCTGTTCAAGGTTTCGATGTTGCCGCACGAATCGCTGATCTTGGCCGACAACTGCTGCATGGCCGCGATGGTTTTATCCACCACTTGTTGGCCGTCTTCGGCCAGGTTGCGCGCATCGCTGGAGTGTTGCGAGGCGAGGGCGGCGTTCTGGGCGATTTCCTGGGCGGCGGCACCGAGCTGGTTGATGGCAGCGGCCACACTGCTGGTGCGCGAAGCCTGCTGGTCGGAGTTGAACATCGACGAGTTGGACGCGCTGACCACGCGCAGGGCGACTTCGTTGACCTGGCCAGTGGCCGAGGCCACTTCGCGGATCGAGGTGTGAATGCGCTCGACAAAACGGTTGAACGACGTGCCCAGGGCACCGAATTCGTCCTGGCCGTGGATGACCAGGCGTCGGGTCAGGTCGCCTTCGCCCTCGGCGATGTCATGCATGGCGCGCCCCATGGTCAGCAGCGGTTGCATCAACACGCGGATCAACATGCCGAGCAGGGCGATGATGAACACCACCGCGATGACCATGGCAATCAGCGCCGAAGTACGGAACTCGCTGAGCATCGCCAGCGCGGTGTCCTTGTCGAGCACCAATGCCACGTACCAATCGGCGCCCGGCACGCCGCTGACGCGGGTGAAGGAGATGAATTGGGTCTTGCCGTCGAGGTCGACTTCCTTCACGCCCGGGCTGATTTGAGGCGCGCCGTTAGGGTAGGCCTCGGCCAGGGTCTTGAGCACGCGCTTGCTGTCGGGGTGGATCAGGATCTTGCCGTCTGCACTGACGATGAACGCGTGGCCGTGGCCGCCGAAGTTCAGCGAATTGATGATGGCGCTGATGCTGGACAGGTCGATGTCCGCACCGGCCACGCCAATCATCTGGTTCTGGTGCTGCACCGGGGTGGCGACGGTGATCACCAGCTTGCCCGACGAGGCGGCGATGTAGGGTTCGGTGACGATGGTTTGCTGTGCGCTGTTGGCGGCCTTGTACCAGCCACGGGCGCGCGGGTCGTAGTCGGCGGCGCGATTGCCGGCCGGTACCGAGAACATCACGCCGTCGGTGCCACCAAAATAACTGAGCTGGAAATTGCCGGTGTAGGCCGGCAGGCCCACGGCGCGCTTGAGGCTGTCGGCACTGTTGCCGTCCACGGCGATCTGCTGGGCCAGCGATTGCAGCAGTTGGATGCGGCCGTCTACCCACGTCTGGATGTTGCGGCTGGTCAGGCTGCCGAGTTCCTGCATGGAGGTCTCGGTGCTGGCGTGCAGGCTCTGGCGTTGACGGTAGTCGTTGAACAGGATGAAACAGGCGAATGCGACGGCCACCACGAGGGCGGCAGCCAGCAGGATTTTATGGCTGAATTTCATGTTTCTGGTCATTAAGAGCACTACCGCGAAGGGACGGGTCAGGACGGGCTGTCAACTTGCCATAACGCAGGGTTTTGCGCTGTTACTTCTTATCGGCGCAAAAGCCCTGCCCATCAGGCGTCAGGGCCCCAATCCCGACGAAAGGTACGACGGCGTCACAAACCGGGTGATTCACCGATGAAACACCTCTGCACAGCCAATAAATACTGGGCGCGTCAGGGAACCAGATAGGGGTTTTCTCTTCTAAGGATCAGGTTGGCACCCTGCCACCACCCTTCGTTCCAGGAGTTACTCCATGTCGCTGCGATCTATCGCCCTGTTGTTTATGTGCGTCGTGTTGACTGCATGCAGCAAGGTCAACCAGGAAAACTATTCGAAACTGTCGGCTGGCATGCCCAAGTCCGAAGTCGAAACGTTACTGGGGAAACCGACCGATTGTTCAGGCGCGCTCGGCATGTCCAGCTGCACCTGGGGCGACCAGAAAAGCTTTATCAGCGTGCAGTACGCCGGTGACAAAGTGTTGATGTTTTCCGGCCAAGGCCTGAAGTAAACCGAGGCCAGAGGCCTGCGGGAGAAAAATAATGATGCGGTTAGTTTTTGTGCTTTTGGCTGGCCTGGTTTTGGCTGGCTGTGCCACTTCTGGCGAAGATCCGCTGGCACCCAAGACGGTCAACAGCGTCAATCTCAAGCGCTACCAAGGGACCTGGTATGAGTTGGCCCGCCTGCCCATGTATTTCCAGCGCAATTGCGCGCAATCGGAAGCCCACTACACCCTCAAGCCAGACGGCAACGTGGGTGTGCTCAATCGCTGCCTGACCTCGGACTGGCAGTGGGAAGAAGCCAGGGGCACCGCCTCGCCGCAGGTGCCGGGCAAGACCGACAAGCTCTGGGTCGAGTTCGACAACTGGTTTTCACGGATCGTGCCGGGTGTGGCGAAAGGGCAATACTGGGTGTTGTACGTCAGCGATGACTACAAGACCGCCATCGTCGGCGACCCAAGCCGTCGCTACATGTGGCTGCTGTCCCGTACCCCGACCGTCAATAGCGTCGTGCGCGAGGAACTGCTGAGCATCGCGCGCCAGCAGGGCTACGACACCACACGCTTGATCTGGCGCGCGTCGGATCGACAGATGGCCAGGACTTCGAATTAGTCGGTGGGCTTGAGGGAGTGTCAGCAGCAGGGGAGCTCCTCCATCTTGTTTTTTTGGGGGGGCTTGAACGGGAGCGCACTTTCCGTGGGGGGCATCCGGTAGTGCTGTTGCCAAATATCGAAAGCGAGCGACTCATCCTCTTTGTTAAGATCCTGTACGCCGCAAGAATAGCGGACATTATTTTGGGATAATCTGTTTCCAGCAATGATATGAGCTGCGCAAGGCTGATGTATGGATGGGTCGGCAGTGCCGAAATCAATCAATGTGTTGGGTGATTCTCCATTAAACGGGAGAATTATTTTGTGGCCAGTCGAACGTACGATGTATATATAGGTTTGACTGCTCTCGTGCTGTTCTTGAAGTGAAATGATTCCTTCGCGTAACAGTGCTTCAAGATTGAGCTCGTCATCGGGTGATGTAACTGTAAATATGATTGTGCCGTCCCTGACTTTTTCGAAGTCACTGGCTTTGATGGCATGGTTGCCTGTGGCGCAAAATATAACATCGCATTTAGCATAAAGCTCATCAATGCGGTGTGCGATATTTTCTTCAGGGATTCCGGTCGTTCGGCCAGAGTCTGTATCGTATACCAATGGTTTTTCTGCGTGCCTTGCCTGGAGCTGGTGTGTTATTCGGCTGCCAAGAGTCCCGTGGCCAATCACACCCACTTTGGTGTCTTGATTGAAGAGCATGACACCACCGTTTTGTAGGTATAGTTCGGCAGCAAGCAGTATGCTGTCAGCCGATGCATGGTCACTTTCCCTTTTCAAGGCAAGTCTACCCACTGAAATGATTGGGCGGTCATTAATGTTGAGTGAAATATACCTTTGTTCGCCATTTAACGCATATTCCGCAATTCCGGAAATAACATCGGGGCCTAGTGCTCGCAGAATTTTTTCGTTTAAGGCGAAATAGCCTCCATGGTCCAAAACTATGCAGTTGTTGTCGCCAATTGCGGTGTGTAATTTATCTATGGTTTCTTGTGAAGCAAGTTTTATATCCTGCTTTGAGATGTCCAAAACTGGATAGTCTTGAGTTGTTAATAATGCCTTGAGAGAGCCTGCCGTTCTTTTTGTGGAATTTTTTATTATGATTCCGCACAGATCAAAATGACGGGAAATGCTTTCGATCATCGGGAAGGTTGACTCGTAGCCAGGACATACAAGGAGTACTCTGGCTCTGGCCGATCTGAGGCCAGACTGGGTGACAACGTCGTTATAGAAACTCAACGCTTTAGTGTAAGTGGTTCTTTTTATTCTGTTTAGGATTAGCATGGAGTGTGCGGGCTCGTCTGCGCCATTGGATTTGGGCTTAATTGTTGGAGAGTGGTTGAGATGTGGGCAAAAAACTGGTTGGGTTTTTTGTGTTTTTAACGAAGGATGCCAGATCCTCATGGAATGCTATATTTTTCAATCCAGGCCGCATGTTGAGGAAAGGCTTTCAGCAGCTCGTTTCTTTGACCGAGCCGGGAATCCAGGTCGTTCCAAGCGGGCACTGTGACTTCACTGATCAAACCGTATTCACCACCCAGCTGAAGCTCACTGCATTTCCAAATGTCGGCGGGCGCATAAAGTTGCAATGAATGCCCCTGTACCAGATCCGGGCCGAGTATATGTTCTTCAGTATCTCCATTCGTATGGATGTAGCGATATGTTATTGGTGAGCCGCTGTGGTAGAAATGAATGATGGGCGATAAGTTGGTGTGAAGATAACCGATAGGGCTGTCATCAGTCAGTAGGTAATAAATGACGCTCGCAAGGCCGCGTTCAATACTCAGCCCGGCTCGGTCAAAGTTTACGTTAATGGCAGAATCAAATGTTTGAGAGAAAAAACCTCCCTCGACATGCTTGCGTAGGGAAAGCATGTTCTGGATGTCTTTTTTTGTCATATATTTTTTCCGCGTTTTGGTCGACGTGAATTTTTAATAGGTGTCTGGAGTCGTAATGATTGGTTTTTTTAGGGACTGCCAACAGGTCGCGGCGATAGTGTAAATTTTGAGCGCGGAATGTCTAATTTTTGTTGTTATTAATTGTTGCGATTCTGGAGTTTGCTAGAAGCAGACTCTATTAATGGTTCGGTTAAGTTAATTCGAATGCATTTGGCAGAGCACGGGGTTCAACAATTGGAGGGCTTTGGGGCGAACGGATGGGCTGCAGGCTGGAGGAAGGGATTTGGTCCGCCTTTGGCAAGACCAAATCCCTATGGTGGATTGTTGGATGTTGACTTATGTGTAATAGAGCGTCGTTGCAGGACAATGATGAATCGACATTTCAGCGTAGCAATTCCCTTAGTACCTGGGTGAACGCCGCAGCGGCCTCGCGTTCGTCAGGATGACGGCCGTTTTCAATCACGCGCTTGCCCTTGACCCACACATCCCGTACCTGGCGATCGCCGCCGGCAAACAGCCAGCGATTGAGGATCCCGTCACCCTGGGCCGTGGCCAGGTACGGGTCGTTGCCATCGAGCACCAGCCAGTCGGCACGCTTGCCGATTTCAAGGGCTCCGATCGGTTGCCCCAGGGCCTGGGCACCGCCTTCCAGCGCCGCGTCAAACAAGGTGCGGCCGACCATCGGCTGATCCGCTCGATACAAGCGGTTGCGCCGTTGATCCCGCAGGCGCTGGCCATATTCCAGCCAACGCAATTCTTCGACCACGCTCAATGACACATGGCTGTCAGAGCCGATCCCCAGGCGCCCGCCCTGGGCGAGGAAATCCACGGCCGGGAAAATCCCGTCCCCCAGGTTGGCTTCGGTGGTCAGGCACAGGCCGGCAATCGCCCGGCTCCTGGCCATGAGGCTGACTTCCTGGGCGTTGGCGTGGGTGGCGTGGACCAGGCACCAGCGCTGGTCGACTTCGGTGTTTTCGTACAGCCATTGCAGCGGGCGGGCGCCGCTCCAGCTCAGGCAGTCATCGACTTCCTTTTGCTGCTCGGCAATGTGAATGTGCACCGGGCACTCGCGGTCACTGGCGGCCAGCACATCCTGGATCTGCCCGGGCGTTACGGCACGCAGCGAGTGGAAGCACAGACCCAGCGCCTGGGACGGCTGCCCGGCCAGGATCGGCTGCAGGCGTGACTGAAGCTTCAAGTAGTTTTCGGTGCTGTTGATGAACCGGCGTTGCCCGTCATTGGGCGCCTGGCCGCCAAAACCGGAGTGGCTGTAGAGCACCGGCAGCAGCGTCAGGCCGATGCCAGCGGCGCTGGCGGCGTGGCTGATGCGCAAGGCCAGTTCCGCCGGGTCGGCGTAGGGCGTGCCGTCGATATCATGGTGCACGTAATGGAATTCGGCGACCGAAGTGTAGCCGGCCTTGAGCATTTCGATGTACAGCTGACGGGCGATGATGCCGAGTTGGTCGGGACTGATTTTTCCGACGAGGCGGTACATCAAGTCGCGCCAGGTCCAGAAACTGTCGTTGGGATTGCCCGCCACTTCCGCCAGCCCGGCCATGGCCCGTTGGAAGGCGTGGGAGTGCAGGTTCGGCATACCCGGCAACAGCGGACCGCCCAGCCGTTCGGCGCCGTCTGCGTGGGAACCGGCCTGGACATGGGTCAGGACGCCTTCGGCATCGACCTCAAGACGTACATCATGGGCCCATCCACTAGGCAGCAGCGCGCGTTCGGCAAAGAAGGCGGACATGGTTCAACCTCATCGTGCGTAATTTGTATATACATATACAGACGTTTGCCTGGCCGGTAAACTCCGGCAAGCTAGCATTCTTATCCGCAGAACAAGGAACCGCCGTGTCGACTCCGCCTGCCAAACCGCCGCTGGCCGCAAACATGGGTGACAGTCCGGCCCCCCTGTACGCCCGCGTCAAACAAATGATCACCCAGCAGATCGACAGTGGAAACTGGCCGCCGCATTACCGCGTGCCGTCGGAAAGCGAACTGGTCAGCCAACTGGGCTTCAGTCGCATGACCATCAACCGTGCGCTGCGGGAAATGACCGCCGACGGCCTGTTGGTACGCATGCAGGGTGTCGGCACCTTCGTGGCCGAGCCCAAGAGCCAGTCCGCGTTGTTCGAAGTGCACAACATCGCCGACGAAATCGCCTCCCGTGGTCATCGGCACTCCTGCAAGGTCATCACTCTGGAAGAAGAGGCGGCCGGTTCCGAGCGGGCCCTGGCCCTGGACATGCGCGAAGGCCAGAAGGTGTTCCATTCGCTGATCGTGCATTTCGAGAACGACATCCCCGTGCAAATCGAGGACCGCTTCGTCAACGCACTGGTGGCGCCTGAATACCTCAAGCAGGACTTCACCGTGCAAACGCCCTACGCCTATCTCAACCAGGTCGCGCCGCTGACCGAAGGCGAGCATGTGGTCGAGGCGATCCTGGCCGAGCCGAGCGAATGCAAGTTGCTGCAGATCGAAAAGGGCGAGCCGTGCCTGTTGATCCGTCGCCGTACCTGGTCCGGACGCCAGCCGGTGACCGCCGCACGCCTGATCCATCCAGGCTCCCGTCACAGTCTGGAAGGGCGCTTTCATAAATGAGCCATTTGAAGGTTTTGCGCGCGGCAGACTACCCACGCATGCCGTGGAAAAACGGTGGCGGCAGCACTGAGGAAATCACTCGCGATGCCGGCGCCGGCCTGGAAGGTTTCGGCTGGCGCCTGTCGATTGCCGATATCGGTGAGTCGGGCGGTTTTTCCACCTTCGCCGGTTACGAGCGGGTCATCAGTGTCTTGCAGGGTGAAGGCATGACGCTGAACGTCGATGGCCAGGCCACGCGGGCTCTGCATCCGCTGGACCCCTTTGCCTTCAGCGGCGAGAGCCATGTGTTTTGCACACTGCTGGGCGGACCGATTCGCGACTTCAACCTGATCTACGCGCCGCAGCGTTACCGCGCGCGGTTGCAGTGGTTGGGCGGTCTACAACGGTTTTTCAGTGACGCGCAAACGGTGCTGGTGTTCAGTGCCGCTCCGGGACTGGCTATCAGGATCGGTGAGTCCGCCGTGGACTTGGGCCTCTACGACTGCTTGCAACTGAGCGGTAACACCGGGTTGGTGGATGTCTCCACTCACGGTCAATGCTGCGTGATCGAGCTGACGGCTCACTAATTTCAGCTTATTGAGTACCTTGTGGGAGCAAGGCTTGCCCGCGACGAGGGCGATGCGGTCCGCCAGAAAATCGAGTCGCCGGCATCGCGGGCAAGCCTTGCTCCCACAGATAAATCCCCCTCGCCACAAGGTGCCTGCCTGCTGTTTCTTCTGTGCACCAACTTGTTACCGAATGCCCCAGCGTGGCGCAACACCACGCGTCTGTGACCCTCCAATTTCCCCCTCGAAAACCCTCTTGAAAAATTTCATGCCGCTCAGCAGCCCTTAAATCACAAGGCTTTCAGCCAATTGCCCAACTGTTTCTGAACACCACCTCTAACAAGTTGGCCGCCTGATTGCATATGCTTGTACATACAAGTAAAGACGTATGCGTATGAGTCACCGATATTCAACGCAACGTCCGCTGAATCGCTGCCCACTGCCCGGGCTGGTCTGGATTGATCGCTGAGGAGTTTTTGCTGTGACCGACGCTACCCGCAAACCCGAAAAATACCGTGACGTTGAAATCCGTGCCCCTCGCGGTAACACGCTGACCGCCAAGAGCTGGCTGACTGAAGCGCCGCTGCGCATGTTGATGAACAACCTCGACCCGGAAGTGGCCGAGAACCCCAAGGAACTGGTGGTCTACGGTGGCATTGGCCGCGCGGCGCGCAACTGGGAGTGCTACGACAAGATCGTCGAAAGCCTCACCAACCTGAACGACGACGAAACCCTGCTGGTGCAATCCGGCAAGCCGGTGGGCGTGTTCAAGACCCACAGTAACGCCCCTCGCGTACTGATCGCCAACTCCAACCTGGTGCCGCACTGGGCCAGTTGGGAGCACTTCAACGAACTCGACGCCAAGGGCCTGGCCATGTACGGCCAGATGACCGCCGGCAGCTGGATCTACATCGGCAGCCAGGGCATCGTGCAAGGCACTTATGAAACCTTCGTCGAGGCCGGTCGCCAGCACTACGATTCCAACCTCAAGGGCCGTTGGGTCCTGACCGCCGGCCTGGGCGGCATGGGCGGTGCGCAACCCTTGGCCGCGACGCTGGCCGGTGCGTGCTCGCTGAACATCGAGTGCCAACAGGTGAGCATCGATTTCCGCCTGAAAACCCGCTACGTCGACGAGCAAGCCAAGGACCTCGACGATGCCCTGGCGCGCATCGAGAAATACACCGCCGAAGGCAAGGCGATTTCCATCGCGCTGTGTGGGAACGCTGCCGAGATACTGCCGGAAATGGTCCGTCGTGGTGTGCGCCCGGACATGGTCACCGACCAGACCAGCGCCCACGACCCACTCAACGGCTACTTGCCGGCCGGCTGGACCTGGGACCAATACCGTGCCCGCGCCAAGACCGAACCCGCCGCCGTGGTGAAGGCCGCCAAGCAATCGATGGCCGTCCACGTCAAAGCCATGCTGGCCTTCCAGAAAATGGGCGTGCCGACCTTCGACTACGGCAACAACATCCGCCAGATGGCCCAGGAAGAGGGCGTCGAAAATGCCTTCGACTTCCCAGGCTTCGTCCCGGCGTATATCCGTCCGCTGTTCTGCCGCGGCATCGGCCCGTTCCGCTGGGCTGCGCTGTCCGGCGACCCGCAGGACATCTACAAGACCGACGCCAAGGTCAAGGAACTGATCCCCGACGACGCCCACCTGCACAACTGGCTGGACATGGCCCGCGAACGCATCAGCTTCCAGGGCTTGCCGGCTCGTATCTGCTGGGTTGGCCTGGGCCAACGCGCCAAGCTGGGCCTGGCCTTCAACGAAATGGTCCGTAGCGGCGAGTTGTCGGCGCCGATCGTCATCGGTCGCGACCACCTCGACTCTGGTTCCGTAGCCAGCCCGAACCGTGAAACCGAGTCCATGCAGGACGGCTCCGATGCGGTCTCCGATTGGCCGTTGCTTAACGCCTTGCTCAACACCGCCAGCGGCGCGACCTGGGTGTCGCTGCACCACGGTGGCGGCGTCGGCATGGGCTTCTCCCAGCACTCGGGCATGGTGATCGTCTGCGACGGTACCGACGAAGCGGCCGAGCGCATTGCCCGCGTGCTGCACAACGACCCGGCCACGGGCGTGATGCGTCATGCCGATGCCGGTTACCAGATCGCCATTGATTGCGCCAAGGAACAGGGGCTGAACCTGCCGATGATTACCGGCAAATAACGCAAAACCCATGTGGGAGCGGGCTTGCTCGCGAAGGTGGTTTTACATCCGAGGCATGTGTTGAATGACACACCGCTTTCGCGAGCAAGCCCGCTCCCACAAAAGAGCATCGCCGAACCAGAACAATCCACAGAGGTTGAACCATGGCTGTCACCAGCACACGTGCAAGCAGCAAGCCGTTGATCGAGAAACGTTCGATCGACTACATCCCGGAAACGGAGAGACACGGTCGGCTGTTGAGCCAGTTCACCCTCTGGATGGGTGCCAATCTGCAAATCACAGCCATTGTCACCGGCGCATTGGCGGTGGTGTTGGGTGGTGATGTGTTCTGGTCGTTGATCGGTTTGCTGATCGGCCAACTGCTGGGCGGTGGCGTCATGGCGTTGCATGCCGCGCAAGGGCCCA
This sequence comes from Pseudomonas sp. A25(2017), assembly GCF_002001065.1. Classification (NCBI taxonomy): domain Bacteria; kingdom Pseudomonadati; phylum Pseudomonadota; class Gammaproteobacteria; order Pseudomonadales; family Pseudomonadaceae; genus Pseudomonas; species Pseudomonas sp. A25(2017). Next base: position 106,936 of record NZ_MUOA01000068.1, on the reverse strand, counting down.
AGCTGGGCCTGCCGCAGATGATCTCCAGCCGGGTGCAGTTTGGTGTGTATGGCGCGGCCATCCCGATCGTGCTGGTGTGCCTGATGTACCTGGGTTTCACCGCAACGGGAACCGTGCTTTCCGGCCAGGCGCTGGGCCAGTTGTTTGGTGTCAGCGACAGTGTCGGCATCCTCATTTTCGCCAGCGTCATCGTGCTGGTCACGGTGCTCGGTTATCGGGTGATTCACTTCATTGGCCGTGTCGCCAGCGTTATTGGTGTGATTGCCTTTGTTTACCTGTTCGCTCGCCTGATGAGCCAGACGGACGTTGGCGCACTCCTGCAAATCCGCCATTTCAGCTGGAGCGGTTTCCTGCTTGCGGTGTCGCTCGCGGCATCCTGGCAGATCGCCTTCGGCCCCTACGTGGCGGACTATTCGCGTTACCTGCCGAGCCAAACTTCCTCGGTGAAAACCTTTTTTGCCGCAGGCGCCGGTTCAGTCATCGGCGCACAGGTGGCGATGATCCTCGGCGTGTTTGCCGCGGCCTCGGCCAATGGGCAGTTCGCCGGTCACGAAGTGGCCTACATCGTGGGCCTGGGTGGCACCGGCGCCACCGCTGCGTTGCTGTATTTCAGCATCGCATTCGGCAAGGTCACCATCTCCACGCTGAACTCCTACGGCAGCTTCATGTGCATCGCGACCATCATCAGCGGTTTTCGTGGTCACCTGAACGTAACGCGCCTGCAGCGACTGGTCTTCGTGCTGGTCATCGTCGGCGCTGCGACCCTGATCGCGCTGCTCGGCCAGCACTCGTTCCTCGGTGCGTTCAAGTCCTTCATCCTGTTCTTGCTGGCGTTCTTTACACCTTGGAGCGCGATCAACCTGGTGGACTACTACTGCATCACTCGCGAGCGCTATGACGTGCCGGCACTGGCCGACCCGAACGGTCGCTACGGTCGTTGGAACGCCCTCGGCATCAGCGTCTATGTCTTCGGCGTCCTGGTCCAACTGCCGTTCATCGCCACCAAGTTCTATACCGGTCCGCTGGTGGAAGAGATGGGCGGTGTGGACATTTCCTGGATCATCGGCCTGGTGGTTCCGGCGGCGCTGTATTACGTCGTCGCCAAGAAGTGGCACAGCGCGGTACCCGATCAATTGATCCTGCCAATCGAGCAGGACACGGTTGACGCACAACCGAGCAGGGCGGGCCGCATCCAAGCGGTCTGATGGGACGTTGACAGGGCTGGATGCCTCTTGACTGCCGTAAGCCAATCCAACTGATTAGGAGCGTCACATAATGAAGTCGAACAAGACCCTGCTGACCACATTGCTTTCCATGGGCCTGCTGGCCAGCGCCGGCGCCACACAAGCGGCGGGTTGGTGCGAGTCGGGTAAACCGGTGAAGTTCGCCGGCCTGAATTGGGAAAGTGGCATGTTGCTGACCGACGTCCTGCAAGTGGTGCTGGAAAAAGGCTACGACTGCAAGATCGACAGCCTGCCGGGCAACTCCATCACCATGGAGAACGCCCTGAGCAGCAACGACATCCAGGTGTTCGCCGAAGAGTGGGTCGGCCGCAGTGAAGTCTGGAACAAGGCCGAGAAGGCCGGCAAGGTAGTCGGCGTCGGTGCCCCGGTCGTGGGTGCCATCGAAGGCTGGTACGTGCCGCGCTACGTGGTTGAGGGCGACGCCAAGCGCAAGCTCGAAGCCAAGGCTCCAGGCCTGAAGAACATCGCTGACCTGGGTCAGTACGCCGCCGTGTTCAAGGACCCGGAGGAACCGTCCAAGGGCCGCTTTTATAACTGCCCGGCCGGCTGGACCTGCGAGCTGGACAACAGCGAAATGCTGAAAAGCTATGGCCTGGAAAAAACCTACACCAACTTCCGTCCAGGCACCGGCCCGGCGCTGGATGCAGCGGTGCTGTCGAGCTACAAGCGCGGCGAGCCGATCCTGTTCTACTACTGGTCGCCCACGCCGCTGATGGGCCAGGTGGACCTGGTGAAACTCGAAGAAAAACCAGGCGTGGATAAAAGCGTGAGCATCAAGGTCGGCCTGTCCAAGACCTTCCACGACCAGGCTCCGGAACTGGTGGCGGTGCTGGAAAAGGTCAACCTGCCGATCGACATCCTGAACCAGAACCTCGGGCGCATGGCCAAGGAACGAATCGAGTCGCCGAAACTGGCGAAGATCTTCCTGAAGGAACATCCTGAAGTCTGGCACGCCTGGGTCAGTGAAGACGCTGCCAAGAAAATCGACGCGGCTCTGTAGGTCGAATACTTCCCGGCCAACCGTGGGGCTGGCCGGGACGTTCACCGCATCCATCTGATCGAGAGTCTCTTATGTTTCCCGAAAGCTTTACCTTCTCCATCGCCGATTGGGTCAACGGTTGGGTTGACGCCCTGGTGACCAACTATGGCGATGTGTTCCGGCAGATCTCCGACACCTTGCTGTGGGCCATCGTCAACCTCGAAGGCCTGCTGCGCATGGCGCCCTGGTGGCTGATGCTGGCGATCGTTGGTGGCATCGCCTGGCACGCCACCCGCAAGGTCGTCGCCACGGCGGTGATCGTCGGCCTGTTGTTCCTGGTGGGCGCGGTGGGCCTGTGGGACAAGCTGATGCAGACCCTCGCGTTGATGCTGGTGGCGACGCTGATCTCGGTGTTGATCGGTATTCCGCTGGGCATTCTTTCGGCGCGCAGCAATCGCCTGCGTTCGGTGCTGATGCCGCTGCTGGACATCATGCAGACCATGCCGAGCTTCGTGTACCTGATTCCGGTGTTGATGCTGTTTGGCCTGGGCAAGGTCCCGGCGATTTTCGCCACGGTGATCTACGCCGCGCCGCCACTGATTCGCCTGACCGACCTGGGCATCCGCCAGGTGGACGGCGAAGTGATGGAAGCCATCAACGCCTTTGGCGCCAACCGCTGGCAACAGCTGTTCGGCGTGCAATTGCCCCTGGCCCTGCCGAGCATCATGGCCGGGATCAACCAGACCACCATGATGGCCCTGTCGATGGTGGTCATCGCCTCGATGATCGGCGCCCGTGGCCTGGGTGAAGACGTGCTGGTGGGCATCCAGACCCTCAACGTCGGACGCGGCCTGGAAGCCGGGCTGGCCATCGTGATTCTCGCCGTGGTCATCGACCGCATTACCCAGGCCTATGGTCGTCCTCGGCACGAGGTGAGCAAATGAGCAACGCAGCCATCAGCAAGATCGAAGTCAAGAACGTCTTCAAGATTTTTGGCAATCGCTCCAAGGAAGCCCTGGACCTGATCCGCCAGAACAAGACCAAGGACCAGGTGCTGGCCGAAACCGGTTGCGTGGTCGGCGTGAACGACCTGTCGCTGAGCATCGGCACCGGTGAGATCTTCGTGATCATGGGGCTGTCCGGTTCCGGCAAGTCCACGTTGGTGCGCCATTTCAACCGGCTGATCGACCCTACCAGCGGCGCGATCCTGGTGGACGGCGAAGACATCCTGCAACTGGACATGGACGCCCTGCGCGAATTTCGCCGGCACAAGATCAGCATGGTGTTCCAGAGCTTCGGCCTGCTGCCCCACAAGAGCGTGCTGGACAACGTTGCCTACGGCTTGAAAGTGCGCGGCGAGAGCAAGCAGGTGTGCGCCGAGCGGGCGCTGCACTGGATCAACACCGTGGGCCTGAAAGGTTACGAGAACAAATACCCGCACCAGCTCTCCGGCGGCATGCGCCAGCGCGTCGGCCTGGCCCGGGCCTTGGCGGCGGACACCGACATCATCTTGATGGACGAAGCCTTCAGCGCCCTCGACCCGCTGATCCGCGCGGAAATGCAGGACCAGTTGCTGGAGCTGCAAAAGACCCTGCACAAGACCATCGTCTTCATCACCCACGACCTCGACGAGGCCGTGCGTATCGGCAACCGCATTGCGATTCTCAAGGACGGCAAGCTGATCCAGGTCGGCACGCCCCGGGAGATCCTGCACTCGCCGGCGGATGAGTATGTTGATCGGTTTGTGCAGCGGCGGGCGGCGGTGGTGTAAGGCAGGACTCAGTTGTGGCGAGGGGATTTATCTGTGGGAGCAAAGCTTGCTCGCGATACAGGCGCCTTGGTTCCAGAGAGATCGCGTTGTTTTTATCGCGGGCAAGCCTTGCTCCCACAGATATCCGCTCCTCGCCACAAATGTTATTGGCAACTTTATGTGCATGAGGCTTTAGATGTCCCAGGCTGAAAAAATCGTAATCACCGGCGCCCCGCTGCGCTGGCAGGATGTCGTCGCCGTCGCGCGCTTCGGCGCTGTGCTCGAGCTGTCGACCCAGACCTGGGCGCGGATCGACAATGCCCAGGCCATCGTCCAGCGCATCGTCGCAAGCGGCGAGCGCGCCTATGGCGTCAACACCGGCCTGGGGGCCTTGTGCAATGTTTCGCTCAAGGATGAGCAGCTCAGCCAACTGTCGCGCAACACGCTGCTCAGCCATGCCTGTGGCGTCGGTGCGCCGCTTGCCGATGAGCAAACCCGGGCGATTATCTGCGCCGCGATCCTCAACTACAGCCAGGGCAAGTCCGGCATCCATCGCCGGGTGGTCGAAGCGCTGCTGGCGCTGCTCAATCGCGGCATCACACCGCAAGTGCCGTCCCAGGGTTCGGTGGGTTACCTGACCCACATGGCCCACATCGGCATCGCACTGCTGGGTGTCGGCCAGGTCAGCTATCGCGGGCAAATAGTCCCGGCGCAAGAAGCCCTGGCCGCAGAGGGTTTGCAAGCGGCGCAACTGGGGGCCAAGGACGGTTTGTGCCTGGTCAACGGCACGCCGTGCATGACCGGTCTGAGCTGCCTGGCCCTGGCCGATGCAACGCGGCTGCTGCAATGGGCCGATGTGATCGGCGCCATGAGCTTCGAAGCCCTGCGCGGGCAGATTGCCGCGTTCGATGCCGACGTCATTGCACTCAAGCCACACCCGGGCATGCAGAAGGTCGGCGTCAACTTGCGGGCACTGCTGGATGGCAGCGAAGTCATCGCCGCGAGCCTGGGCATTCGCACCCAGGACGCCTTGAGCATCCGCTCGATTCCCCAGGTGCACGGCGCGGCTCGCGACCAGTTGGCCCACGCCCGGCAACAGATCGAAACCGAACTCAACGCAGTGACCGATAATCCGCTGCTGCTGGGTAGGCCGGAAAACTTCCGGGTCATGTCCCAGGCCAATCCTCATGGCCAGTCGGTCGCCTTGGCGGCGGATCTGTTGGCGATTGCCATGGCTGAGATCGGCTCCATCGCCGAGCGTCGCCTCGACCGCTTGATCAACCCCCACGTCAGCGGCCTGCCGGCCTTCCTGGTGGCCAACCCCGGGGTGAACTCGGGGATGATGATCGTGCAATACGTCGCCGCGTCGCTGTGCGCGGAGAACAAGCAACTGGCGCAACCGGCGGTGCTCGACAATTTCGTCACCTCCGGGTTGCAGGAAGACCATTTGAGCATGGGCACCAACGCGGCCCTGAAGCTGCACCGGGCGCTGGAAAACTGCACGCAGATCCTCGCCATCGAATACCTGCTGGCGGCCCAGGCCTTTGAGTTTCTCAAGGCCCAGCGCTTCGGTGCCGGCACCGACATCGCCTGGAAGCTGCTGCGCGAGCGCGTCCCGGCCTACGACCAGGATCGCTGGCTGGCGCCGGACATCGCCAGTGCCGCCGGCCTGCTCAAAGACCCGAACGTGCTGCACAACGTATTACCGAATTTGAATTGATCAAAAAAGCGCCAGCGTGCCAAGGCACCTCTTGCCCACAAGGCATCGCCCAAAAAGCGAAGGTGACGGATAACGGAACATTCCGGAGCGACTGGTGGGTAAAAACAAAACTCTCAAAAGGAGCAATACATGACTGCCTTAAACCTGATTCCCGGCCAATTGAGCCTGGCTCAATTGCGTGACATCTATCAGCAACCCGTGACCTTGAGCCTCGACGCCAGCGCGTCGGCGCAGATCGAGGCCAGTGTTGCCTGCGTTGAACAGATCCTTGCCGAGAACCGCACCGCCTACGGCATCAACACCGGTTTCGGCCTGCTGGCCTCGACCCGCATCGCCAGCGAAGACCTGGAAAACCTGCAGCGCTCCCTGGTGCTGTCCCATGCCGCCGGCGTGGGCGAGCCGATCAGCGATGCGCTGGTGCGGTTGGTCATGGTGCTCAAGGTCAACAGCCTGAGCCGCGGTTTTTCCGGCATCCGTCGGCAGGTGATCGATGCGCTGATTGCGCTGATCAATGCCGAGGTCTACCCGCACATTCCGCTCAAGGGCTCGGTCGGTGCTTCCGGTGACCTGGCGCCACTGGCCCACATGTCCCTGGTGCTGCTGGGCGAAGGCAAGGCCCGCTACAAGGGCGAATGGCTGCCGGCCGTCGACGCGCTGAAAGTGGCTGGCCTCGCGCCGCTGACCCTGGCCGCCAAGGAAGGCCTGGCGCTGCTCAACGGCACCCAGGTGTCCACCGCGTTTGCCCTGCGTGGTCTGTTCGAAGGCGAAGACCTGTTTGCCGGTGCGCTGGCCCTGGGCGGCCTCACGGTGGAAGCGGTGCTCGGCTCGCGTTCGCCATTCGATGCACGCATCCATGCCGCCCGTGGCCAGAAAGGCCAGATCGACGCCGCCGCTGCCTACCGCGATCTGCTGGGCGAGCGCAGCGAAGTCTCCGATTCGCACCAGAATTGCGACAAGGTCCAGGACCCGTACTCCCTGCGCTGCCAACCGCAAGTGATGGGCGCTTGCCTGACTCAGTTCCGCCAGGCCGCCGAGGTGCTGGTGATCGAGGCCAACGCGGTGTCGGATAACCCGCTGGTGTTCGCCGCCGAGGGCGATGTGATTTCCGGTGGCAACTTCCACGCCGAACCGGTAGCGATGGCGGCCGACAACATGGCCTTGGCGATTGCCGAAATCGGCTCCCTGAGCGAGCGCCGCATTTCGTTGATGATGGACAAGCACATGTCGCAACTGCCGCCGTTCCTCGTCGCCAATGGCGGGGTGAACTCCGGCTTCATGATCGCCCAGGTCACCGCTGCGGCCCTGGCCAGTGAAAACAAGGCGCTGTCCCATCCCCATTCGGTGGACAGCCTGCCGACTTCGGCCAACCAGGAAGACCACGTCTCCATGGCCCCGGCTGCCGGCAAGCGTCTGTGGGAAATGGCCGAGAACACCCGTGGGATCCTCGCGGTGGAATGGCTCGCGGCGTGCCAGGGGCTGGACCTGCGTGGCGGTTTGAAGACCTCTGCGAAGCTGGAGCAGGCCCGAGGGCTGTTGCGTGCGCAAGTGCCGTTTTACGAGAAGGATCGCTTCTTTGCGCCGGACATCAATGCGGCCAGTGAATTGCTGGCGAGCCGGTGCCTGAACGAGCTGATCACGGCGCAGTTGTTGCCGAGCCTGTAAGGGCCTCATCGCGAGCAGGCTCGCTCCCACAGGGGACCGGTGTCGCCCCCATTTTTGGGCACACCATAGAACCCATGTGGGAGCGAGCCTGCTCGCGATTCGATTTTGAATGAGACGAGGAAAACGGGATGAAAACCCTCTGGCAAAACTGCCACGCCGCCACCATGGCCCAGGGCGTCTACTCGATCATCGAAGACGCCGCCATCGTCACCCAGGGCGAGCACATCCAATGGATCGGCCCGCGTGCCGAATTGCCGACGGGTGACTACCCGGCGGTCAACGACCTCAAGGGCGCCTGGGTCACGCCGGGGCTGATCGACTGTCACACCCACGCGGTATTTGGTGGCAACCGCAGCGGTGAGTTCGAGCAGCGCCTGCAAGGCGTCAGCTATGCCGAGATCGCCGCCGCCGGTGGCGGCATCGCCAGCACCGTGCGCGCCACCCGCGCCGCCAGTGAAGACGAGCTGTTCGCCAGCGCCGCCAAGCGCCTGGCAAGCCTGATGCGCGACGGCGTGACCACGGTGGAAATCAAATCCGGCTACGGCCTGGACCTGGCCAGCGAGCGCAAGATCCTGCGGGTCATCCGCCGCCTCGGCGCCGAGTTGCCGGTCAGCGTACGCAGTACCTGCCTGGCGGCCCACGCCTTGCCGCCGGAGTACAAGGAGCGCGCCGACGATTACATCGAGCACATCTGCAGCGAGATGCTGCCGGCCCTGGCGGCTGAGGGGCTGGTGGATGCGGTGGATGCCTTTTGCGAATACCTGGCGTTTTCCCCGGCTCAGGTCGAGCGGGTGTTCATCACCGCGCAACAACTGGGGCTGCCGGTGAAGCTGCACGCCGAGCAATTGTCATCCCTGCACGGTTCAAGCCTGGCGGCGCGTTACCAGGCGCTGTCGGCCGATCACCTGGAATTCATGACCGAGGACGACGCCAAGGCCATGGCCGCATCCGGCACCGTGGCGGTGCTGTTGCCGGGCGCGTTTTATTTCCTGCGCGAAACCCAACTGCCGCCCATGGATGCCTTGCGCAAGCACGGTGTGAAAATCGCCGTGGCCAGCGACCTCAACCCCGGCACCTCGCCGGCGTTGTCGTTGCGCTTGATGTTGAACATGGCCTGTACCTGTTTTCGGATGACCCCGGAAGAAGCCCTGGCGGGGGCGACGATTCATGCGGCCCAGGCCTTGGGCATGGCTGACACCCACGGTTCGCTGGAAGCTGGCAAGGTCGCGGATTTTGTCGCCTGGCACATCGACCGCCCGGCCGACCTTGCGTACTGGCTCGGTGGTGATCTGGAAAAACGCGTCGTGCGTCACGGCGTGGAAATCGATTGAGGAGAACGGTTGTGGAGAAGGTCCTGAATTTCAAGCAAGGGCGCGTGCCGCTGTTGATCAGCATGCCCCACGCCGGCCTGCGCCTGACCCCGGCGGTACAGGCCGGGTTGATCCCCGAGGCCCAAAGCCTGCCGGACACCGACTGGCACATCCCAAGGCTCTACGAGTTCGCCGCCGAGCTGGGTGCCAGCACCTTGGCCGCCGAGTACTCGCGGTTCGTCGTCGACCTCAACCGCCCCGCCGATGACAAGCCGATGTACGTCGGCGCCACCACCGGTTTGTACCCGGCGACGCTGTTCGATGGCGTGCCGCTGTTTCGCGAAGGGCTGGAGCCGTCGGCCGAGGAGCGGGCGACGTATCTGCAACAGGTCTGGATGCCTTACCACCAGGCGTTGCAGCAGGAACTGGCGCGACTCAAGGCCGAGTTCGGCTATGCTTTGCTGTTCGATGCCCATTCGATCCGTTCGGTAATCGCGCACCTGTTCGACGGCAAGCTGCCGGACTTCAACCTCGGCACCTTCAACGGTGCCAGTTGCGACCCGACCCTGGCCAGCCAGCTCGAAGCCATCTGCGCTCGCCATGGTGAATTCACCCACGTGCTCAACGGGCGGTTCAAGGGCGGACACATCACCCGGCACTACGGCAACCCGGCCGAAGACATCCACGCGGTGCAACTGGAACTGTGCCAGAGCACCTACATGGAAGAGTTCGAACCGTTCAACTACCGCGCTGACCTGGCGGCGCCGACTCAGGTGGTGCTCAAGGAACTGCTGGAAGGCTTCCTGGCGTGGGGACAACGAACCTACGAAAAATAAACGCCAACGCGATTCTCTGTGGCGAGGGGAGTTATCTGTGGGAGCAAAGCTTGCTCGCGATACAGGCGCCGCTGTTTCAGAGCAATCGCGTCGTCTTCATCGCGAGCAAGCTTTGCTCCCACAGAACCCGCTTGCCACAGGTTTGTGTTCTCCTCGAGTCTCGGGAGCAACTGTCGCCACCGTGCAAAACCGAGTCGCCACAGTTCATCTTCAGCCCCTCGGCGCTGCGTAATGTTTTGGGCACGGTGCAACAAGACACCGACCTACAATAATCCGCTGCCGCACGAGACCTTCCCGATGAAAAGACTGTTCAAACGCTGTCTGTCGATCCTCTGCGGTACCACCCTGTTGAGCGCCGGGGCGATGGCCGCCGAGCCGGCGTCGTGCCAGACCGTGCGCATGGGCGTGGTCAACTGGACCGACGTGATCGCCACCAGCGGCATGGCCGATGTGTTGCTCACTGGGCTGGGCTACGACAGCAAGCAGACCAGCGCCGTGCAGCAGATCATCTTCGCCGGCATCCGCGACAAGCGCCTCGACATCTTCCTGGGGTATTGGAAGCCGGCGATGGACAAGAACATCGCGCCGTTCCTGGCGGCCAACCAGGTGAAAGTATTGGACAAACCGAGCCTGGCTGATGCCCAGGCCACGCTGGCGGTACCGGACTACGTGGCCGCCGCGGGGCTCAAGACCTTTGCCGACATCGCCCGGTTCAAGGACCAACTCGGTGGCAAGATCTACGGCATCGAGCCGGGCAGCGGTGCCAACACCACCATCAAGACCATGATCGAAACCAACCACTTCGGCCTCAAGGACTTCAAGCTGATCGAATCCGGCGAGGCGGGGATGCTGGCCGCGGTGCAGCGGGCGGTGAATCGCAAGGAATTCGTGGTGTTCGTCGGCTGGACCCCGCACCCGATGAATATCAACATGAACATCGCCTACCTGACCGGCAGCGAGGATGTCTATGGCCCGAACGAAGGTGCCGCGACCGTCTCCACCGTGACCGCGCCGGACTACGCCCAGCGCTGCCCGAACGTGAACCGGTTGCTGGAAAACCTCACCTTCACCGCCGCCCAGGAGAGTCAATTGATGGTGCCGATCATGGAGCGCAAGACGCCCCAGGACGTCGCCCGGCAATGGCTGCGCGATCATCCCGAGGATTTGCGGCGGTGGCTGGTCGGTGTGACCAGTTTCGATGGCAAGGATGGCGTGGCGGCGGTGCAGGCCAGTCTCAAGAATTGACCTACCTGGCTGTGGCGGGGTGATTTATCTGTGGTGGAGTGATTTATCTGTGGGAGCAAGGCTTGCCCGCGATAGCGATGTGTCAGTCGACATAACGATTGGATGTACCACTGCCATCGCGGGCAAGCCTTGCTCCCACATTTCAATAGGTGGTGTTCTTCATGGCCTCATATCCACTCTCAGAACAGATGTCAGCCTTCATCGACAAAATCCTGAGCTTCAACAGCCCGGACGACAGCCTTACCGGTTTGCGCCAGGCCTACAGCCAAATGTGCCGGGCGTTCACCCCGGCATGCCCGCCAACGCTGGCCATCGAGGATTTCGAACTGGCCGGCGTGGCTGTGCGCGCCTACCACCCACGGGGTGCAGCGCCGCCCGCCGGCTGGCCGTGCCTCCTCTATCTGCACGGCGGTGGTTGGGTGGTGGGGGACCTGGACTCCCATGACTTCATCTGCATGGAGCTGGCGGCTGCCCTTGAAGCGCTGGTGGTGGCGGTGGATTATCGGCTGGCGCCAGAGCATCCGTTTCCAGCCGGGTTGGACGATTGCCTCGCCGTGTGGCACCATCTGGCAGCCGCGCCCTTTGCCATCGACCCGCGTCGGCGGCTGGTGGTCGGTGACAGTGCCGGCGGCAATCTTGCCGCCGCGTTGTGCCTGGCTTTGCGCGATGCCGGGCAAGTGTTGCCACGGGCCCAGGTGCTGATCTATCCGGCGCTCGGTGGCCCGGCAGCACTGCCATCGCGCCGTGAATGTGCCGATGCGCCGCTGTTGAGCAGCAACGATCTGGACAGCTATCACACCCACTACCTGAATGGCGCTCAACCGTCCGCGCTCGCCATGCCGTTGCTCGCCGAGCACCTGGACGGCTTGCCGCCGGCGTTGATCGCCGTGGCGCAATGGGACCCGCTGCGCGACGATGGCGTCCTTTATAGCGAGCGGCTGAACGCCGCAGGCGTAGCCTCTGTGTTGTACATGGGCGAAGGGTTGGTCCACGGTTGCCTGCGCGGTCGGGGCCAGGTGCCAGAGGTCGATCGGATGTATCGCACGCTGCTGGCGTACCTGGCTGACATGCTTTGACTGCGCAGGGGACATGCTCATAAAGGTAATTCGGGTTTATGATGCCGGACGGCAGACTAAATAGACGTCCCCACAGGGATGACTCGACCCCTTACGGAGCGCGCAATGCAGACTTTGTACCCGCAGATCAAACCCCATGCCCGGCACGATCTGGCTGTCGATGACACCCACACGCTCTATGTCGATGAAAGCGGTTCCCCGGAAGGCCTGCCAGTGGTGTTCATTCACGGCGGCCCGGGTGCTGGCTGCGATGCACAGAGCCGCCGCTACTTCGATCCGAACCTGTACCGCATCGTTACTTTCGACCAGCGCGGCTGCGGTCGGTCCACCCCCCATGCCAGCCTTGAGAACAACACCACCTGGGACCTGGTCGAAGACCTGGAGCGCATCCGCAAACACCTGGGCATCGAGAAATGGGTGCTGTTTGGCGGTTCCTGGGGTTCGACCCTGGCCCTGGCCTACGCCCAGACTCATCCAGAGCGGGTACACGGCTTGATCCTGCGTGGGATCTTTCTCTGCCGACCGCAGGAAATCGAGTGGTTCTACCAGGCCGGCGCCAGTCGCCTGTTCCCTGACTATTGGCAGGATTACATCGCACCGATCCCGTTGGACGAGCGCGACGACCTGCTCAGCGCTTTTCACAAACGCCTGACCGGTAACGACCAGATCGCCCAGATGCACGCGGCCAAGGCCTGGTCCACCTGGGAAGGTCGCACCGCGACCCTGCGTCCGAACCCGCTGGTGGTCGATCGCTTCTCCGAGCCGCAGCGGGCGCTGTCGATCGCCCGGATCGAATGCCACTACTTCACCAACAACGCTTTCCTCGAACCCAACCAGTTGATTCGCGACATGGGCAAGATCGCCCATTTGCCGGGCGTCATCGTGCATGGCCGCTACGACGTCATCTGCCCGCTGGACAATGCCTGGGAGTTGCATCAGAACTGGCCCAACAGCGAACTGCAGGTCATTCGCGACGCCGGTCACGCCGCTTCTGAGCCGGGGATCACCGATGCACTGGTGCGCGCCGCTGCGCAAATGGCCCGGCGCCTGCTCGACCTGCCGCCCGAAGAAGCATGAAGGGGCTGTTGCAACGCGTTCGCGGCGCACGGGTCGAAGTATCAGGCGAGATCGTCGGGGCCGTGGATCAGGGCTTGCTGGTGTTGGTGGCCGTCGAGCCCGGGGATACCCGGGCCAGCGCCGACAAACTCCTGCACAAGCTGCTTAACTATCGAGTGTTCAGCGACGCCGACGGCAAGATGAACCTGTCCCTGGTGGATGTCGGTGGCGGGTTGCTGCTGGTGTCGCAGTTCACCTTGGCGGCGGACACCAAAAGCGGTCTGCGCCCGAGCTTTTCGACCGCCGCGCCTCCTGCCTTGGGCGAAGAGTTGTTCAACTATTTGCTAACTCAGGCGAAACAGGTGCATGGCACTGTGGCATCAGGTAGATTCGGCGCCGACATGCAGGTTCACCTGGTCAATGATGGCCCGGTAACCTTCCTGTTACAGGCCTGAAAGCGTTTGAAACATCTTTTCGGTGCCGTTTCGAGGTAAAACAGGGAGTTTTCTCGATAAATACTTTGCTGCCCCTGATGCGTTGTCACGCGGGCTACTAGATAATCGCGCGCTACGGGGGATCAGCGTTCGCTGGTCCATTTGACTTAGGTAGAGACTTGTCCTGGACCGTTTGGGGAATCATTTTGTCCCATCGGAGTCGGAACAATGCTCGCCAACTTGGCAAGAGTGGTCGGCAGGGACGGTTTTTCAGCGCCGTTACCGTGCAGATACTTTATCTGGCCGTTGGTTTTTTGATCAGTTTTCGGCGAGGGTTGCTCGTGATTGTTAGTCCCTGTAATGCACCAAAAATGACTGCCAAACGGTTTAGAAGCGCCTTGGTAGCGGGCTCGGCCCTGCTGTGCCTGTTCGGCGCGGGCCAACTGTGGGCATTCAGCCTGGATGATGTATCGGCGAAGGCACAAGAGCTGGCCGGGCAGAAGTTCGAAGCCCCGCGCAGCAATTTGCCGAACGAATTCCGCGAAATGAAATTCGCCGATTATCAGAAAATTCGTTTCCGCACCGAAAAAGCGGAATGGGCCGACCAGAAGACGCCGTTCCGGCTGTCCTTCTATCACCAGGGCATGCATTTCGACACGCCGGTGAAAATCAACGAAATCACCGCGACCACCGTCGACGAGATCAAGTACGACCCGACCCGTTTCGATTTCGGCGACGTGAAGTTCGATCCCAAGGCCACCGAACAGCTGGGCTACGCGGGTTTTCGCGTGTTGTACCCGATCAACAAGGCCGACAAGCAAGACGAAATCATGACCATGCTGGGCGCGAGTTATTTCCGCGTCATCGGCAAGGGCCAGGTTTACGGTTTGTCCGCTCGTGGCATGGCCATCGACACCGCGTTGCCATCCGGTGAGGAGTTCCCGCGCTTTCGCGAGTTCTGGATCCAGCGTCCGAAACCGACCGACAAGCACCTGGTGATCTTCGCCCTGCTGGATTCGCCACGGGCCACGGGTGCTTATCGCCTGACCGTGCGTCCGGGCACCGACACCGTTGTCGACGTGAAATCACGCGTGTTCCTGCGTGATCGCGTCAACAAGCTGGGCATCGCCCCGTTGACCAGCATGTTCCTGTTCGGCGCCAACCAGCCGTCCAAGGTGCTGAACTACCGTCGTGAGCTCCACGATTCCAGCGGCCTGTCCATCCACGCCGGCAACGGCGAGTGGATCTGGCGTCCGCTGAACAACCCGAAACACCTGGCCGTGAGCAACTTCTCGGTGGAAAACCCGCGTGGTTTCGGCTTGCTGCAACGGGGTCGTGACTTCAGCCACTATGAAGACCTGGATGACCGTTACGAAAAACGTCCAAGCGCCTGGATCGAACCGAAAGGCGATTGGGGCAAGGGCAGCGTCGATCTGGTAGAGATTCCGACCGCCGACGAAACCAACGACAACATCGTTGCGTTCTGGAGCCCGGAAAAACTGCCTGAGCCTGGCCAGCCGCTGGACTTCGCCTACCGTCTGCACTGGACGCTCGATGAAGCCAACCTGCACTCGCCAGACAGCGCCTGGGTCAAGCAGACCCTGCGTTCCACCGGTGACGTGAAGCAGTCCAACCTGATCCGTCAACCGGACGGCAGCGTGGCCTACCTGGTGGATTTCGAAGGGCCGTCCCTGCAAGCGTTGCCTGAAGACGCCGAGGTGCGTAGCCAGGTGAGCGTTGGCGACAACGGCGAGATCGTCGAGAACAGCGTGCGCTACAACCCTGAGACCAAGGGCTGGCGCCTGACGTTGCGCTTGAAGATCAAGGACCCGAGCAAAGCGACCGAGATGCGTGCCGCCTTGGTCCGGCCGCTGGTTCCTGTCGAGCTGCCAGCCACCGCGCACTCCGTGGCCACACTGGCCAAGGCCGACAAGGTCGCCAAGCAGCAGAGCGAAAAAGAGAAAGCCAACGAGCAAGCCGGCGAGCAGAAAGAAGCCAAGGCCGTCAAAGCGGCCACCGCCGCCGCCGAGCCGACCCCAACCCCACAGGAACCGGAACAGACTGAACAAGTCCTGACCGAGACCTGGAGCTACCAGTTGCCTGCCGATGAGTAATACGTCCGTACAACCAGAGTCTCTGCGTGAGTATCTGGCCCATTTGCCGATGACCGACGAGCAGCGCGCCGAGCTGGCGGGCTGCTCGTCATTCAGCGAATTGCATGAGCGCCTGGCTTCTTCGACATTCGACGCACCCAACGAGGCGGCGCAAGCCTCGGTGGGCCGTCGCCTGACGCTGAGCACCGCCGAGGAACTCGAGGACGCCGAAATGCTGGCCCTCGACTCCAGCGGCCGGGTGTGCTTGAAGGCGACACCGCCGATTCGCCGGACCAAGGTCGTACCGGAGCCGTGGCGCACCAATATCCTGGTGCGCGGCTGGCGGCGCCTGACCGGTCGTACCAACCCGCCGAAGCCGCCCAAGGATGAGCGCGTGCTGCCCCATGCACGCTGGCGTACCGTGGGTTCGATCCGCCGCTATATCCTGCTGATCCTGATGCTTGGCCAGACCATCGTTGCCGGCTGGTACATGAAGGGCATCATGCCGTACCAGGGCTGGTCGCTGGTGGACCTGGACGAAGTCATGCACCAACCGCTGATGCAGACGGCCACGCAAGTGCTGCCGTATGCATTGCAGACCAGCATCCTGATTCTGTTCGGGATCCTGTTCTGCTGGGTGTCGGCGGGTTTCTGGACGGCGCTGATGGGCTTTCTCGAATTGCTCACCGGCCACGACAAATATCGCATCTCC
Organism: Pseudomonas sp. A25(2017); assembly: GCF_002001065.1. Classification (NCBI taxonomy): domain Bacteria; kingdom Pseudomonadati; phylum Pseudomonadota; class Gammaproteobacteria; order Pseudomonadales; family Pseudomonadaceae; genus Pseudomonas; species Pseudomonas sp. A25(2017). Next base: position 90,819 of record NZ_MUOA01000068.1, on the reverse strand, counting down.
GGCGCTAGCGCCGGCAACGAGCCGATTCCCAAGGACGCCCGCACCGCGCTGGTGATGCCGATCTGCAACGAAGACGTGGCACGGGTATTCGCCGGTTTGCGCGCGACCTTCGAGTCGGTGGCCGCCACCGGTGACCTGGATCGCTTCGACTTTTTCGTGCTCAGCGACAGTAACGAAACCGACATCTGCGTGGCCGAACAACAGGCCTGGCTGGACGTCTGCCGTGAAGCCGGGGGTTTCGGCAAGATCTTCTACCGCCGTCGTCGCCGTCGCGTGAAGCGCAAGAGTGGCAACCTCGACGACTTCTGCCGTCGTTGGGGCGGTGACTACAAGTACATGGTCGTACTCGACGCGGACTCCGTGATGAGCGGTACGTGCCTGACCAGCCTGGTGCGCCTGATGGAAGCCACGCCGGACGCCGGCATCATCCAGACCGCGCCACGGGCCTCGGGCATGGACACGCTGTATGCGCGCATGCAGCAGTTCGCCACTCGGGTGTATGGTCCGTTGTTTACTGCCGGCCTGCACTTCTGGCAGTTGGGTGAATCCCACTACTGGGGCCACAACGCGATCATTCGCATGAAGCCGTTCATCGAGCACTGCGCCTTGGCGCCGTTGCCCGGTAAAGGCGCGTTCGCCGGTGCCATCCTGTCCCACGACTTCGTCGAAGCTGCGCTGATGCGCCGTGCCGGCTGGGGCGTGTGGATTGCCTATGACCTGCCGGGCAGCTACGAAGAGCTGCCGCCGAACCTGCTGGACGAACTCAAGCGTGACCGTCGCTGGTGCCACGGCAACCTGATGAACTTCCGCCTGTTCCTGGTCAAGGGCATGCACCCGGTGCACCGTGCGGTGTTCCTGACCGGCGTGATGTCCTACCTGTCGGCGCCGCTGTGGTTCTTCTTCCTGGTGCTGTCCACGGCGTTGTTGGCGGTGAACACGCTGATGGAGCCGCAGTACTTCCTCGAGCCACGCCAGCTTTATCCGCTGTGGCCGCAATGGCATCCGGAAAAGGCCATCGCCCTGTTCTCGACGACCATCGTGCTGCTGTTCCTGCCCAAGCTGCTGAGCATCGTGCTGATCTGGGCCAAGGGCGCGAAGGAATTCGGTGGCAAGTTCAAGGTGACCATGTCCATGTTGCTGGAGATGCTGTTCTCCATGCTGCTGGCGCCGGTTCGCATGATCTTCCACACCCGTTTCGTGCTCGCCGCTTTCCTGGGCTGGGCCGCGACCTGGAACTCGCCGAAACGTGACGACGACTCCACGCCATGGAGCGAAGCGGTCAAGCGCCACGGTCCGCAAACCTTGCTGGGCTTCTTCTGGGCCTTGCTGGTGATCTGGCTGAACCCAAGCTTCCTCTGGTGGCTGGTGCCGATCGTCGGGTCGTTGATCCTGTCGATCCCGGTGTCGGTGATCTCCAGCCGCGTGGGCCTGGGCTTGAAGTCCCGCGATGAGAGCCTGTTCCTGATCCCTGAGGAATACGCCCCGCCCCAGGAGCTGCTGTCGACGGACCAGTACACCCATGAAAACCGTTGGCATGCGCTGAACGACGGTTTCATCCGGGCGGTGGTCGATCCGCAACAGAACGCCTTGGCGTGTGCGCTGGCCACCTCGCGTCACGGCCAGGCCGAGCCGATTGAATGGCTGCGGGTCGAACGTGTTCGTCACGCCCTGAAGGTGGGTCCTGCCGAGCTCAGCAACACTGAGCGACTGGCGTTGCTAAGTGACCCGGTGGCCCTGTCCCGCCTGCATGAGCAGGTCTGGAGCGAGGCTCATCCGGAGTGGCTGACGGCGTGGCGTGAGTCGGTCAAGGCCGATCCTCATGCACCGTTGCTGCCGCTACAGCCGGTGAGCGTACAGCCTCAACTGGCCTGATACGCAAAAAGCCCCGCTTCTGGAAGGAAGCGGGGCTTTTTGTTGGGCGTATTTTCTATCTGCGGATCGCCCTTGTGGCGAGGGAGCTTGCTCCCGCTGGGTGGCGCAGCCGCCCCCGATTTTGTGTTGCGGTCAGTGTTGCGGATTGATGCTATCCAACATCCGGTTTGCCAATAACCTACTCAGTTCGATCAGTTGCTGAATGCCGAAGGCAATGTGGCGCCGCGAGCCTTTCAGATCGAACGCGAGGTCGCTGACCATGGCGTCGGCTGAGGCCAGGTTTTCGCTGAGGTTGGCCAGCAGGCTTTCGGTGTCGATGCCGTCGACGACGGTGAAGAGCTGGCCCGATGGCTGTTTTTCTTCGGGGTTGGGCTGTTTGGGCTTCAGGTAGTAATCGAGTGCGCGGTCGGTGGCTTCCTGGAGTTTCTTGGGGTCGGTTTCTGGTTCTGGTGGGTTGGGTGTGACCTTGTGCATGGTGACGCTCCTTGACTGATGGAGCCGCCAGACATCGCTGCTAAACGAAAAGGGTGGCGGCAGTACGCGGGTTAGCAGACCAGGAATCAAGGAACCCGGCGCACCGAAGTGCCCCACGCACAGCCGCCATAAAGCGGACCTGCGTGCCTTGATATTGTGCCGAGCTGCTAAACCCGATCGCTGAACTGACAGCGACCTGCAAACGTTAGAGCCCAGGGCCAAGGCGCACAAGCCGGCGGATTCTGGCGTAGTTGTAGGCAATGGCGCAAGGCTCCGTAGCCTTGGGATGACGGATTGTGGGACGCAGGTATTTTTGTATGTATATCCGTTATTTAGGTCACGGCTGCTGACGGTTCCGCTCTTACAGCGGCTCACTTTTGAGAAGCGCAAAAGTAAGCAAAACGCTCATGCCCCACCACTCGGTGCCTCGCTTAGGCTCGGCATGCCCGAACGAAGGCATTGCTCCGTGGGCCCGCCGCGAAGGGCCATCCATGGCCCAGCGCGGCTATCCCGGCATCCATGCCGGGATGCCCACTCCACAATGCCTGCGTTCGGCCATCGTGGTTAACGGGGCGCCGAGATCAACGTCCACCGCGAGGCGGCCTAGTAGCCGACCTGGCTCTTGCGGTCGTACACCCCTCAGATCTGTTTGAGCAGGACCTGTGGGAGCAAAGCTTGCTCGCGAGGCGGCCTTATAGCCGATCTGGCTCTCCCGGTCGTACACCCGTCAGATCTGTTTGAGCAGGACCTGTGGGAGCAAAGCTTGCTCGCGAGGCGGCCTGACAGCCGACCTGGCTCTCCCGGTCGTACACCCATCAGATCTGTTTGAGCAGGGCCTGTGGGAGCAAAGCTTGCTCGCGAGGCGGCCTGACAGCCGGCCTGGTTCTCCCGGTCGTACACCCATCAGATCTGTTTGAGCAGGGCCTGTGGGAGCAAAGCTTGCTCGCGAGGCGGCCTGACAGCCGGCCTGGTTCTCCCGGTCGTACTCCGATCCCATTGTGGGAGCGAGCTTGCTCGCGAAGACGGCGGTACATTCAGCATTGATGCAAGCAGACCCACCGCCATCGTGAGCAAGCTCGGCTCCCACAGGGATCGGCGGTGGACGCTGATTTTATAAACGACCAAAAACCTATGTGGGAGCGAGCCTGCTCGCGAAGGCGGCGGTACATTCAGCATTGATGCAAGCAGACCCACCGCCATCGCGAGCAAGCTCGGCTCCCACAGGGATCGGTGGTGGATGCTGATCTTATAAACGACCAAAAACCTATGTGGGAGTGAGCCTGCTCGCGAAGGCGGCGGCACATCCAGCATTGATGCAAGCAGACCCACCGCCATCGCGAGCAAGCTCGGCTCCCACAGGGACCGGCGGTGGACGCTGATCTTATAAACGACCAAAAACCTATGTGGGAGCGAGCTTGCTCGCGATGGCGGCGGGGCAGTCAGTATTGATGTTGCCTGACAGACCGCTATCGCGAGCAAGCTTTGCTCCCACAGATCTAACGGGTGTACGACCGGGAGAGCCAGGTCGGCTGTTAGGCCGCCTCGTGGTGGACGTTGATCTCGGGCGCCCCGTTAACCACGATGGCCGAACGCAGGCATTGGGCCGTGGGCACCTCGGCATGGATGCCGAGGTAGCCGCGCTGGGCCATGGATGGCCCTTCGCGGCGGCCCACGGAGCAATGCCGGAGTGAGGGCACACCGAGCCTAGGCGAGGTGCCAAGTGGTGGGGCAGAAGCGCTTTGGTTACTTTCGCGCTTTTCGAAAGTGACCCGCTGTAAGAGCGGAACCCTAAGCCGCCGTTACAAAAAAACGGATATACACACAAATCCTAAGTAAGGCAGCCGCAAGGCATCAAACCCGGAACCGCCCCACCAACGTCTGCAAATGCACCCCCAACCGCGCCAGCTCAGCACTGGAGGCGGCAGTCTCCTCACTGGACGACGCCGTTTGCTCCGACACATCACGCACATTCAGCACGCTACGGTTGATCTCCTCAGCCACCGCACTCTGCTGCTCGGCGGCGGCGGCGATCTGCTGGTTCATCGACTGGATCGCCGAGACCGTACGAGTGATGTTCTCCAACGAGCCCCCCGCACGGCGGGTCAGTTCGACGCTGCTGTCGGTCAGGTTGCGGCTGTTGTCCAGGGTGGTCGCGACCTGTTCGGTGCCTGATTGCAGGCCGACGATCAGTTGCTCGATTTCTTCAGTGGATTTCTGGGTGCGCTGGGCCAGGCTGCGAACCTCGTCGGCCACCACGGCGAAACCACGACCGGCTTCTCCCGCGCGAGCCGCCTCGATTGCCGCGTTGAGGGCCAGCAGGTTGGTCTGTTGGGCGACGGACTTGATCACGTCCAGCACACTGCCGATCTTGTCGCTTTCTCGCTTCAAATCGCCCATGGCGGTGGTGGAGTTACCGACTTCGAGTGCCAGGCGTTCGATTTGGGCAATCGCTTCTCCGACCACCTTGTCGCCTTCGCGCGCCTGGGCATCGGCAGCGGCTGCGGCCTCGGAGGCTTCTTCGGCATTGCGGGCCACTTCCTGCACCGTGGCGGTCATTTCGTGCATGGCGGTGGCGACCTGGTCGGTTTCCACTTTCTGGCTGTTGACCCCGGCGCTGGTCTGTTCGGTCACGGCTGAAAGCTGCTCGGCGGCGCTGGCGATTTGCGTGACGCCCTCGCTGATGCCGCCGATCAATTGCCGCAGACCCACGGTCATGCTCTGCATGGCGCGCTGTAGCTGGCCCAGTTCGTCGCGGCGGTCGGAGTTGAGGTTGTGGGTCAAGTCACCCGCCGCCACACGTTCGGCGATCTTGAGGGTCTGGCCCAGGGGGGCGACGATCTGCCGGGTGATGACCAAGGCAGCGATGACACCAAACAGCAACGCGAGCACGGCAGCCGATGCCAGGAAGGTCTTGGCCTTGGCTGCGTCGTGGTCGCGAACGGCCGTCTGGGACGCTGTCAGCTTTTGGCTGGCGTCGATCAATACGTCGCCTTGTGATGCCATGCGCTTGAGTGCCGCGGCGTTATCAATCTGGGAGTCGCGGAACTGGCTGACCGCTGTGCGATAGGCATTGATCGAGTCGTTGGCCTGTTGCAGGTTGGCGGCATGTTCCTCGGGCAATTGCTCTGGCAAGCGTGCGAGAAGTTTGAGGACATTGTCGATGGCCTCAAGGGCCGGTTGCTGGGCTTCGTTCTTGCCGCTGTAGGTATAGCCGCGAACTTGATAGCGCGCTTGCTGGACCGCCTTGCTCAGGGTCACAACGCTGTTGAACTGGGCGACGCTGTCGCCTTGCAGTAGCGATTTCTCCACTTCAGTGACGCGGGCCACGGCGTTGTCGGCACTGGCGCCAAGTTTGCTGCGGGCATCTTCACGGCTAACGGTAGCGCGGGTCATCTCGGCGAAGGCGCTTTTATACTCGGCAACGGCGGCCAATTGTTTATCGATCAGCGCTACATCGGCCGGTTGCTCAATCAGTTGGCGGGCGGTCTTCAGCCCTGCTTCGAGTTTGTCAATCAGGTCGTTGACTTGCTGCGGGCCGTTCTCGCCCCGTGTGGTGTAGTAGTCCATGCGGGCGAGGCGCAAGTCCTTGGTCAAATCGTTCAGGCTGGCAATGAACCCCAGTTTGTCGCCACGGCTGATCACGTTACCCAAGCCGCTCCAGCCGGTGAAGGCGATGATCACGGTCAGGAACAGCACCAGGCCGAAGCCGAAACCAAGTTTGCGATTGACGCCTATGTTACCTAGCCATCGGAACATGCCGTTACTCCCAGCAGCGTTGAGTTTATATGCTGGAAGTTATATCGACCGGTTGGAAGGGATCTGTAGCGAGTAGGCGTCAGTTGCTTTGCGTAGCGAGCAAGCTGCCTCGCCACGTGTTCCCGCTTTTTCGGTGCTTAGACTTTGAAACGTCCTACCAGCGTCTGCAAATGAACCCCCAGCCGTGCCAGCTCGGCGCTGGAGGCGGCGGTTTCCTCACTGGAGGAGGCGGTTTGTTCGGACACGTCGCGAACGTTCACGACGCTGCGGTTGATCTCTTCGGCCACGGCGCTCTGCTGCTCGGCAGCGGCGGCGATCTGTTGGTTCATCGACTGGATCGCCGAGACCGTGCGGGTGATGTTTTCCAGTGAGCTACCGGCCCGGCGGGTCAGTTCGACGCTGCTGTCGGTCAGGTTGCGGCTGTTGTCCAGGCTGGACGCGACCTGTTCGGTTCCGGTCTGCAGGCCAAGGACCAGTTGCTCGATCTCTTCGGTGGACTTCTGGGTGCGCTGGGCCAGGCTGCGCACCTCGTCGGCCACCACCGCGAAACCACGCCCGGCTTCACCGGCCCGGGCCGCCTCGATGGCCGCGTTGAGGGCCAGCAGGTTGGTCTGCTGGGCCACGGACTTGATCACGTCCAGGACGCTGCCGATCTTGTCGCTCTCGCGTTTGAGGTGGCCCATGGCTTCGGTGGAATTGCCCACCGCGTTGGACAAGCGCTCGATCTGGGCGATTGCTTCACCGACCACCTTTTCGCCTTCGCGAGCCTGTTGGTCCGCGGCGACCGTTGCTTCGCTCGCTTGCTCGGCATTACGCGCCACTTCCTGCACCGTGGCGGTCATTTCGTGCATGGCGGTGGCGACCTGGTCGGTTTCCACTTTCTGGCTGTTGACCCCGGCGCTGGTCTGTTCGGTCACGGCTGAAAGCTGTTCGGCGGCGCTGGCGATTTGCGTGACGCCGTCGCTGATGCCGCCGATCAATTGCCGCAGACCCACGGTCATGCTCTGCATGGCACGCTGTAGCTGGCCCAGTTCGTCGCGTCGCTCGGAACTGAGGTTGTGGGTCAGGTCGCCTGCCGCCACGCGTTCGGCAACCTTCAGGGTCTGCTCCAGCGGGGTGACGATCTGCCGGGTGATCGCCATGGCAGCGATCACCCCGAACAGCAGGGCCAACGCGGCGGCCGAGATCAGGAGGCGGTTGGCTCGGGTGGCCTCGTGGTCGCGCACGTCCGTTTGGGACAGCGTGATGTCTCTACTGGCCCCGCGTAGCACAACCCCCAAGTCGGACATGCGCTTGATGGCGGCAGCGCTGGCGGTCTGGGCTTCATGGAACTGGCTGATCGCGGCACGATAGGCCTTGAACGACTCACTGGCCTGTTGCAGGTTGGCGGCGTGTTCAGCGGGTAGTTGGGCCGGTAGGCCGCCGAGCGCTTTCAGCGCGTTATCGATGGCATCCAAGGCCGGCTGCTCGGCGTCGGCCTGGCCGCTGTAGGTGTAGCCGCGAACCTGATAGCGGGCTTGCTGGATGGCCTTGCTCAGGCTCACCACGCTGTCGAGTTGAGCCGCGTTGTCGCTTTGCCGTATGGCATTTTCAACGCTGGCGACTCGGGCCACGGCGTTATCGGCGCTGGCGCCCAGTTTGCTGCGCGCATTCTCTCGACTGACGTTGGCGCGGACCAATTCGGCAACGACAGTCCTGTACTCGGCGACAGCCGCCAGTTGCTTGTCGATGAGCGCCACGTCGGCCGATTCCTCGATCGATTGGCGAGCAGTCTGTAGCCCAGGCTCCAATTTACCGAGGAGATCGTTGAGGTCACCTGGACCTTTCTCGCCGCGGGTCGCGTCGTAATCCATGCGCGCGGAGCGCAGGTCCTTGGTCAGGTCGTTCAGGCTGGCGATGAGCCCCAGCGTGTCGCCGTGGGCAATCACCTTACCCAGGCCGGTCCAGCCGGTGAAGGCGATCATCACGGTCAACAACAGTACCAGGCCGAAACCGAAGCCGAGTTTGCGATTGACGCTTACGTTACCTAGCCATTGGAACATGCTGATACTCCCTTGAAGGGCGGAATTGCTTTGTATAAAGCACTATCGGCCCATAAAGGGGGAGCAGGAGAAATGAGTTAGATGCGTTTGGAATACCGTCGCAAACCAAAGGGGTCAGAACAGTCGTGCGAGCAGCGCTGTAACCGCGGTCTCGACCCGCAGGATCCGCTCACCCAGTTGTACCGGTTGCAAGCCGGCCTTGCCCAGCAGGTCGATCTCGTAGGGAATCCAACCGCCTTCGGGCCCGATGGCCAAGGTCACCGGTTCGGTCAGCGCGCGAGGGCAGGGCGGGTAGTTGCCGGGGTGACCGACCAGGCCCAAGGTGCCGTCGGTGATGGCCGGCAGGCGGTCCTCGACGAAGGGCTTGAAGCGTTTCTCGATAACCACCTCAGGCAACACGCTGTCCCGGGCTTGTTCCAGGCCCAGGATCAGTTGCTCGCGGATGGCCTCGGGTTCGAGGAATGGTGTCTGCCAAAAGCTCTTTTCCACGCGATAGCTGTTGACCAGCACCACACGCGGCACGCCCATGGTGGCGACGGTCTGGAACACCCTCCGGAGCATTTTCGGACGCGGCAGGGCCAGCACCAGGGTCAGCGGCAACTTGGCCGGTGGAAGCTGGTCGAGGGTCACTTGCAGTTCGGCCTCGCGGGCTTCCAGGCGCAGCACCTGGGCGGTGCCCATCAGCCCGCCGATGCGCCCGACGCGCAGGCTGTCACCGACGGCGCTGCGATGGACTTCCTGCATGTGGGTCAACCGGCGATCGCTCAGGATCACGCGGTCAGGCCCGATGAAGTCGGCCTCTTCGAGCAGCAGCAGGTTCACGCTTGGGTCGCTGGCGGCTGGTCGTTGTGGTCATCGACCGGCTGTTCCTCGGGCTCTTCTGCCCGGCGCTTGCGCACCAGGCCACCGAACAGGATGCCGATCTCGAACAGCAGCCACATCGGCACAGCCAGCAGGGTCTGGGAGAAGATGTCCGGCGGGGTCAGGATCATGCCGACCACGAAGCAGCCGATGATCACGTAGGGGCGGATCTTCTTCAAATAGGCCACGTCGACCACGCCGATCCACACCAGGAGCACCACGGCCACCGGGATTTCGAACGCCACGCCGAAGGCGAAGAACAGCGTCATGACGAAATCCAGGTAGCTGCTGATGTCGGTCATCATTTCCACGCCCGCCGGGGTGGCGGCGGCGAAGAACTTGAAGATCAGCGGGAACACCAGGTAATAGGCGAAGGCCATGCCGGTGTAGAACAGCAGGATGCTGGACACCAACAGCGGCACGGCGATGCGTTTTTCGTGCTTGTACAGGCCCGGCGCGATGAAGCCCCAGATCTGGTGCAGGATCACCGGGATCGCCAGGAACAGCGAGACCATCATCGTCAGCTTCAGTGGCGTCAGGAACGGCGACGACACGTCGGTGGCGATCATTGTCGCCCCTACCGGCAGGTACTGGCGCAGCGGCGTGGAGACGAAGGTGTAGATCTGCTGGGTGAAGGAAAACAGTCCGGCGAAGATGATGAAAACCGCCGCGACACAACGCAGCAGGCGGGTGCGCAACTCGGTGAGGTGCGATACCAGCGGCATCGGCTGGTCGTTTTCAGGGAGATCGCTCATGGGGCTCGCGGCGGCAAAGTAGGGTCGTTAGGCGCAGGGACAGCAGCGGGCGCTGCGTCCGCTACCGTCGGTGTCACTGGCGTCGGTTCAGCCGCCGACCCCACGCCATCCACGGCTGTCTGGGGCGCTATCGCCTGTTCGGCCACGGGCTGAATAGGCGTCGGTTCCTGTTGGGTCGGCGTGAAGATTTTCCGCGCCTCCTGCTCCAGGGACAGAATGTGTTCGTTGTGAAGCTGCCGACGAATGTCGTCGGCGCCGATTTCACGCTCAACTTCCTGTTTGATCGCATTGAAGCTGCGCTTCAGGCGCCCGATCCACAGACCGGCGGTGCGCGCAGCCCCCGGCAGACGCTCGGGGCCCAGTACCAGCAGGGCGACGAGGCCGACGAGCAGCAGTTCAGTGAAGCTGATCCCAAACATTAGTCAGTGCTCACGAGTCTTTGCGGATGGGCTCTTCGACCTTCTGGGCCTGCACGTCGATGGTATTCGGCGCATTCACCGGCTGGGTGGCCTGTGGGTGTACCGGTTGGGTCGGTTGTGCGGCCTGAGCCTGGCCTGTCGTCGGATCGGCCGGTTTCTCATCATCGTTCATGGCCTTGCGAAAACCCTTGATCGACTCGCCGACATCGGTGCCGAGGTTTTTCAGTTTCTTGGTACCGAACACCAGCACCACGACGACCAGGATGACGACCCAGTGTTTCCAGTCAAAAATACCCATGTGGCTATTCCTCTCAAAAGTTGATCAGGCGGACGGGCGCGAGGCTTTCTCGACGTGCCCGGACAGACCGAAGCGACGGTCCAGTTCATCCAGTACGGCCTGCGGATGCTGCCCCAGTTGGGCCAGCATGACCAGGCTGTGGAACCACAGGTCGGCGGTCTCGTAGATCACGTCGCTGCAATCGCCACTGATGGCGGCGTCCTTGGCGGCGATGATGGTCTCGACCGACTCTTCGCCGACTTTCTCCAGAATCTTGTTCAAGCCCTTGTGGTACAGGCTGGCGACATAGGAACTGTCGGCCGCGGCGCCCTTGCGCTCTTCCAGCACCTGGGCCAGGCGGGTCAGGGTGTCACTCATGGGTATGTCCTGAATAAATGGCGTGCGGGTCCTTGAGCACCGGGTCGACGGTTTTCCAGTCGCCGTTCTCGAAGACGCGATAGAAGCAGCTTTGACGGCCGGTGTGGCAGGCAATCTCACCGACTTGCTCGACCATCAGGATGATGACGTCGCCGTCGCAGTCCAGGCGCATCTCATGCAGGTGCTGCACGTGCCCGGACTCTTCACCTTTGCGCCACAGCTTGCCACGGGAACGTGACCAATAGATGGCGCGGTTCTCGGCGGAGGTCAAGGCCAGCGCTTCGCGGTTCATCCAGGCCATCATCAATACGCGCCCGGTCTTGTGGTCCTGGGCGATGGCCGGCACCAGGCCGTCAGCGTCCCATTTGATCTCGTCCTGCCAGTTTTTCATCTTTGACTCCGACCATGGGCCGCGCACCTGACGTCGGCGGGCCCAGCGTTGAAACAGTGTGCCAGCGCGAACCGGTGCTGGCTATCGGCGAACGACCAGATACAAACCAACGATCACCATGATTGCGGCGGGCCAATGGCCCAATTCGCTCAACGGTCCACCAGCCGCCAGCATTGCGCCACCTCCCAGGTGAGCCGCGCCAAGCAGCCGCAGAAACCAGTCATCCTTGCGTCGGTGCCACGGCGGCGTCGGGTCGTGTGCGTGGGGTTGGGACATGCGTTCGAGCAGGTCGCGGGTCATGTTGGCCAGGTGCGGGAGCTGCTCGAACTGGCTTTGCACGTTGCCCAGCAAGGTTTTGGGGCTGACGCGCTCGCGCATCCAGCGTTCGAGGAACGGTTGGGCGGTGTTCCACAGGTCGAGGTCCGGGTACAACTGGCGGCCGAGACCTTCGATGTTCAACAGGGTTTTCTGCAACAGCACCAACTGTGGCTGGACTTCCATGTTGAAGCGTCGCGCGGTCTGGAACAGGCGCATCAGCACCTGGCCGAAGGAAATATCTTTTAACGGTTTTTCGAAAATCGGTTCGCACACGGTACGGATTGCCGCTTCGAATTCGTTGAGCTTGGTCTCGGCCGGCACCCAGCCCGAATCGATGTGCAGTTGGGCGACGCGACGGTAGTCACGCTTGAAGAAGGCGAACAGGTTGCGCGCCAGATAGTCCTGGTCTTCGGGGGTCAGGCTGCCGACGATGCCGCAGTCGATGGCAATGTATTGCGGGCTCCACGGCTGCACCGTGCTGACGAAGATGTTGCCCGGGTGCATGTCGGCGTGGAAGAAGCTGTCGCGAAACACCTGGGTGAAGAAGATTTCCACGCCGCGTTCGGCGAGCATCTTCATGTCGGTGCGCTGGTCGGCCAGGGTCGCCAGGTCGGTGACCTGGATGCCGTAGATGCGCTCCATCACCAGCACTTTCGGCCGGCACCAGTCCCAATAGACTTGCGGCACATAGAGCAGCGGCGAGCCTTCGAAGTTGCGACGCAGTTGGCTGGCGTTGGCCGCCTCGCGCAGCAGGTCGAGTTCGTCGTAGATGGTTTTTTCGTAGTCCTGGACCACGTCCACCGGGTGCAGCAGGCGGGCATCGGCCGACAACCGTTCGGCGGCGCGAGCGAGGATGAACAGCCACGCCAGATCCTGGGCGATGATCGGCTTGAGGCCCGGGCGAATGACCTTGACCACCACTTCTTCGCCGCTCTTCAGCTGGGCGGCGTGAACCTGGGCCACGGAGGCCGAGGCCAGGGGCTCGACGTCGAAGCGGCTGAAGACTTCGCTGATCTTCTTGCCCAGTTGTTCCTCGATCAGCGCCACCGACACCTTGGAATCGAACGGCGGCACGCGGTCTTGCAGGCGCATCAGTTCATCGGCGATGTCTTCGGGCAACAGGTCGCGCCGGGTCGAAAGGATCTGCCCGAACTTGATGAAGATCGGCCCCAGGTCCTGCAACGCCAGGCGCAAGCGCGCACCGCGACTCAGGTCCAGCGTTCGCCGGGGAAGCCAGCGCCACGGCAGCACGAAGCGCAGGGCCAGGAGAAACCAGGGCAACGGCAGGGCGAACAGCAGGTCATCGAGGCGGTAGCGGATCACGACGCGCTGGATGCGCAACAAACGGCGGACGGCAAGCAGCTTCATGCGTTATCGCTTGGTTTCAAGGGATCGGGAAAGGCGCTCGAAACGCGCCTCGAGACGTTCCAGGTCAAGTTTGATCTGGTCCAGTTCATTAAAACGGGCTTGTGCTTCGCGTTGGCCTACGAGGGTACGCGATTCTTCGGCCAGGTATTCACTCAGATTCTGTCCCAGGCTGGCGAAGCCCTGGCGATACCAGCGGCTGCGGCTACGCAAATGGCCGCTGAGCAATTGGGTCGCCACCGGACCGATCCAGCGGGACACTTCGTATTCCCAGTCCAGCTCCAGGTCCTGGAGAATCGCCGCCAGCTCCAGCAGTACGCCGCTGTCGCCGTCGAGCTCCACGTCGGGGCTGTGCAGCACCGCGGTCTTGTCCTTGCCCAGGGCCAGGTTCAGCAGGCTCGACGCCGGGGCGCGCAGCGTGCAATCCGCTTCGGCCTCCCAGTGCGCGGCGAGCAGCAGGCCTTCGTCGCTGGGCAGGATGAACAACCGCAACGCCGGGCTGCGGCAGTCGACGGCGATCACGCTGCCGCTCAAGCGCGCCAGGCGCGCGAGCGCCGTGCTGTCCAGGCGCAGCACCCGGTTGAGGCCCAGTTCGACGCTGGCGAGCAGGCCGGTGAGCAGCATCAGGGTTTGATGCCGCGATGCAGGGCGACGATGCCTGCGGTCATGTTGTGGTAGGTCACGCGGTCGAAACCGGCCTCGACCATCATCGACTTCAGGGTTTCCTGGTTCGGGTGCATGCGGATCGATTCGGCCAGGTAGCGATAGCTTTCCGAGTCATTGGTGATCAGCTTGCCCATCAGCGGCATGAAGGCGAACGAGTAGGCGTCATAGGCCTTGGACATCAGCGCGTTGGTCGGCTTGGAGAACTCCAGCACCAGCAGGCGGCCACCGGGCTTGAGCACGCGCAGCATCGAACGCAGGGCATCTTCCTTGTGGGTGACGTTGCGCAGGCCGAAGGCGATGGTCACGCAGTCGAAATGGTTGTCGGGGAACGGCAGCTTTTCAGCGTCGGCCTGGACGAACTCGACATTGCCGGCCACACCCAGGTCCAGCAGGCGGTCGCGACCGACCTTGAGCATGGATTCGTTGATGTCGGCCAGGACCACCTGGCCGGTCGGCCCGACAATGTGGGAAAACTTCTTCGTCAGGTCACCCGTGCCACCGGCGATGTCCAGCACGCGATTGCCGCTGCGCACGCCCGACAGCTCGATCGCGAAACGCTTCCACAGGCGGTGCATGCCGCCCGAGAGCAGGTCGTTCATCAAGTCATACTTGGCGGCTACGGAGTGGAAAACCTCAGCGACTTTTTCCGCTTTCTGGCTTTCCGGCACGTTCTTGAAGCCGAAGTGAGTGGTGGGTTCGGCATCGCTGCCTTTGCGCTGATCAGTCATATCGCGGTCACCAAAAAAGAATGCGGGACATTCTAATCCCGGTAGAGGGCTTTGTCTTGGCAAGGCTGAAGGTAAGATGGGCTACCGCCGGGACGTTTTGACGCAGCCAGGGTTTGAAACGTTCAGGCAAGTCCCGATAAAACAGGAGTCACCCGATGGCCCGTATAACTGTTGAGCGTGCCCATGGCCTGGGCAAGGAAGCGGCGCGAGAGAAAGCCGACAAGCTGGCGCAGAAGTTGTCCGACAGCTATGGCCTGGAGCCGCAGTGGGTGGGCGACACCCTGAAACTCAAGCGTTCCGGGGTCAAGGGCGAAGTGCATGTGGGCGAGGACTCGATCCGCGTCGACGTGGAGCTGGGCATGTTGATGTCGGCCATGAGCGGCACGATCAAGAGCGAAATCGAAAAAGCACTGGATAAGGCGTTGGCCTGATCGACCGAAAGGGGGGTGAACACAGAATCAAAGTTCACCACCAAACTCTGTGGGAGCGGGCTTGCTCGCGAAAGCGGTGGATCAGTCAACATCAATAGTGAATGACACACCGCATTCGCGAGCAGGCCCGCTCCCACATGAGGCCACTCACCGTCCAGTTTGTGTCAGTTGTTAGGGTGCCCTTTCTAATTATTGTCACTACTTTGTGCCTGAGCCCGACCGTGTGCGGGCAGTTCCTCAAACCTTTTTTCGAGTGAGGTGCACCATGGCCAAAGTTATTTTGAAGAAAAAAACCGACGTTGAATCTTCCACGCTCAGCGACGTGAAAACGTACGCGCGCAAGATCTGGCTGGCGGGCCTGGGCGCCTACACGAAGGTCGGCCAGGAAGGCAGCGAGTACTTTCAGGAGTTGGTAAAGGCTGGCGAAGTTATTGAAACCAAAGGCAAAAAGAAAATTGCCGGAAAACTTGAAGCGGCCAACAGTGAATTGATTGAAGCCAAGAGCGAGGTCAATACTTTCAAGGCCCGGGTTGAAGTACAACTCGATAAAGTCGAGAAGGTATTCGATGCCCGTGTTGCAAGTGCCTTGAATCGTATCGGCATTCCGTCTAAACATGACGTTGAGACACTCTCTGCTAAGCTCGATGAGCTGACAGCATTGCTCGAACGTGTCGCGCGTAAACATTAAGGAGAACGGGATGGCTGGCAAAAAAATCACAGAAAAAGAGGGCAGCTCGTGGGCCGGGAAGATTGAAAAGTATTCCCGCAAAATCTGGCTTGCTGGTTTAGGCGTGTACTCGAAGATCGACACTGACGGCAGCAAGCTCTTCGAGTCCCTGGTTAAGGACGGCGAAAAGGCCGAAAAACTCACCAAGACGGCAGTCGGCAAACAAGTCGATGCAGCCAAGGACTCTGCCGAGTCCGCCAAGTCGCGAATCGGCGGCGTGAAGGATCGTGCACTGGGCAAATGGGACGAACTGGAAGGGGCTTTCGACAAGCGCCTGAACAGTGCGATCTCGCGTCTGGGGGTGCCGAGCCGTAATGAAGTCAAGGCACTGCACAGCAAGGTCGACACCCTGACCAAGCAGATCGAAAAACTCACCGGCGCTAAAGTCGCACCGGCGGCAGCCAAGACTGCGGCGGCCAAGCCGGCTGCTAAAACGGCGGCCAAGCCACTGGTCAAGGCTGCGGCAAAACCCGCGGCCAAGCCTGCGGCGAAAGCAGCGGCCAAGCCCGCGGCTAAAACTGCTGCAGCCAAGCCTGCTGCCAAGGCGGCGGCCAAACCGGTAGCGGCCAAAGCGGCAGCCAAGCCTGCGGCCAAACCCGCGGCTAAAACGGCAGCGGCCAAACCGGCAGCGAAACCCGCCGCCAAGCCTGCGGCAAAAGCGGCGGCCAAACCTGCTGCGGCGAAAAAACCGGCCGTGAAAAAACCGGCCGCGCCGAAAGCCGCGGCACCGAAGGCGCCGACCGCCGCCGCCAAACCGGCAACCCCGACGAGCCCGGCGAACTCCGCCGCCGCTCCGACCCCGGGCGCCATGCCAACTCCAGCGCCGGCTCCAACGACGCCTACCACCCAGTCCTGATTCTACGGGACATGCAAAAACGCCCGGCCTGTGAAGGTCGGGCGTTTTTGTTTGTATGCAGGTCAACCTGTGGGAGCGAGCTTTGTGGGAGCAAGGCTTGCCCGCGATGAAAACGCCGCGGTCTCTTGAGGACCTCAGCGCCTGGATCGCGAGCAAGCTTTGCTCCCACAAAGCTCGCTCCCACAATGGATCTGCCACTGCCGGCGGTTACTCGTGTTCTTCCAGGTAACGCAACGCCAGTTGCTCCGTCGCCACCTTGGCCGCAGGCGGCAGGTGCGGGGCCACCAGCATCATGATCTGGTAGACCACCAGTCGCACCTCGCCCTCGCGGTCCAGGATCCGCTGGTAGTCCAGGGAGAACAGCAAGGTCATGGTGATCTGCTCCACCAACTGCCCCAGGGCCTGGGTATCGCTGACCAGCAATCCCTGGGCCTTGAGTTGCGCCAGCAGTGAGGCGAGGGTGCGCTTCAGGGCATTGAGCAATTGGCGGATACCCTTGGCCAGCTTCGGCAGGCGTCCGGCCAGGTTCGACAGGTCCTGGAACAGAAACCGGTACTGGGCCAGGCGCTCGACGATCAAGTGCAGGAACAGCCAGTAGTCTTCCGGCGCCAACTGCACGTCCGCCGGAGGGTCCAGCAGCGGCGCCAGTTCGCCCTGGAATCGCTCGAACAGCCCGAGGATCAGCGGTTCCTTGCCATGGAAGTGGTAGTAGAGGTTGCCCGGGCTGATGCCCATTTCGTTGGCAACTTCCAGGGTGGAGACGTTCGGTTCGCCCTTTTCGTTGAACAATTGCAGGGCACATTCAAGGATGCGGTCGCGGGTTTTCATCCGGTCTTCTTAATGATCAAGTCATGCCACGGCCAATCGCCTGGCCGTGGGGTAAGGCCTTCAGCGCACGCGAACATAGGTGCCGGGAGCGGCGTCCAGAGGCGGGTAGTTCGCATTGCCCAAGGTCATCTGGGTTTCGTGCTGGGCACCGGAGCGTTCCTGGATCCAGCCCAGCCATGGGGTCCACCAACTGCCTTCGACGTGCTTGGCGTCGTAGTACCAGGCCCGTGGGTCGCTGCTCAATTTTGCGCTTTCGATGAAGTTGGCCTTGGGGTTGCCCGGCGGGTTGAGGATGCTCTGGACATGGCCGCTGTTGGAAAGCACGAAGCGTTTTTCGCCACCGAGCAACAGGGTCGAGCGATACACCGCGTCCCACGGCGTGATGTGGTCATTGATGCCGCCCACACTGAAGCTGTCCACCGTCACTTTCTGCAGGTCGATGGGCGTGCCGCACACTTCCAGGCCGCCGGGATGGGTCAGTGGGTTGTGCTTGAAGAAGTCCAGCAGGTCGCCGTGGTAAGCCGCCGGCAGCCGGGTGCAGTCGTTGTTCCAATAGAGGATGTCGAAGGCCGGTGGCTCCTTGCCCAGCAGGTAGTTGTTGATGAAGTAGGTCCAGATCAGATCGTTGGGGCGCATCCAGGCAAACACCCGGGCCAGGTCGCGGCCATCGAGGATGCCTTTCTGGTAGGAACGGCGCTTGGCGGCTTCGAGAGTCTGCTCGTCGATGAACAACGTGGCCTGGCTGTCGATCTGGCTGTCCAGCAGGCTCACCAGGTAGGTGGCACTGGCGACCCGGCGTAACTGGCGCTTGGCTTGCAGGTGGCCTTGCAGGGCCGCGATGGTCAGGCCCCCGGCGCAGGCGCCCATCAGGTTGACCTCGCGGGCACCGGTGATCGCCCGGCAGACGTTCATGGCCTCTTCCACGGCCTCGACGTAGCTGGACAGGCCCCATTCGCGGTGGCGTACGTCAGGGTTGCGCCAACTGATGATGAAGACCTGCAAACCGTTTTTCAGGGCGTACTGGACGAAGCTGTTGGAAGGACTCAGGTCGAAAATGTAGAACTTGTTGATCTGCGGCGGCACGATCAGCAACGGTTTGGCGTATTGCTTTTCGCTCATGGACCGGTACTGGATCAGCTCGAGCAATTCGTTGCGAAACACCACCGCGCCAGGGGTGGTCGCCAGGGTCTTGCCGACTTCAAAGGCATGGGGCGTGACTTGTCGCGGCAACCCGTCGTTGTGCAGCAGGTCATCCACCAGGTGGCTGAGGCCTCGGACCAGGCTGGTACCGCCGGAGTTGAACAGTTCCTTGACCGCCAGTGGGTTGAGCAAGGTATTGGACGGCGATACGGCGTCGTTGAGCAGGGCGAAGGCGAAGTGGGCGCGGGCGCGGTCATCCTGGCTCATGGTGCTTTCGTCGATCCAGCTCGTGACCTGCTTCTGCCAGCTCAGGTAAGCCTGCAGGCTGCGGCGGTAGAACGGATTGAGCTGCCAGGTGGGATCGGCAAAACGCGGGTCGTTGGGGTTGGTGGGGTGCAGGGTCTCGCCCAGCAGCACGCGGCCCAGTTGGCCGCCCAGTTTCAACGCGTGCCGGGCACTGTGCACCGGGTTGCGCAAGCCGTGTGCGGCGACGCTGCGCAAGGTCGACAGCAAGTCCCTGCCACGCAGGCCGGTGACCGCACTTTGTGCGTTGATGAAGTTGGCAGGGGCGGGTATGGAACCCTTCGCCGGTTTGTCGCGCATGAGTCAACTCCTTCGTCATCAGGCTAAAAACAAACACACCGAACCAGACAACATAGTCGCTGTTTCGGGTCGCTGCGCGGTCCGGCGTCCTGCCAGGCGCTAATGGGCGGTTTTAGCCGCCGCCCAGCGGCGAGGGATGCGGATGCATCACGGCACGCTGACGTTCTTCCTCGAGGAATTTCATGATGATCGGCGCCACCGCCTCGGCCCGGGTGATCAGGAACAGGTGGCCATCATCGATGATGTGCAATTGAGCGTTGGGAATGCGCCAGGCCAGCATGCGCATGTTGATCAGCGGGATCAGCGGATCGTCGTCGCCGGCCAGCACCAGGGTCGGCTGGTGGATCTTGTGCAGCCAGTGGATGCTGGTCCAGCCCAGGCCGGCGAACAGTTGCCAGTAATAACCGAGCTTGCCCGCCGAACGAACCTTGGCCGCATGGCTGGCCGCCAGGCTCGGGTCGCGACGGAACGAACCGCCGTAGATCAGTGGGGCGATACGCATCACATGGGACGGTTGAACGTAGCGCCGGGGGCTGGCCATCATCCACAGTACCTTCGGTTTGCCCGGTATCATCACCGCCCCGGCCGCCGTGGCCGCCAGGACCAGCTTCTTGCAGCGCTCGGGGTAGTCATAGGCGAACTGCTGGGCCAGGGCGCCCCCCCAGGACACGCCGATCACGTTGACCTGCCCGTAGTCGAGGTAATCGAGCATCCGCGCGGTGAGTTTGGCCAGGCCAGGAAAGCGATACGGCCGGTTGGGCGTCGATGAACCGCCGACACCGGGTACGTCAAAGGCGATGACTTCCAGGTCCGGGTCCAAGGCCTGGATGAACGGGAACACCAGCTCGAGGTTGGCGCCGATGCCGTTGAAAATCAGCAGGGGCGTCAAGTGAGGCTTGCCGGGACGTACCGCGGTGCGCAAGGTCTGGCCATCCAGATCGACGGTACGGAAGATGTACGGTTGCGGCATGCTTCAAGCCCTGTGGGTCATGTCTCGGTTTACCTGTGTTCGGTCTGTCAGACCGAGTCGCGGCCTTCGCGAGCAAGCCCGCTCCCACGTTGGGTTCTGCTGTGAACATGAGTTTCAGGTTCGCAACCGATCAAATGTGGGAGCGGGCTTGCTCGCGAAGACGGCCTTGTATTCACCAGTAATGTCGGCTGTCGAAGTGCATTCGTGAGCAAGCCCACTCCCGCAGCAGACGAGTTGCATCCATTACCGCTCATGCACATAGGTGCCGGGTGCCGCTTCACCGGCCGGGTAGGCCTTGTTACCCAGCACGGTCGGGGCTTTCTTCAGTTTGCCCGAGCGCTCGGCCTGCCAGGCCTGCCAGTGCAGCCACCAGGAATCGGTGTGCTTGGTGGAGTTTTCCTGCCAGTCCTCGGCCTTGGTCGGCATGTCCTCGCTGGTCATGTAGCGCGACTTGGGGTTGCCTGGCGGGTTGAGGATGCTCTGGATATGGCCACTGCTCGACAGCACGAACTCCACCTTGCCGCCAAACAACTGCGCCGATTTGTAGCAGGACTTCCACGGCGTGATGTGGTCGTTGGTGCCAGCCAGGGAGTAGATGTCGGCGGTGACCTGCTTGAGGTCGATGGGCGTGCCGCACACTTCCAGTGCATTGGGACGGATCAGTGGATTGTTCTTGAACATTTCGATGAGGTCGCCGTGGAACGCCGCCGGCAGCCGCGTGGTATCGTTGTTCCAGAACAGGATGTCGAACACGGGCGGCTCGTTGCCCAACAGGTAGTTGTTGACCCAGTAGTTCCAGATCAGGTCGTTGGGGCGCATCCAGGCGAACACCTTGGCCATGTCGCGGCCTTCGAGTACACCGGCCTGGTAGGAGTGACGCTTGGCCGCCTCAAGGGTCTGTTCGTCGACGAACAGTGCCACGTCGGTGTCCAGGGTGGTGTCGAGCACACTCACCAGCAGGGTCAGCGCATTGACCTTTTTCTCGCCGAGGGCGGCGTAATGGCCCAGCAGCGCGGTGCAGGTGATGCCGCCCGAGCAGGCGCCGAGCATGTTTATGTCCTTGCTGCCGGTGATGGCCGTGACCACGTCCACCGCTTCCTTGAGCGCCTCGATGTAAGTCGACAGGCCCCACTCGCGCTGCTCCTTGGTGGGGTTGCGCCAACTGATGACGAAGGTCTGCACGTTGCTGCGCAGGCAGAAGCGCGCCAGGCTCTTGTCCGGGCTCAGGTCGAATACGTAGAACTTGTTGATCTGTGGCGGCACCACCAGCAGCGGTCGCTCGTGGACCTGCTCGGTGATGGGCCGGTAGTGGATCAGCTCCAGCACGTCGTTGCGAAACACCACGGCGCCTTCGGTCACGCCCAGGCTCTTGCCGACCTCGAACGCGCCCATGTTGACCTGGCTCGGCATCCCGCCGTTGTGCACCAGGTCCTTGGCCAGGTGGGACAGGCCGTCCAGCAGGCTCTTGCCGCCGGTTTCGAAGAAGCGCTTGACCGCCGCCGGGTTGGCCGCCGAGTTGGTCGGGGCCATGGCTTCGGTCATCAGGTTGATCACGAAATGCCC
This sequence comes from Pseudomonas sp. A25(2017), assembly GCF_002001065.1. Classification (NCBI taxonomy): domain Bacteria; kingdom Pseudomonadati; phylum Pseudomonadota; class Gammaproteobacteria; order Pseudomonadales; family Pseudomonadaceae; genus Pseudomonas; species Pseudomonas sp. A25(2017). Next base: position 69,399 of record NZ_MUOA01000068.1, on the reverse strand, counting down.
GCGGCTGATGTCCGCGGGCGAGAGGTTGCTGTCGTCGATCCAGGCGTGCAGCTCCTTGCGCCACGCCAGGTAGGTTTGCAGGTAGCGCTTGTAGAGCGGGTTCTGGCTCCACGCCGGGTCAGCGAAGCGACGGTCGTCGCCGGCCGGTTGCAGTTCGGATTTGCCGAACAGGACATTCTTGAGTTCGACGCCGAAATGGGCGACGTGCTTGACGCTGTGCAGCGGTTGTTTGATGGCCTGGGTCAGCACCATGCGGGCAGAGGCCAGCAGATCTTTTCTGCGCAAGCCGACGACGGGATTCAACCCCAGGGTATTTTCCGAGGCTTGATACTTCAGGTCATCGTTGTTCTTGTTGCTCATCTACGACGCTCCATTGTCCTTCAGACGAGTACCCGGATCGTGCCATGAAGACACACAGCCGATACCAGGTACGCTGCTCGGGTGACCATTAATTCCGCATCGAGGTCCAATGAGGAAACGTATGCCAGGAACTCGCCGGTTCCTTTGCAGGTAACTTGCCAGCTCCATTGGTTACCCGAGTTTAATTTTTTTCGCAAGCAGGCCAGTCATTGACGTTGCCGCGCGGGCATTCAAGCAGATGAGTCTAGAAAATTCGCCCTAAAGCGCCAGCCCTTGAGTTAGAGCATCAGCTTGACGACGGACTCGTTCGGATCGCGGGTTTTCCCGGCAGCCTTGAGTTCGCCAAGATAATCGTTCCACAAGTCTTCCTGACGCACCGCCAACTGATAGAGATAGTCCCACGTGAACAGTCCGCTGTCGTGGCCGTCGTCGAAGGTCAGTTTCAGTGCGTATTGGCCGGCCGGTTCGACCTTGGTCAGGGCAACGTTGAGCTTGCCGTATTGCAGGATGGGTTTGCCGTGGCCCTGGACCTCGGCGGAAGGCGAGTGCACCCGCAGGAATTCGGCGGGCAGGTGATACTCCTCGTCCGGCGCGTATTTGAGCGTCAGGGTCCTGGAGGCTTTGTGCAGGTTGATGGCGGTGGGGAGTTTGGTCATGGCCTGTGATCCGTCTCTGAAGGATGCCTTGATCTGCAAAAACGACACGGTCCATGTGGGAGCGAGCTGTGTGGGAGCAAGGCTTGCCCGCGATGAAAACGCCGCGGTCTCTTGAGGACCGCAGCGCCTGGATCGCGAGCAAGCCTTGCTCCCACACAGCTCGCTCCCACAGGTCCCGGGAAACCTGTCAGTGATTTACAGGATATACCGCGACAGATCTTCGTTCTGCGCCAGCTCACCCAGGTGGCTGTTGACGTACTCGGCGTCGATGAGGATCGGCGCTTCGTTGTGGGCGCTCGCCAGGTCGCCGGCGCTGAACGAGACTTCCTCGAGCAAGCGTTCGAGCAGCGTGTGCAGGCGACGGGCACCGATGTTCTCGGTCTTCTCGTTGACCTGCCAGGCGATCTGGGCCAGGCGCTTGATGCCTTCTGGCGTGAACTCGATGTTCAGGCCTTCGGTCTTGAGCAGCGCGCAATACTGTTCGGTCAGGGACGCGTGGGGCTCGCTGAGGATGCGTTCGAAGTCTTCGGGCGTCAGCGCCTTGAGTTCGACACGGATCGGCAGGCGACCCTGCAGCTCCGGCACCAGGTCGCTCGGCTTGCTCAGGTGGAACGCACCGGAGGCGATGAACAGGATGTGGTCGGTCTTGACCATGCCCAGCTTGGTGTTGACCGTGCAGCCTTCGATCAGCGGCAGCAGGTCGCGTTGTACACCTTCGCGGGACACATCGGCACCGCCGACATTGCCGCGCTTGGCGACCTTGTCGATTTCGTCGATGAACACGATGCCATGCTGCTCGACCGCCTCCAGCGCCTTGGCCTTCAACTCTTCTTCGTTGACCAGGCGACCGGCTTCCTCATCGCGCACCAGCTTCAGCGCTTCCTTGACCTTGAGCTTGCGGTTTTTCTTCTTGCCCTTGCCCATGTTGGCGAACAGGCTCTGCAACTGGTTGGTCATCTCTTCCATGCCGGGCGGCGCGGAAATATCGACGCCGGCCATTTCGGCCACTTCGATCTCGATTTCCTTGTCGTCCAGCTGGCCTTCGCGCAGGCGCTTGCGGAACAGCTGGCGGGTGTTGGAGTCCTGGGTCGCGGCGGCGTCGGCGTTGAAGCCCATGCGCGCCGGTGGCAGCAGGGCGTCAAGGATGCGCTCTTCGGCGGCGTCTTCGGCGCGGTGGCGGACCTTGGTGATTTCCTGTTCGCGCAGCAGCTTGATGGCGGCATCGGCCAGGTCACGGATGATCGACTCGACGTCGCGACCGACATAGCCGACTTCGGTGAACTTGGTGGCTTCGACCTTGATGAACGGCGCGTTGGCGAGTTTGGCCAGGCGCCGGGCGATTTCGGTTTTACCGACACCGGTCGGGCCGATCATCAGGATGTTCTTGGGGGTCACTTCGACGCGCAGTTCTTCGGGCAGTTGCATCCGGCGCCAGCGGTTACGCAGGGCGATGGCGACGGCGCGCTTGGCATCGTCCTGGCCGATGATATGGCGGTTGAGTTCGTGGACGATTTCGCGGGGAGTCATGGACATAATAATGGGTGGTCCTCAAGCAGGAATGGGCCGTGGCGTGGGTCGCCTGGACAGGCTTATTCCGCGAGGTCCTGCTCCTCAATGGTCTGGGTGTGGTTGGTGAATACACAGATGTCGCCGGCAATGCCCAAGGCAGTCTCGACGATCTCACGGGCCGACAGGTCGGTTTTTTTCAGCAGGGCGCTGGCCGCAGCCTGGGCATAGGCTCCGCCGGAACCCATGGCGATCAGGCCGTCTTCGGGCTCAACGACGTCGCCGTTGCCAGTGATGATCAGGGAGGCGTCCTTGTTGGCGACCGCGAGCATGGCTTCGAGGCGGCTCAGGGAGCGGTCGGTGCGCCATTCCTTGGCCAGTTCCACGGCGGCACGGACCAGGTGGCCCTGGTGTTTCTCAAGCTGGCCTTCGAAACGTTCGAACAAGGTGAAGGCGTCGGCAGTGGCCCCGGCGAAACCGGCGATGACTTCGCCGTGATACAAGCGGCGGACTTTCTTCGCGTTGCCTTTCATCACGGTGTTGCCCAGTGAAACCTGGCCGTCGCCGCCCATGACGACTTTGCCATGACGGCGGACTGAAACGATGGTGGTCAAGGGAGAGTCTCCACGCAGCGGGGCGAAAATGCCCGGATGGAACTCATATGGGGGTGGCGTGGTTTTTTTCAACTGCGGGGGACGAGTGGTGCGAGTCACGTAGGAGCTGTCGAGTGCAACGAGGCTGCGATCTTTCCCCAGACCATTGAGTCTCAAGCGAAAGATCAAGATCAAAAGATCGCAGCCTCGCTCCGCTCGACAGCTCCTACAGGCCCAGCGGGAGCAAGCTCCCTCGCCACGAAAGCCCCGCAGCCACAGATGCCTTCGTTAGAATCAGCGGCTTTGGCGTTGTTGTAACAACAGATTGCTGAAACCGCTGCCAGCCAGTTGCTTCTGGGCCTTGGTCAGTTCCTCGCGGTTGCTGAACGGCCCGACCAGTACCCGGTACCAGGTTTCGTCCTTCACGGTGCCGGACTCCACTGACACGGACTGGCCTAGCAGAATGATCTGTGCCCGGACCTTGTCGGCGTCGGCTTCCTTGCGGAACGAACCGGCCTGCAGGAAGAACTTCGTCACCGGCGCGGCTTTCTGCACCGGAGGGGCCGGTGGCGGCGTGATGCCGGCCAGGGCCGCCTGGGCGCGAGCGGTGTCGATCTTCGCCGCTTCGGCTGGGGTCACCGGCGTGGTGGGCACTTGCGGCGTCGGCAGGGTTTTCTCCGGCACGGCCTCGGGCGGCACGATGACTTCCGATTCCGGCAGCAAGGTGTAGAAGTCGTACTTCGGCTTCACCGGTTGCGTCGGGCTTGGCGGGGTCTTGTTGGCCTCGGCGATGCGCGTGGCTTTCTGCTGCTCTTGCCGGACGCGCTTGACGTCATCGCCCTGGCCCGGATCCAGCTTCATCAGAAACACAATGAACGCGCCGACGGTCAGGCCGATGGCCATCCACAACCAGCCCGGAATCGGCTGTTTGGCCGGGGGCTGGTAACGACTGGCGCCGCGCTTGGGTGCAGGTTTTTTCTTGGCGGCCAACTTACATGCGCTCCAGGGTTTCCAGGCCCAGCAGTTCCAGGCCTTGCTTGAGCGTACGCCCGGTCAGCGCGGCGAGGCGCAGGCGGCTCTGCATTTGCTCTGGGGTTTGCGCGTTGAGGATCGGGCAGTTCTCGTAGAAGCTGGAGAACAGGCCGGCGACATCGTACAGGTAGGCGCACAGGGTGTGCGGCGTGCCCTTGTCGGCGACGTTATTCAACACTTCACCGAACTGCGCCAGCTTCGCCGCCAGCTCCTGTTCATGAGGGGCCTCGAGCACAATCTGGCCGTCCACTTCATTGAAGCTTTTGCCGAGCTTGCGGAACACCCCCGCCACGCGGGTGTAGGCGTACAGCAGGTACGGCGCGGTGTTGCCTTCGAAATTGAGCATCAGGTCGAAGTTGAAGCTGTAGTCGCTGGTGCGGTGCTTGGACAGGTCGGCGTATTTCACCGCGTCGATGCCCACGACCTTGGCGATCTTGCGCAGTTCGTCTTCGGCCAGCTCGGGGTTCTTGCCCTTGACCAGGGTGTAGGCGCGGTCCTGGGCTTCGGTCAGCAGGTCGATCAGCTTCACCGTGCCGCCATCGCGGGTCTTGAACGGGCGGCCGTCGGCGCCGTTCATGGTGCCGAAGCCCATGTGCTCCATCTCCATTGGATGGGTCACGAAACCGGCCAGGCGTGCGACTTCGAACACTTGCTGGAAGTGCAGGGCCTGGCGCTGGTCGACGAAGTACAGCACCCGATCGGCCTTGAGCACGCCGTTGCGGTAGCGCACAGCTGCCAGGTCGGTGGTGGCGTAGAGGTAGCCACCGTCGGCCTTGACGATGATCACCGGCAGCGGCTCGCCATCGGCGGTCTTGAACTGGTCGAGGAACACGCACTGGGCGCCGTTGCTTTCCACCAGCATGCCCTTGGCCTTGAGGTCGTTGACCACGTTGATCAGGTCGTCGTTGTAGGCGCTTTCGCCCATCACGTCGGCCATGGTCAATTTGACGTTCAGCAACTCGTAGATTTTCTGGCAGTGGGACAGGGAGATGTCCTTGAACTTGCTCCACAGTGCCAGGCACTCGGCATCGCCGGCCTGCAGCTTGACCACCAGGCCCCGGGCACGGTCGGCGAACTCGGGCGACTCGTCGAAGCGTTGCTTGGCGGCGCGGTAGAAGTTCTCCAGGTCCGACAGCTCGTCACTGGTGATTGGGTTTTCCTGCAGGTAGGCCATCAGCATGCCGAACTGGGTGCCCCAGTCGCCCACGTGGTTCTGACGGATCACGGTGTCGCCGAGAAACTCCAGGACCCGGGCCACGCCGTCGCCGATGATGGTCGAGCGCAGGTGGCCGACGTGCATTTCCTTGGCCAGGTTGGGGGCCGAGAGGTCGACCACGGTGCGCTGCAACGGGCCGGCCTTGCGCACGCCAATGCGTTCGTCAGCCAGGGCCGCGTCAAGGCGCGAAGCCAGGGCCTGGGTGTTCTGGAAGAAATTGATGAACCCGGGCCCGGCAATGTCGGCCTTGCTGACGTTCTCGTCGGCCGGCAGCGCATTGATGATTTTCTCCGCCAGGTCCCGTGGCTTCATGCCAGCCGGCTTGGCGAGCATCATCGCGATATTGCTGGCGAAGTCGCCGTGGGTCTTGTCGCGGGTGTTTTCGACCTGAATCGCCGGCGACAGGCCTTCTGGCAGCACACCTTCAGTGACGAGTTGGGCGATGGCTTGCTGGATGAGCTGGCGAATGGTGTCTTTCATGGTCTTCTCTTTCAACCGCAGGCGCGGCGGCGCTTCGATGCGCTGGTGGAAAAACTGGGCATTATCCGTGGCGAAGACGGGCTTGCCAACTGTAGCGGGTCGGTTGGGGATGTGTGGTGACTATTCGAGCGTCATCGCGAGCAGGCTCGCTCCCACATTGGAATGCGATTCCCTGTGGGAGCGAGCCTGCTCGCGATGACGATGTCTGAATCAATACAAATCCACCGGATCCACATCCAGCGACCAGCGCACCGCCCGCCCGCTGGGCATCTGTTCCAGCACCAGCAGCCAGGCGCTCAGCAGTCGATGCAGCGGTGCCCGGGCATTGGCCTGTAATAAAAGCTGCGCGCGATAGCGCCCGGCCCGCCGTTCCATCGGCGCCGGCACCGGGCCCAAGAGTTCGATGCCGGTGAGATTCTGCTCCGCCAGCAAGCGCTCTGCCTCGCTGCAGGCCTCATCGAGAAAGCCTTCGGCCTGCCCCGGCTTGTGGGCTTCGGCCCGCAACAGCGCCAGGTGGGCAAAAGGCGGCAGGCCGGCGCTGCGGCGTTCGCTCAAGGCCTGTTCGGCGAAGGCGAAATAACCTTGTTCGGTCAGTTGGATCAATAGCGGATGATCGGCCAGGTGGGTCTGGATGATCACTTTGCCCGGCTCCTCGGCCCGCCCGGCCCGGCCTGCGACCTGGACGATCAACTGCGCCATGCGCTCGCTGGCGCGGAAATCACCGGAAAACAGTCCGCCATCGGCGTCGAGGATCGACACCAGCGTGACCCGTGGGAAGTGGTGCCCCTTGGCGAGCATCTGCGTGCCCACCAGGATGCACGGCTGGCCCTTCTGGATCGTGGCGAACAACTGGTTCATCGCGTCCTTGCGCGAAGTGCTGTCGCGATCCACCCGCAGTACCGGGTAATCGGGGAACAGGATGCCCAGCCGTTCTTCGGCACGCTCGGTGCCGGCACCGACCGGGCGCAAGTCCACTTTGCCGCACTGCGGGCAATGCCTTGGCACGCGCTCGACGTGGCCGCAATGGTGGCAACGCAGCTCGCCATGGCGTTGATGCACGGTCATCCGTGCGTCGCAACGTTCGCAGCCCGACATCCAGCCGCAGTCGTGGCACAGCAGGGTCGGGGCAAAACCGCGGCGATTGAGGAACACCAGGACCTGTTGCCCGGCAGCCAGGGTCTGGCCGATGGCTTGCTGCATCGGCCCGGAAATGCCGCTGTCCAGCGGGCGACTTTTCACGTCCAGGCGCAGGAAGCGCGGTTGCTTGGCGCCGCCGGCCCGCTCATTGAGGCGCAGCAGGCCGTAGCGGCCGGTGTAGGCGTTGTGCAGGCTTTCCAGCGATGGCGTGGCTGAGCCGAGGACGATCGGAATGTTTTCCTGGCGGGCGCGCACCAGCGCCAGGTCGCGGGCGTGGTAGCGCAGGCCTTCCTGCTGTTTATAAGAGCCGTCGTGTTCTTCGTCGATGATGATCAGGCCAGGGTTCTTCATCGGTGTGAACAGGGCCGAACGGGTGCCGATGATGATGTCGGCCTCGCCGTCACGGGCGGCGAGCCAGGCCTCCAGGCGTTCGCGGTCGTTGACCGCCGAGTGCACCAGGGCGATCCGGGCGTTGAAGCGCTGTTCGAAGCGCGCCAGGGTTTGTGGGCCGAGGTTGATTTCCGGAATCAGCACCAGGGCCTGCTTGCCGGCCTCCAGGGTCTGGCGGATCAGTTGCAGGTAGACCTCGGTCTTGCCGCTGCCAGTGACGCCGGCCAGCAGAAAGGCGTGATAGCTGTCGAGACCTGCGCGAATCGCTTCGCAAGCAGCCCGCTGTTCGGCGTTGAGCGGCAGTTCCGGCTGGGCCAGCCAATGTTCATGGCGGACACCGGGGGCGTGCCTGCGCACTTCCACCTGCACCAGGTCCTTGGCCAGCAGTAGATCGAGACTGTCCTTGCTGAGCATCAGTTTGCTCAGCAATTGATGCGCCACGCCGTGGGGATGCTGGGCCAGGGTCGTCAAGGCCTCACGCTGGCGCGGGGCACGGGCGATGCGCGGGTCGTCCAGCGAGGCGCCAGGTGCCACCGACCAGAACCGCTCCTGGCGCGCCTCGGCCGGTTCGCCCTGGCGCAGCAGCACCGGCAGCGCCCAACTCAGGGTGTCGCCGAGACTGTGCTGGTAATACTGGGACGTCCACAGGCACAACTTGAACAGCGCGGCGGGCAGTGGCGGTGTGGCATCGAGCAGGGCCAGGGCTGGTTTGAGCTTGTCGACCGGAACCTCGCTGTGGTCGGTGACCTCCACCAGGATGCCGATCATTTCCCGCCGGCCGAACGGCACCCGCAGACGCATGCCCGGCTGCAACTGGGTGCGCAGGACCCCGGCCGGGGCGCGGTAGTCGAACAGGCGGCGCAGGGGCGAAGGCAAGGCGAGGCGCAGGATGGCGTCGGGCACGCGGGAGGGTCTCGATAAACGGATGAATTCAGAAAGCTGGAACAACCCCTGTGGGAGCGAGCCTGCTCGCGATAGCGGTAGATCAGCCACATGGAGATAGGTTGACACTCCGCCATCGCGAGCAGGCTCGCTCCCACAAAAGAGCTTGCGCATGAGGCCGGGAGCCTAGCAGACGGTTGGTACAAGTCATAGCTTGCGTGATTGATGTTGTCTGGTAGAATCCGCGGCCTAATTACGTGCGGTATTCAACAATAGTGTTGGATGGCGGCACGCTAGCCTGAGGAAAACAGCATGAAAACCGATATCCATCCGGAATACCCAGCAATTGCCGTAACCTGCAGCTGCGGCAACAAGTTCGAAACGCGTTCGACCTACGGCAAAGCCCTGGCGATCGACGTTTGCAACGAATGCCACCCGTTCTACACCGGTAAGCAAAAGACTCTGGATACCGGCGGCCGTGTTCAGAAGTTCGCCGATCGTTTCGGTGCTTTCGGCAAGGTTACTCCAAAAGCCTGAGGCTGATCATTCTGGAGGGTCGTCTCGACTGCTCCGGATTGATAAAGAAGGCGTCCCTTGTGGACGCCTTTTTTGTGTCTGCGATAAGTCGAGGTGTCGAGTTTCGTCGCGTTCAATGGGCGGAGCGGGATGTCTCGACGAAAAATTGTAGACATTTCTCTGTCTGATTGTATGCATATAGGCCTTGTGTTTCGCGGCCCTTGGCCCAAAGTCGTAGGGCTGGGCGCTTGACAGTAGTGACTGGTCAGTCTTGTGGGGACTTTACGAGGCGCGTATCCTCGGCGGTCCGTCTGTCCAACACAGTAAAAAGCGGAATGCCCACATGTCTGATCTGAAAACTGCCGCTCTCGAATATCACGCTCATCCTCGTCCAGGAAAGCTGAGTGTCGAGCTCACCAAGGCCACCGCTACTGCTCGCGACTTGTCGCTGGCCTACAGCCCCGGCGTAGCCGAACCAGTCCGCGAAATCGCTCGCGACCCTGAACTGGCCTACAGATACACCGGTAAAGGCAACCTGGTTGCAGTCATTTCCGATGGCACCGCGATTCTCGGCCTGGGTAACCTCGGCCCATTGGCTTCCAAGCCGGTCATGGAAGGCAAGGGCGTGCTGTTCAAGCGCTTCGCCGGTATCGACGTATTCGACATCGAAGTCGACTCCGAGAGCCCGCAAGCCTTCATCGACACCGTCAAGCGCATCTCCATCACCTTCGGTGGCATCAACCTGGAAGACATCAAGGCACCTGAGTGCTTCGAGATCGAGCGCGCCCTGATCGAACAGTGCGACATTCCGGTATTCCACGATGACCAGCACGGCACCGCGATCGTTACCGCGGCCGGCATGATCAACGCCCTGGAAATCGCCGGCAAGACCCTGCCGGAAGCCAAGATCGTCTGCCTCGGCGCTGGCGCTGCGGCCATCTCCTGCATGAAGTTGCTGGTGAGCATGGGCGCCAATATCGAAAACATCTTCATGGTCGACCGTACCGGTGTGATCCACTCCGGCCGTGACGACCTGAACCAGTACAAGGCTGTGTTCGCCCACGCGACCGAGAAGCGCTCCCTGGCGGACGCGCTGGACGGTGCCGACGTGTTCGTCGGCCTGTCGGGCCCGAACCTGCTGAGCGCGGAAAACCTGCTGCGCATGGCGTCGAACCCAATCGTGTTCGCGTGCTCGAACCCGGATCCGGAAATCGCCCCGGAACTGGCTCACGCGACCCGTAACGACGTGATCATGGCCACCGGCCGTTCGGACTACCCGAACCAGGTCAACAACGTACTGGGCTTCCCGTTCATCTTCCGTGGTGCCCTGGACGTTCGCGCCAAGCGCATCAACGAAGAAATGAAAGTCGCGGCCGCCAACGCCCTGCGCGAACTGGCCAAGCTGCCGGTGCCTCAGGAAGTGTGCGACGCCTACGGCGGCATCAAGCTGGAATTCGGTCGTGAGTACATCATCCCGAAACCAATGGACGCCCGCCTGATCACCTTGATCTCCGATGCCGTGGCCAAGGCCGCCATCGAGACTGGCGTGGCCACCCTGCCGTATCCGAAGAACTACCCGCTCAAGAGCGTGGATGACGTGTTCAACGGCTAAGCCGTTGTAGCGCTTCAACAAAAAGCCCCGGCTCCTGTGAGTCGGGGCTTTTTTGTGCCTGCCGGTTTTGTGTGGCCACCACAAATCCCTGTGGGAGCCGAGCTTGCTCGCGATTGCAGTCTGGCATTCAACATCGATGCAAGCTGACCTTCCGCCATCGCGAGCAAGCTCGGCTCCCACATTTGGTCGGTGGTGGGCTTTGATTGTGGCTACCGCAAATCCCTGTGGGAGTGAGCTTGCTCGCGATTGCAGTTTGGCATTCAACATCGATGCAAGCTGACCCGCCGCCATCGCGAGCAAGCTCGGCTCCCACATTTGGTCGGTGGTGGGCTTTGATTGTGGCTACCGCAAATCCCTGTGGGAGCGAGCTTGCTCGCGATTGCAGTCTGGCATTCAACATCGATGCATGCTGACCCGCCGCCATCGCGAGCAAGCTCGGCTCCCACATTTGGTCGGTGGTGGGCTTTGATTGTGGCTACCGCAAATCCCCGTGGGAGCGAGCTTGCTCGCGATTGCAGTCTGGCATTCAACATCGATGCAAGCTGACCTTCCGCCATCGCGAGCAAGCTCGGCTCCCACATTTGATCGGTGATGGACTTTGATTGCGTCCACCGCAAATCCCTGTGGGGGCCGGTCAGAACAGATCGATCGGCGCCGCTTCATCCGCCGGCAGCGGGCTGCCCGGCGCTACACCGTTGCCCAGCTCATTGGCCGAGGGAGGGGTGTCTTCGCTCTTGAACAGTTCGAAGTACGCCCCCGGGGTGCCTGGCGTGGCGGCGCGGCCGCTGACCGGGTCGACCCGCAGGCTGAGGATGCCTTCCGGTTCCGGCTGGGTGTGCGGCGGCTTGTCCTTGAGGGCGGCGCCCATGTAGTTCATCCAGATCGGCAGCGCCACGGTGCCGCCGAACTCGCGGCGACCCAGGCTTTCGGGCTGGTCGAAACCGGTCCAGACGGTGGTTATGTAATCGGCGTTGTAGCCGGAGAACCAGGCGTCCTTGGATTCGTTGGTGGTACCGGTCTTGCCCGCCAGGTCGGTGCGGCCCAGGGCCAGGGCGCGGCGGCCAGTGCCGAGCTTGATCACGTCCTGCAGCATGCTGTTGAGAATGTAGGTGGTACGGCCATCGACAATGCGTTCCGCGATGGCAGGCGCTTGGGGCAGGCCAGGGGGCGTGGTGGCTTCGCCCGGTGTCGCATTGACCGTGAACGTCTCGGTGGACGGTGCGGCGACGCCATCGCTGGCCTGCTCACCCGTGGGAACGCGTGGCGGGTTGGCGACGAACAGCGTTTCACCGTTGCGGCTTTCAATCTTGTCGATGATGTACGGGGTGATCTTGTACCCGCCGTTGGCGAACGCGCTCCAGCCCGTGGCGATCTCCATCGGCGTCAAGGTCGCGGTGCCCAGGGCCAGGGACAGGTTGCGCGGCAGGTCCTGCTTGTTGAAGCCGAACTTGCTGATGTAGTCGATGGTGCGGTCCACGCCCAGCGCTTGCAGCAGGCGGATCGAGACCAGGTTGCGGGACTTGTACAGCGCTTCGCGCAGGCGAATCGGGCCGAGGAACGTATTGGTGTCGTTCTTCGGGCGCCAGACCTTGTCCAGGTACTCGTCGACGAACACGATTGGCGCATCGTTGACCAGGCTGGCGGCGGTGTAGCCGTTATCCAGGGCGGCGCTGTAGACGAACGGCTTGAAGCTCGAGCCCGGCTGGCGCTTGGCCTGCAACGCTCGGTTGTAATTGCTTTGCTCGAAGGCGAAGCCACCCACCAGCGAACGAATGGCGCCGTTCTGCGGGTCGAGGGACACCAGTGCGCCCTGGGCGGCCGGGATCTGGCTGAACTTCAGGGTGTTGTCCGCTTGGCGCTGGACGCGGATCAGGTCGCCGACCTGGGCGACGTCCGACGGCTGCCGTGGGTTGGCACCCATGCTGTTGGTATTGAGGAACGGGCGGGCCCACTTCATGGTGTCCCAGGCCACGTGTTCTTCCTGTTCGGCGTTGCGGGTCAGCACCTTGATGCCGTCCTTGTCCACCGACGTGACGATCGCCGGCTCCAGGCTGCTGATGGTGCGTTGCTTGGTCAGCTCCAGTGCCCAGGCTTCCTTGGTCTTGCCCGGCAGGCGCGATTCAGGGCCGCGGTAGCCGTGGCGCTGGTCGTAGGTCATCAGGCCTTCGTGCAGCGCGGTGTTGGCCATTTCCTGCAAGTTGCTCGGCACCGTGGTGGTCACGCGAAAACCTTCGGTATAAGCATCGCTGCCATAGCGCCCGACCATCTCGGCACGGGCCATCTCGGCGATGTACGGGGCGTTCACTTCCGGGGTCGGTACGTGATAGCTGGCGTTCAGCGGCTCATTGATCGCGGTGGTGTAGTCGGCCTCGCTGATCTTGCCGAGCTTGTACATGCGCCCCAGGATCCAGTCGCGACGCTCCTTGCTGCGCGCCGGGTTGGCCAGCGGGTTGAAGCGCGACGGTGCCTTGGGCAGGCCGGCGATCATCGCCATCTGCGCCAGGCTCACATCGCGGATCGACTTGCCGTAATACACCTGCGCCGCCGCCTCGATGCCGTAGGCGCGGTTGCCCAGGTAAATCTTGTTCACGTACAGCTCGAGGATTTCATCCTTGGTTAGCTGCCGCTCGATCTGCAAGGCCAGGAGGATCTCGGTGGTCTTGCGCGAGAAGCTGCGCTCGCTGGTCAGGAAGAAGTTCTTGGCCACCTGCATGGTGATGGTGCTGCCGCCGGACTGGATGTGCCCGCTCTTGACCAACTGGCTGGCGGCGCGCATCAGGCTGCCTGGATCGACGCCATAGTGATTGGCGAAGTTATCGTCTTCAGCACTTAGTAACGCATTGATGAAATTGGGGGGAATGTCGGCGAAACGGATTGGTGTGCGGCGCATTTCGCCAAATTCGGCGATCAACTTGTTGTCGCTGCTGTACACCCGCAAAGGAATCTGCAACTGAATACTTCTCAGCGCCTCCACGGACGGCAATCCCGGACTAAGGTAAAGAAAAGCACCGCTCAGGCCCAAGAGCAGTCCGCAGAAAACGGCGACGATGGACCATCCGAAAAATTTCAGCAGACGAATCAAGGCTTTTGGATATCCAGGCAAAGAATGAAAAAGGCGCCAGGTGCAGGGATGGACCCGTGCTTGCAACAAAGCGAAAAAAAACGCTGGGCATTATAAGCATTTTTTTTCATCGGGAATGCCATCCGGGCTTCCGTCGGACGGCCGTGATTGAACGCAATGCGTATTCGAGAGTCCGTAACTCACGGATAGTCATAGGGAATTGGTAGTGCTACGACTCTTCAATAAAAAAGCCCATGCGCTTCTGGGGATCGACATCAGTTCGACGTCGGTGAAGCTGCTCGAGTTGAGCCGCCAGGGTGAACGCTACCGCGTCGAGTCCTACGCGGTCGAACCGTTGCCAGCCAACGCCGTGGTCGAGAAGAACATCGCCGAGCTCGAAGGGGTGGGCCAGGCGTTGTCGCGTCTGTTGGCCAAAGCCAAGACGCCCTTGCGTAGCGTGGCCGTGGCCGTGGCCGGTTCGGCGGTGATCACCAAGATCATCGAGATGGACGCCGGCCTGTCCGACGACGACATGGAGAACCAGCTCAAGATCGAAGCCGATCAGTACATTCCCTATCCGCTGGATGAGGTGGCCATTGATTTCGAGGTGGTGGGCGTTTCGCCGCGCAGCGCCGAGCGCGTCGAAGTGCTGTTGGCGGCGTGCCGCAAGGAAAACGTCGAGGTCCGCGAGGCCGCGTTGGCGCTCGCCGGGCTGACGGCCCGGGTGGTCGATGTGGAGGCTTATGCGCTGGAGCGTGCGTTCGGCCTGCTCGCCACGCAATTGGCTGCCTCCCAGGAGCGGCTGACCGTGGCGGTTGTCGACATCGGCGCCACCATGACCACCCTCAGCGTGCTGCATAACGGGCGCATCATCTATACCCGCGAACAATTGTTCGGCGGCCGCCAGCTGACCGAGGAAATTCAGCGCCGCTATGGCCTGACACCCGAACAGGCCGGTCTGGCAAAGAAGCAGGGTGGCCTGCCCGACGATTATCTCGGCGAAGTGCTGCAACCTTTTCGCGAGGCCCTGGTACAGCAGGTGTCGCGGTCCCTGCAATTTTTCTTCGCCTCGGGCCAGTACAGTGCGGTGGACCACATTCTGCTGGCCGGGGGCACGGCTTCGGTCGCCGGCCTGGATCGGTTGATCGAGCAGCGCCTGGGCACGCCGACCCAGGTGGCCAACCCGTTTACCAACATGGCCCTGAGCAGCAAGGTCAATGCCGGCGCCCTGGCTGGTGATGCGCCGGCACTGATGATTGCCTGTGGGCTGGCCCTCAGGAGTTTCGACTGATGGCGCGGATCAACCTGCTCCCCTGGCGCGAAGAGCTGCGTGAAGAACGGCGCAAACGCTTTTTGCTGGCCTTGGTGGGGGCGCTGGTCGGCGCGGTCGGCGTGGTCCTGGTCGCGGTCCGGTACATCGACAGCGCCATCGACCAACAGGTCGCTCGCAATAGCCATCTTTCCGAGCAGATCGCCGTGCTGGACGGGCGCATCAAGCAGATCAGCGAATTGAAAGCCCGGCGCCAGCAATTGCTGGAGCGCATGCGCATCATCCAGGACTTGCAAGGTAACCGGCCGGTCAGCGGGCGCATCTTCGACCAGTTGGTGCGGACCTTGCCGGAGGGGGTGTATTTCACCGAAGTGAAGATGGAAGAGCGGATGCTCTCGATCAAGGGGGCTGCGGAGTCGAACAACCGAGTCTCGGACCTGATGCGCAACCTGGACTCGTCGGACCTGTTCGACACGCCCAGTCTGACGGAGGTCAAGGCCACCACCGCAGGACAGCTCGACCAGGCCAACGTCTTCCAGCTGACGGTTCGCCAGACCCGCCCGGCCGATGCGGAGGACGCCCAATGAAACCAGGGGAGTGGTTCGATGCACTGCGCAAGATCGATCTCAGTGACCTGGACACCAACAACATCGGTTCCTGGCCGGCGCCGATCAAATGGCTGGCCGGGGTCCTGCTGGTGGTCCTGGTGCTGGGGCTGGGCTATAACTTTGCCTTGAGTGACCTGGAGAGCCAGTTGCAGCAGGTGCGCGAGGAAGAAAACACCCTCAAGGCGCAATTCGCGGGCAAGGCCCACATGGCCGCGAACCTGGAGCGCTACACCGAGCAGATGAAGCAGATGGAAACGTCTTTTGGTGTGCTGTTGCGGCAATTGCCCAGCGATACCGAAGTGCCGGGCCTGCTGGAGGACATTACTCGCACCGGCCTGGGCAGTGGCCTGGAGTTCGAGGAAATCAAGCTGCTGCCGGAGGTCACCCAGCCGTTCTACATCGAGTTGCCGATCCAGATCACCGTCACCGGTGGCTACCACGACCTGGCGACGTTCGTCAGTGGGGTGGCGGGGCTGCCCCGGATTGTCACGCTGCACGATTTCGAGATCGCACCGATGGAGCCCGAGGCCGGCGCGAAGCTGCGCATGAGCATCCAGGCCAAGACCTACCGGTACAACGAGCAGGAGGCGCAACCATGAGGCCGGTGTGTCGCATCTGCCTGCTGGCAGGCCTGGTCACGCTGGCGGGCTGCGGGAACGACAACGGTTTCAGCGACCTGGACGCCTACATGAATGAAGTGCGCCTGCGGCCGCCCGGCAAGATCGAGCCGACGCCGACGTTCAGGCCCTACGAAACCTTTACCTACAGTGCCGCCAACCTGCGCAGCCCGTTTTCCCGGCAGGTCCGCGTGGACCAGGCCGAGCGTCAGCGGGGCTCGCGCAACGTCCGGCCCGACCCCAACCGAGTCAAGCAGTACCTGGAAGGCTTCAACATCGAGCAGTTTGAAATGGTCGGTACGATCTCCAACGTCAGTGGCTCCTTCGCGCTCCTGCGGGGCGCGGGCGGGGTGCATCGGCTCAAGGTCGGTGACTATCTGGGGCGCAACGACGGGCGGATCGTCAACATCAGTGCCACCCAGGTCGATGTGGTCGAAATCGTTCCCGATGGCGAGGGTGCCTGGCTGGAGCGACCACGGACCATTCCTTTGAAAGAGCATTCATAGTGGAACTCGAACAATGAACAGGTTTTTTTCAGCCCTCGGTATTTCGCTATGGATAGCGCTGTTGTCGCCGATGGTTCATGGGGCCAGTCTGAAGACGCTGGATGTGGCGGCGTTGCCGGGGGACCGTGTCGAGTTGAAGCTCACCTTCGACGGGCCGCCGCCGACACCCCGGGGCTACACCACCGAACAACCGGCGCGGATTGCACTGGACCTGCCGGGCGTGACCAATCAACTGTCCAGCAAGCTCCGCGACCTGGGCGGGGGCAATGCACGCAGCGCCACCGTGGTCGAGGCGGGGGATCGCACCCGGTTGATCATCGGCCTTACCCAACTGGCGCCGTATGACACCCGGGTCGAAGGTAACAACCTGTTCGTGGTGGTTGGCAAGGGCGCTGCCCCGAAGGCTGCCGCCCAGGCCCCGCGCGCGGCGGTTGCCAGTGCTGCGCCTGCGAGGGCCAGTGCGCCGGTGGGCAAGGCGATCCGTGGGGTGGACTTCCAGCGCGGGACCCAGGGCGAAGGCAACGTGGTGATCGATCTGTCTGATCCGTCCATCGCCCCGGACATCCAGGAGCGCGAAGGCAAGATCATCCTCAATTTCGCCAGGACCCAGTTGCCAGAACCGCTGCGGGTGCGCCTGGACGTCAAGGACTTCGCCACCCCGGTGCAATTCGTCAATGCCAGCGCCGGCAGCGACCGGGCGACCATCAGTATCGAACCCAGTGGCACCTTCGACTACTCGACCTACCAGACCGACAACAAGCTCACCGTCAGCGTCCGGCCCATGACCGTCGACGACCTGCAGAAACGCAACGCCGACCGCGCGGCCTACAGTGGCGAGAAGCTCTCGCTCAACTTCCAGGACATCGAGGTGCGTTCGGTCCTGCAACTGATTGCCGATTTTACCAACCTGAACCTTGTGGCCAGCGATACGGTGCAGGGTGGTATCACCCTGCGGCTGCAGAATGTGCCTTGGGACCAGGCGCTCGACCTGGTGCTCAAGACCAAGGGATTGGACAAGCGCAAGGTTGGCAACGTGCTGTTGGTGGCTCCGGCCGATGAAATTGCCGCCCGTGAGCGCCAGGAGTTGGAGTCGCAGAAGCAGATTGCCGACCTGGCGCCGCTGCGGCGTGAGCTGTTGCAGGTCAACTATGCGAAGGCGGCGGACATCGCCAAGCTCTTCCAGTCGGTGACCAGTGCCGAGGCAAAAGCCGATGAGCGCGGCACGATCACGGTCGATGAGCGAACCAACAACATCATTGCCTACCAGACCCAGGACCGCCTCGACGAACTGCGCCGGATCGTGGCGCAGCTGGATATTCCGGTGCGCCAGGTGATGATCGAGGCGCGGATTGTCGAGGCTAACGTCGACTACGACAAAAGCCTGGGCGTACGCTGGGGCGGTTCGATTCAAAACAAAGGCAACTGGAGTTCCTCGGGGGTCACCACGGGCGACTCCACCACCATCGGCACGCCGGGCAGCACCAGCACCAACCAGCCGTTCGTCGACCTGGGCGCCACGGGCAATACCTCGGGCATCGGCATAGCCTTCATTACCGACAACGTATTGCTGGACCTTGAGTTGACGGCCATGGAGAAAACCGGCAACGGGGAAATCGTCTCCCAGCCCAAGGTGGTGACGTCCGACAAGGAGACGGCAAAGATCCTCAAGGGTACGGAAATTCCTTATCAGGAAGCCAGCTCCAGCGGTGCTACGTCGGTGTCGTTCAAGGAGGCTTCGCTGTCGCTGGAGGTGACCCCGCAGATCACTCCAGACAACCGGATCATCATGGAGGTCAAGGTCACCAAGGATGAGCCGGACTACCTGAACAAGGTGAATGATGTGCCGCCGATCAAGAAAAACGAGGTCAATGCCAAGGTCCTGGTCAATGATGGCGAGACCATTGTGATTGGTGGGGTTTTCTCAAATACTCAGAGCAAGGTTGTAGATAAGGTGCCATTTCTTGGCGATGTGCCGTATCTTGGCCGCCTTTTCCGGCGTGATGTGGTTTCGGATAGCAAATCCGAGCTGCTGGTGTTCCTCACTCCGCGTATCATGAATAACCAGGCGATTGCTGTGAGTCGTTGATTCTGTGCGAAATTTGATTCTTGTTGGGCCGATGGGCGCTGGAAAAAGCACCATCGGCCGTTTGCTGGCCAAAGAGCTGCGCCTGCCGTTCAAAGATTCCGACAAGGAAATTGAATTGCGCACGGGCGCCAATATCCCATGGATTTTCGACAAGGAAGGCGAACCGGGCTTTCGTGACCGTGAGCAGGCGATGATCGCCGAGCTGTGCGCGTTCGATGGCGTGGTGCTTGCCACCGGTGGCGGCGCGGTGATGCGCGAAGCCAATCGTCGGGCGCTGCATGCCGGCGGACGAGTGGTCTATCTGCATGCTTCTGTCGAGCAGCAGGTCGGTCGCACCGCCCGGGATCGCAACCGCCCGCTGTTGCGCACCGCCGACCCGGCCAAGACCCTGCGGGACCTCCTGGCGCTGCGTGATCCGCTGTATCGGGAGATCGCCGACCTGGTGGTGGAAACCGACGAGCGGCCGCCGCGAATGGTGGTGCTGGACATTCTCGATCGCCTTCAGCAACTGCCTCCCCGTTAATGCGCTTGGCGAAATGCGCTATCCTCGGCGTCCCGTCATGGCCCGCCTGGGGCGTGGCGGATGGCCATTAACTGGCGTCAGAACAAGCACCGTGGACTTTCGTTAATTGCAGGCAGGACGCCTGATTCCATCTTCACTGTGGGGACACATGCAGACACTTAAGGTCGACCTGGGCGAGCGCAGCTACCCGATTCATATTGGCGAAGGCTTGCTGGACCAGCCCGAACTGCTGGCGCCGCATATCGCCGGGCGGCAAGTGGCGATCATTTCCAATGAAACCGTCGCACCCCTGTATCTGGAACGTCTGACCCGCAGCCTGTCGGCCTTCTCGGTCATTTCCGTGGTATTGCCCGACGGCGAAGCCTTCAAGAACTGGGAAACCCTGCAACTTATTTTCGACGGCCTGCTGACTGCGCGCCACGATCGTCGCACCACGGTGGTCGCCTTGGGTGGCGGTGTGATCGGCGACATGGCCGGCTTTGCAGCCGCCTGCTATCAGCGTGGCGTCGATTTCATCCAGATCCCCACCACGCTGCTGTCGCAGGTCGACTCGTCGGTGGGCGGCAAGACCGGGATCAACCATCCGCTGGGCAAGAACATGGTCGGTGCTTTCTATCAGCCCAACGTGGTGCTGATCGATACCGCCACCCTCAATACCTTGCCGGCCCGCGAACTGTCTGCGGGGCTGGCGGAAGTCATCAAGTACGGGCTGATCTGCGACGAGCCATTCCTGGGCTGGCTCGAGGAGAACGTCGACCGCCTGCGTGCGCTGGATCAAGCGGCCCTGACCTACGCCATCGAGCGCTCCTGCGCCGCCAAGGCTGCCGTGGTCGGTGCCGATGAGCGTGAGTCGGGGGTGCGCGCCACCCTCAACCTGGGTCACACCTTTGGCCATGCCATCGAAACCCACATGGGCTATGGTGTCTGGCTGCACGGTGAAGCGGTTGCGGCCGGTACGGTCATGGCCCTGGAGATGTCTACGCGCCTGGGCTGGATCAGCGAACAGGAGCGTGATCGCGGTATTCGTCTGTTCCAGCGCGCCGGGCTGCCGGTGGTTCCGCCCGAGGAAATGAGCGAGGCGGATTTTCTTGAACACATGGCAATCGACAAAAAAGTGATCGACGGTCGTCTGCGCCTGGTGCTGCTGCGCCACATGGGCGAAGCGGTGGTGACCGACGATTATCCGAAAGAAGTTCTACAGGCCACGCTGGGAGCGGACTACCGCGCCCTGGCTCAGCTTAAAGGTTAATAAGATTCCGATGACTAGTTTGCATGCCGACGAGGCTTTCCTCGGCCATTTCCAATTGAGTCATGACCCTTTCGCACCGCGGGTCCCGGGCTTCAAGTTCTTCCCTGCCCAGCGCAAACCAGTACTGGGCCAGTTGCATCACCTGGCGCGCTACAGCCAGTTGCTGCTGGTGGTCACCGGTCCCCAGGGCAGCGGCAAGACCTTGCTGCGCCAGGCTCTGGTGGCCAGCACCAACAAGCAGTCCGTGCAAAGCGTGGTGGTGTCGGCCCGTGGCGCTGGCGATGCCGCCGGTGTATTGCGTCAGGTGGCCCAGGCGCTGAACGTCGCGCAGGCCGAAGTCGGTGCAATTCTCGATCAGATCGTGCAACTGGCGCTGACCGGGCAGGAAGTCTATCTGCTGGTGGACGATGCCGAGCAACTCGACGAGTCGGCTCTTGAGGCCCTGCTGGCCCTGGCAGCCGGTGCGCCGGAGGGGCGCCCTCATGTGTTCCTGTTTGGTGAGTCGTCGCTGATCGCCGACCTGGACCAATTGAGCCTTGAGGAAGAGCGCTTCCACGTCATCGAGCTGGCGCCCTATACCGAGGAAGAAACGCGTGAATACCTGGCCCAGCGTCTTGAGGGGGCGGGCCGGGGTATCGAACTTTTTACCGCCGATCAGATCTCTGAGATTCACGAAAGCGCCGACGGTTGGCCTGGCAACATCAACCAGGTCGCCCGCGATGCTCTGATCGAAGTCATGATTGCTAGCCGCTCAGCGGTGAAGCGTCCAAGTATGGGGTTCAACATGCCGAAGAAACACGTATTGGCAATTTCCGCCGTCGTCGTGGTCGCGGTTGCCGCCGCCTGGCTGATGCCGGGTCGCACCAAGGCACCCACCACGGGTGCCCCTGCCAACGAACAGGCGCAACTGCCCCTCGGCCAAGGGACGCCGCAACCCAACGGTGGTGCGCCGGCAGTGGAATTCGCCGGCAACACCCAGCCGATGCCACTGCCGCTGGTCGGCCAGTCGCAACCGGTCATGCGCGGCCCGCTGGCTGAAGCGGCAGGCGGCATCACCGAAGGCGACGACGGTGCGGCGCCACCGATCGACGACAGCAGCGACGTGCCTCCGACCGTGACCACCACCGCGCCGCCTGTGGGCGTGCCGGCGGGTCCTGCACCGACGCCAACGCCTGCTCCGGCCGCCAAGCCGACCCCGGCGCCCACCCAGGTGGCCACCGCCAAGCCAGCCCCGGTTCCAGCGCCTGCCGCCAAGCCCGCGGCGCCAGCACCTGCCGCCAAGCCTGCTGCTCCGGCCAAGTCCGCGGGCGGTAGCTGGTACGCTGGCCAGGCACCGGGCAACTACGTAGTGCAGATCCTCGGCACCAGCTCCGAAGCCGCGGCACAGAGCTTCGTCAAGGAGCAGGGCGGCGAGTACCGCTATTTCAAGAAAGTCCTCAATGGCAAGCCGCTGTATGTCATCACCTACGGCAGCTTTGCCAACCGTGATGCAGCCGTTTCCGCCATCAAGGCCTTGCCAGCGAAGGTTCAGGCTGGTAAACCTTGGCCTCGCACTGTCGCCAGCGTCCAACAGGAACTGGCAGCAACTCGCTGAAGATTCGGCGGCCTTACCCAGGCCGCCTCTCCCGGCAACCTCAAAATTTCCGCAGGGGCGGGCGACCTTTCAGGCCGCGCGCCTTGTGGTGTCTGCGTCACAGTAGCGTTTGAGTCGTAGCGGTCGAACCCAAAAAAGTTTTGACTAGCACAGCATATAGCTTTAAACCTTTCACAAATGCGACATGGATTTGCGACAGTTCGTCGTCAAATTTGTGAGCCTCTGTGTCGGTGTGTACAATGACCTCCCTTTTGCCCCCGCAAAGCTGGCGTACGTTCGGCGCGGTATGCAACTGGTTGAATTGAAAAGAAATTTGCCTCGATTAGAGGCAGCCTGGTGAGAAAGTGTCTATGAAAGCAGGTCTGTACCAACCAGATGAATTCAAGGATAACTGCGGTTTCGGCCTGATAGCTCATATGCAGGGCGAGCCCAGCCACACCCTTTTGCAAACGGCCATTGAGGCCCTGACCTGCATGACCCACCGTGGTGGGATCAACGCCGACGGCAAGACCGGCGACGGTTGTGGCTTGCTGATTCAAAAGCCCGACGAGTTCCTGCGTGCCGTAGCCCAGGAAACGTTTGGCGTGACCCTGCCCAAGCAGTACGCCGTGGGCATGGTGTTCTTCAATCAGGACCCGGTGAAGGCGCAAGCGGCTCGCGAAAACATGAATCGCGAAATCCTGGCTGCCGGCCTGCAACTGGTCGGCTGGCGCAAAGTGCCGATCGACACCAGTGTCCTCGGCCGCCTGGCGCTTGAGCGCCTGCCGCAGATCGAACAGGTGTTCATCGCCGGCGAAGGCTTGAGCGACCAGGACATGTCGATCAAGCTGTTCAGCTCCCGTCGTCGTTCGTCCGTGGCCAATGCCGCCGACACCGATCACTACATCTGCAGCTTTTCCCACAAGACCATTATCTACAAAGGCCTGATGATGCCGGCGGACCTCACCGCCTTCTATCCAGACCTGAGCGACGAGCGCCTGAAAACCGCGATCTGCGTGTTCCACCAGCGCTTCTCCACCAACACCCTGCCGAAATGGCCGCTGGCCCAGCCATTCCGCTTCCTCGCCCACAACGGCGAGATCAACACCATCACCGGCAACCGCAACTGGGCCGTGGCCCGTCGCACCAAGTTCGCCAACGACCTGATGCCGGACCTCGAAGAGCTCGGCCCACTGGTCAACCGCGTGGGCTCGGACTCCTCGAGCATGGACAACATGCTGGAACTGATGGTGACCGGTGGCATCGACCTGTTCCGTGGCGTGCGCATGCTCGTGCCGCCGGCGTGGCAGAACGTCGAGACCATGGACCCGGACCTGCGCGCTTTCTACGAATACAACTCCATGCACATGGAGCCGTGGGACGGCCCGGCCGGTATCGTCATGACCGACGGTCGCTACGCTGTGTGCCTGCTGGACCGTAACGGTCTGCGTCCGGCGCGCTGGGTCACCACCACCAACGGGTTCATCACCCTGGCGTCGGAAATCGGCGTCTGGAACTATCAGCCCGAAGACGTCATCGCCAAGGGCCGCGTAGGTCCGGGCCAGATCTTTGCCGTGGACACCGAGACCGGCCAGATCCTCGACACCGACGCCATCGACAACCGCCTCAAGTCCCGTCATCCGTACAAGCAATGGCTGCGCAAGAATGCCCTGCGCATCCAGGCGACCATGGAAGACAACGACCATGGCTCGGCTTTCTATGATGTCGACCAGCTCAAGCAGTACATGAAGATGTACCAGGTGACGTTCGAAGAGCGTGACCAGGTGCTGCGTCCGCTGGGCGAGCAGGGCTACGAAGCGGTCGGCTCCATGGGTGACGACACGCCGATGGCCGTGCTGTCGCAGCGCGTGCGTACGCCGTACGACTATTTCCGCCAGCAGTTCGCCCAGGTGACCAACCCACCGATCGACCCGCTGCGCGAAGCGATCGTGATGTCCCTGGAAATCTGCCTCGGTGCCGAGCGCAACATTTTCCAGGAGTCGCCGGAACACGCCTCGCGGGTGATCCTCAGCTCGCCGGTCATTTCCCCGGCCAAGTGGCGCTCGTTGACCAACCTCGACCGCCCGGGCTTTGCGCGTCAGGTCATCGACCTGAACTACGACGAAAGCGTCGGCCTGGAAGCGGCGATCCGCAACGTTGCCGATCAGGCTGAAGAAGCCGCGCGCGCCGGTCGTACCCAGATCGTGCTCAGCGACCGTCATATCGCGCCGGGCAAGCTGCCGATCCATGCCTCGCTGGCCACCGGTGCGGTGCACCATCGCCTGACCGAAAAAGGCCTGCGCTGCGACTCCAACATCCTGGTAGAGACCGCCACCGCCCGCGATCCGCATCACTTCGCGGTGCTGATCGGTTTCGGTGCCTCGGCGGTGTATCCGTTCCTGGCCTATGAAGTGCTGGGCGACCTGATCCGTACCGGTGAAGTGCTGGGCGACCTCTATGAGGTGTTCAAGAACTACCGCAAGGGCATCACCAAGGGCCTGCTCAAGATCCTGTCGAAGATGGGTATCTCGACCATCGCCTCGTACCGTGGCGCGCAACTGTTCGAGGCCATCGGCCTGTCCGAAGAAGTCTGCGAGCTGAGCTTCCGTGGCGTGCCGAGCCGCATCAAAGGTGCGCGTTTCGTCGACATCGAAGCCGAACAGAAAGCCCTGGCGGCCGAAGCCTGGAGCCCGCGCAAGCCGATCCAGCAAGGCGGCCTGTTGAAGTTCGTCCATGGTGGCGAGTACCACGCCTACAACCCGGACGTGGTCAGCACCTTGCAAGCTGCCGTGCAGCAGGGCGACTACAGCAAGTTCAAGGAATACACCTCGTTGGTGGACAACCGTCCGGTGTCGATGATTCGCGACCTGCTCAAGGTCAAGACCCTCGACACGCCGCTGGACATCAGTGAAATAGAGCCGCTGGAATCGGTGCTCAAGCGCTTCGATTCGGCCGGTATTTCCCTGGGCGCCTTGTCCCCGGAAGCCCACGAAGCCCTGGCCGAAGCCATGAACCGCCTCGGTGCGCGTTCCAACTCCGGTGAAGGCGGCGAAGACCCGGCGCGCTACGGCACCATCAAGAGTTCGAAAATCAAGCAGGTGGCGACCGGCCGCTTCGGTGTGACGCCGGAATACCTGGTCAACGCTGAAGTGCTGCAGATCAAGGTTGCCCAGGGCGCCAAGCCCGGCGAAGGCGGCCAGCTGCCCGGCGGCAAGGTCAACGGCCTGATCGCCAAGCTGCGCTACGCGGTACCCGGCGTGACCCTGATCTCGCCGCCGCCGCATCACGACATCTACTCGATCGAAGACTTGTCGCAACTGATCTTCGACCTCAAGCAGGTGAACCCGAAGGCGCTGGTCTCGGTGAAACTGGTGGCGGAAGCCGGCGTTGGCACCATCGCGGCCGGCGTGGCCAAGGCTTATGCCGACCTGATCACCATCTCCGGCTACGACGGCGGCACCGGCGCATCGCCGCTGACTTCGATCAAGTACGCTGGCGCACCGTGGGAACTGGGCCTGGCTGAAACCCACCAGACCCTGCGCGGCAACGATTTGCGCGGCAAGGTCCGGGTGCAGACCGACGGTGGCCTGAAAACCGGCCTGGACGTGATCAAGGCCGCCATCCTCGGCGCCGAGAGCTTCGGCTTCGGCACCGCGCCGATGATCGCCCTGGGCTGCAAATACCTGCGCATCTGCCACCTGAACAACTGCGCCACCGGCGTCGCGACCCAGAACGACAAGCTGCGCAAGGACCACTACATCGGTACCGTCGACATGGTGGTGAACTTCTTCACCTACGTGGCCGAAGAGACCCGTGAGTGGCTGGCGAAGCTGGGCGTGCGCTCGCTTGAAGAGCTGATCGGCCGTACCGATCTGCTGGAAGTGATCGAAGGCCAGACCGCCAAGCAGCATCACCTGGACCTGACCCCATTGCTGGGCAGCGATTACATTCCGGCAGACAAGCCACAGTTCTGCCAGGTTGATCGCAACCCGCCATTCGACAAGGGTGAGCTGGCCGAGAAGATGGTCGACATGGCCGCTGCGGCGATCAACGACCTGAGCGGTGCCGAGTTCGACCTGGATATCTGCAACTGCGACCGTTCCATCGGCGCACGGATCTCCGGCGAAATCGCGCGCAAGCACGGCAACCAGGGCATGGCCAAGGCGCCGGTGACCTTCCGCTTCAAGGGCACCGCAGGCCAGAGCTTCGGCGTCTGGAACGCCGGTGGCCTGAACATGTACCTGGAAGGCGATGCCAACGACTACGTGGGCAAGGGCATGACCGGCGGCAAGCTGGTCATCGTTCCGCCCAAGGGCAGCGTCTACAAGACTCAGGACAGTGCCATCATCGGCAACACCTGCCTCTACGGCGCCACAGGCGGCAAGCTGTTCGCCGCCGGCACCGCAGGCGAGCGTTTTGCCGTGCGTAACTCCGGGGCCCACACTGTGGTGGAAGGCACCGGCGATCACTGCTGCGAGTACATGACCGGTGGTTTTGTCTGCGTGCTGGGCAAGACCGGTTATAACTTCGGCTCAGGCATGACCGGCGGTTTCGCCTACGTGCTCGACCAGGACAACACCTTCGTTGACCGGGTCAACCACGAACTGGTGGAAATCCAGCGGATCAGCGGCGAGGCGATGGAAGCCTATCGCAGCCACCTGCAAAACGTGCTGAACGAGTACGTCACGGAAACCGACAGCGAGTGGGGTCGTGAACTCGCCGAGAACCTCGATGACTACTTGCGCCGTTTCTGGCTGGTCAAGCCCAAGGCTGCCAACCTGAAGTCGTTGCTTTCCAGCACTCGTGCCAACCCGCAGTGATATGCGCCTGAAGAGTTTGATGAGGTTTTAACAATGGCTGAACGTCTGAATAACGACTTCCAGTTCATCGATGTCGGGCGCAAGGATCCGAAGAAGAAACTGTTGCGTCAACGCAAGAAAGAGTTCGTGGAAATCTACGAGCCTTTCAAACCCCAGCAGTCGGCCGACCAGGCCCACCGCTGCCTGGGTTGTGGTAACCCGTATTGCGAATGGAAGTGCCCGGTGCACAACTTCATTCCCAACTGGTTGAAACTGGTGGCCGAGGGCAACATCCTCCAGGCCGCCGAGCTGTCCCACCAGACCAACACCCTGCCGGAAGTCTGTGGCCGGGTGTGCCCGCAGGATCGCCTGTGCGAAGGTGCGTGCACCCTCAACGACGGTTTTGGCGCGGTGACCATTGGTTCGGTGGAGAAGTACATCACCGACACCGCGTTCGCCATGGGCTGGCGTCCGGACATGTCCAAGGTCAAGCCGACCGGCAAGCGCGTGGCGATCATCGGTGCCGGCCCGGCGGGCCTGGGCTGTGCCGATGTGCTGGTGCGTGGTGGCGTGACCCCGGTGGTGTTCGACAAGAACCCGGAAATCGGCGGTCTGCTGACCTTCGGCATCCCCGAGTTCAAGCTGGAAAAGACCGTGCTGAGCAATCGTCGCGAAGTCTTCACCGGCATGGGCATCGAGTTCCGCCTGAACACCGAGGTGGGCAAGGACGTGACCATGGAGCAACTGCTCGAAGAATACGATGCGGTATTCATGGGCATGGGCACCTACACCTACATGAAGGGCGGCTTTGCCGGTGAGGATCTGCCAGGCGTCTACGACGCACTCGACTTCCTGATCGCCAACGTCAACCGCAACCTGGGCTTTGAAAAGTCGCCGGAAGATTTCGTCGACATGAAAGGCAAGAAGGTCGTGGTGCTCGGCGGTGGCGACACGGCGATGGACTGCAACCGTACGTCGATTCGCCAGGGCGCCAAGTCGGTGACCTGTGCCTACCGTCGTGACGAAGCCAACATGCCCGGCTCGCGCAAAGAGGTGAAGAACGCCAAGGAAGAAGGCGTGAAGTTCCTCTATAACCGCCAGCCGATCGCCATTGTCGGTGAAGACAAGGTCGAAGGCGTGAAAGTGGTCGAGACCCGTCTCGGCGAACCGGACGCCCGTGGCCGCCGCAGCCCCGAGCCGATTCCCGGTTCCGAAGAGATCATCCCGGCCGACGCCGTGGTCATCGCCTTCGGTTTCCGTCCAAGCCCGGCGCCGTGGTTCGAGCAGTTCAGCATCCAGACTGACAGCCAGGGCCGCGTCGTGGCGCCGGAGCAGGGCCAGTACAAGCACCAGACCAGCAACCCGAAGATCTTCGCCGGTGGCGACATGGTCCGCGGTTCCGACCTGGTGGTGACGGCGATCTTCGAAGGCCGCAATGCGGCGGAAGGGATCCTGGATTACCTGCAAGTCTGACCGAACGACACCAAACCCTGTGTGTGAGCTTTGTGGGAGCAAAGCTTGCTCGCGATCCAGGCGCCTCGGTACTCAAGAGACCGCGGTGTTTTCATCGCGGGCAAGCCTTGCTCCCACAAAAAAAGCTCCCACAGGTGTTTTGTGGGGTTGCGAAAGTTGTGCTGCCCCGCGACAAATTGCCCCGATAGATAAAAGGCACGGCTCTTGCCGTGCCTTTTGCGTCGCGCTCTGAGAAAATGCCCGCACTTTTTTTCCGGATGCCGACATGACTGCCCTGAAGAACGACCGTTTCCTTCGCGCCCTGCTCAAGCAACCCGTGGACGTCACCCCCGTATGGATGATGCGCCAGGCCGGTCGCTACCTGCCGGAGTATCGCGCCAGCCGCGCCAAGGCCGGTGACTTCATGAGCCTGTGCATGAACCCCCAGTTCGCTTGCGAAGTGACGATGCAGCCGCTGGATCGGTATCCGCAGCTGGACGCGGCCATCCTGTTCTCCGACATCCTGACCATTCCCGATGCCATGGGCCAAGGCCTGTACTTCGAGACCGGCGAAGGTCCGCGCTTCAAGAAAGTCATCAGTACCCTGGCCGACATCGAGGCCCTGCCGATTCCCGATCCGCAGAAAGACCTGGGCTACGTCATGGACGCGGTCAGCACCATTCGCCGCGAGCTCAATGGTCGCGTGCCGCTGATCGGTTTCTCTGGCAGCCCATGGACCCTGGCCACCTACATGGTCGAAGGCGGCTCGTCGAAGGACTTCCGCAAGACCAAGGCAATGCTCTACGACAACCCGCAAGCCATGCACCTGTTGCTGGACAAGCTGGCCCAGTCGGTCACGTCCTACCTCAACGGCCAGATCCTGGCCGGTGCGCAAGCGGTACAGATCTTCGACACCTGGGGCGGCAACCTGTCGGCGGCGGCGTACCAGGAATTCTCCCTGGCCTACATGCGCAAGATCGTCAGCGGCCTGATCCGCGAGCACGAGGGTCGCAAAGTCCCGGTGATCCTGTTCACCAAGAACGGCGGCCTGTGGCTGGAAAGCATCGCCGATGTCGGCGCCGACGCCCTGGGCCTGGATTGGACCTGCGACATTGGCAACGCTCGTGAGCGCGTCGGTCACAAGGTCGCGCTGCAAGGCAACATGGACCCGACCGTGCTCTACGCCAAGCCTGAAGCCATTCGTGCTGAAGTCGGGCGCATCCTGGCCAGCTACGGCAGTGGCAGCGGCCATGTGTTCAACCTCGGCCATGGCATCACCCCGGAAGTCGACCCCGAACACGCTGGCGCCTTCCTACGGGCGGTGCATGAATTGTCGGCGCAATATCACGTCTGATCGCGGTCCCTGTCACCCAGCCTGTCCGGACCTGCGCCGGACAGGCTTTTTATGCGCGCTTGTTTAACGATCCGACCTAAAGCAGCCAATGGCTTCTTTTGGGTGTGTTTGTTTGTCTTTGGTTGAGAGTTATTTCTGTTCGTAAGATGTTTCTCTAGTTATGTAGGGGAAATCGATTCAGAGATCATTCCTTCTATGTTGAGAGATTTTTCCTACATAGGGAGTGTTCGACTTTCTATAAGGTTCCGGTCACTTGCAAGGGTGTGCGCTGAGCGGTCTTGCGCACCTTTCAAGAGGACGGTGATCCGTCTTTCATTTTGATGACTAGTCTGGAACTTATATGAAGAATAACTTCAACAAGAGCAATCTATTAACGGGGTGTGCGTCCTCATTAGTTCTGTTGTCGGCCATGGCGGCATCCCAAAGTGTACTGGCCCATGGTTACCTCGACGTGCCACCTTCGCGTGCATTGCTGTGCCAGAAAGGCGAAAACAAGAATTGCGGGCAAGCGCAATACGAGCCACAAAGTACCGGTGAAACCTTTAAAGGTTTCCCCAATGGAGTGGGCGGTGCCCCGCTGCAAGGTCCCATTGACGGTAAAATCGCCAGCGGCGGCCACGCCATGTTTTCCGCCCTCGATGCCCAGTCGGCCACGCGCTGGCACCTGACTGAAATCAATGACCGCAATATTGCCTTTAAATGGCACTACACCGCGGCGCACCCAGCGACCAAGCACGAATACTTCATCACTCGCGACGGTTGGAATCCCAACGAAGCGCTCAAGCGTGCCTCGTTCGACAGCACGCCGTTCTGTACGGTGGATGGCGGTAATCAACTCCCGGTAGCAGGTGCCCCGCATAACTGCGTCATTCCCGACAGCAAGACGGGTCATCACGTCATCCTGGCGGTCTGGACGGTAGGTGACACCGCCAATGCGTTCTATGATCCGGCGGATGTGAACATTCTCGCCGAAGCCGCATTGCCGGGCGGCTGGCAGCCGGTGGGCAGCATTGCGCCATCGACCCCATTGCTGGTGGGTGACAAGGTCAAGGCCCGGGCGTTCTCCGCGACCGGCGAAAGTGCCGAATACAGCGTAGAAATCAGCATCGACAACGCCGAGGAAGGCAAGCCTGAGAACTGGTCGTTCAAACTGGCCGAAGCCATCAACAACGCTCACCCCCTGATTCGTGCCGGTATTCGTGACGAAGACGGCAACATCACGCCGATCAAGGGCGCCAACAGCCTGTACGCCCAGGACGAAAGTGGCGTTAAGCGCTATGAAGTGCAACTGGACATGAAGGAAGACGCTGGCGCCAGCATGGAAATTTCTTCCCTGCAGCCAGAGTACGTACTCGACAAAGGTCGGGTCAGCATGGCCTTCACCGCGCAGACGAACCGCAGGATGAACCTTGAAGCCACGCTGTTCGATGAGAAGAACAAGCAGGTCGGTGTCGTTAGTCAGACCGTGGGTGAAGGCAGCACCGGCCTGAACCTGGACGTGCGCAGCGCGCCTGGCGCTCACACCCTGACACTGGTGGGGACCACCGAAGACGGGCGCACCAATCGCCAGGACACCCAGGCGGTCACCTTGACCGGCGAGGGCGCAGGCATCGAGTACGACTTCGTGTTCCCTGAAGGCCTCAGCGACTACACCGCCGGCACGAAAGTGCTGCAGCCCAAGACTGACGAAGTCTTCGAGTGCAAGCCGTTCCCGGCGTCCGGCTACTGCAAGCAGTACAGCCCGACGTCGAACGGTTTCGAGCCGGGAGTCGGTGCGTCCTGGCAGAGCGCCTGGGACAAGCTGTAAGTCCTGACAGGCATGGCCCCAGGCGATCCGCACGGGTTGCCTGGGGCCTTCATACGAGCGCGCAGTGATGTCTATCAATTACTCCAGGCGACGGGTGCTGCTGCACTGGGTGTCGGCGGCCATTATCTTATGGGCGTTGGTGTCCGGTTTTTATGTGGCGTTCAACCCGGTGTCAGCTTCGACCGAACAGTGGATCGGCTCACTCAATGTGTCGCTGACCACGCTGTTCATTCCATTTTTCGTGTGGCGGGCCTGCCTGTTTTTCGGCGCGCTGGAAGCCCGTGGAACCGCGTCTTCATTTACACAGTGGCTAGCCCTGGCGGTACACACGCTGATCTACCTGGTCATTGGCATCGTGCTGGTGACTGGTGTGCTGATGATGAAAAGCGCCATCAGTGTCTTCGGCATTGTTCACATCCCCCAGCCACTGGGCGATCCGGCACTGATCGAACTGGCCAACACCGTCCACACCCTGTCTTGCGTGGTGCTTGCGATGCTGGTCGCGCTGCATCTGTGCGCTGTGCTCTGGCATGAGTTTTCCGGACGCCGGGTGGTGCGGCGAATGTCCTTCGCCAAGCCCGCGGGCACGATCCAGAGCGCACAACGGTGAGCCTGTCTTTTCGGGTCGGCAGCCGTCTGCCGAAGCTGCTGCTGGTGCTCCTGCCGCTGCTGTACGGGATCTTCCTGGCCGGGCAAGAGTGGCGCTTTCGCCAGGTATTGGGCCGTGATGTACCGGTGCTGACCAACCCGCCGGTGGCTCCTGTCCGCGACCTGCCCAACGTCCAGGCCGTGGCCACGGTGCTTGGCCTGGCGCCTGAAGGTGCCCACGCCCCGAGCGCCGAACCGATTACGTTGCAAGCCAGTTTTGTCGCCGACCAAGGCTTGTCCCGGGCATTGCTCGCGGACGCTGCCGGCCCGCGCATTTATCAGGTGGGTGAGCGCTTGCCCGGTGGCAGCGTGCTGCGCCGGGTCGAGGCCAGCCATGTGACGTTGTGGCGCAACGGACGTGAAGAACGGTTGGCCCTGCAACACGCGGTCAAGCCCTTGCTACGCCGGTTGGAGCTCGAAGACGGGCGCCATGCGGCGCTGCATTCCTCGCAATACCTACGCCCGGTGGCCGGGCAATCAGAGTGATCGAATTCATGAACAGCTTTATCCGGGGCGGTGTTTCGCGCGTCCTGTTCTGCCTGGCCGTGTCCTGCCCAGTGGCGTTCTCCGGTTCGCTGCAGGCCGAGGAGACCCAATGGCAACTGGCGATGAACAATGCGGAACTGCGCGACGTGGTCGAGGAGTTTTCGGCGATCCTGGGCAAGACCGTGGTGCTTGATCCGCGGGTGTCCGGGCGCATTACGGTGATGTCCCGCCAGGCACTGGACCGCGAAGGCGTGCGTCGGTTGTTTTATTCGGTACTCGATGCACACAACTTCACTGTGATCGACGAGGGCGAGCGGATCCTGATCACCCCGGTCAGCGAGGCCAAGACGCGCGCTGGAATCGCTGATGCGAAAAGCGCCACGCCGTCGCAGTTCGTCACCCGGGTCATCGACCTGCAATCGAGCATTGCCGCCGACGTCGCCGGGCTGGTTCGGCCCTTGGTGTCGGCCAATGGTTACGTCGGCCCTTCGGTATCGTCCAACGCGCTTGTGGTCACCGATACGGCTGCCAATGCCCAGCGCATTGCCGACGTGGTTCGGCAGTTGGACTCAGGGCGCAACCGCAATCATGTGGTGGTGCGGTTGCGGCATGCCCAGGCCGGCGATATCGCACCGCTGATGGAAGCCTCCGGTGGCAAGCGCGAGGGCGATATGGCGGGCCTGGTGATCGCCGATGCCCGCAGCAATCGCCTGGTGATCATCGGCGCACCGGTGGTGCGTCAGCGCTTGGTCGACCTGGCTCGGACCCTCGACGTCCCTGCCGTCGTCTCCCTGGACAACGCCCGGGTCATCCGTCTGCGCCATAGCGATGCCAAGCAATTGGCCGAGGTGCTGGAAGGCGTCGGGCAGGATAAAAAAACCACGCCGACCCTGGCCGGCCAGCGGGACATTGCCGCCACCCGCCCGTTCATGATCAAGGCCGATGAAAGCCAGAATGCCCTGGTGTTGATCGCCGATCCGGCCCAGGTCCGCATCATCGAAAACATCGTCCGTGAACTGGATCAACCTCGGGCCCAGGTGCTTATCCACGCGGCCATCGTGGAGGTTTCCGGGGACATTACCGAAGCCTTGGGCGTGCAGTGGGGCCTCGACAGAGGCAGCGCGACCGGGTTCATCAACTTCCCGGGAACCGACATCCCGATCATCGGCAACCTGAACCTCAGCGAACTGGATAAAGGACCGGAAGGCGCGATCCTGCGGCTGGGCGGCGACCGCTTCAGTGCGCTGATCTCGGCGCTGGCGAGCAATACCCACAGCAACCTGCTGTCCACACCCAGCCTGCTGACCCTGGATAATCAGGAAGCGGAAATCATCGTGGGCCAGAACGTCCCGTTCAAGACCGGCTCCTACGCCACCAGCGGTAACGGTGCGGACAATCCGTTCACCACCGTCGAACGCAAGGACGTCGGCATCAGCCTCAAGGTCAAGCCGTACATCAACGAAGGCTCGACCTTGCGCCTTGAGGTCGAGCAGGAAGTCTCGGACATCGCGCCGTCGGTCTCCGGTGTGGACTCCTCGGACCTGATCACCAACAAGCGGGCCTTGAAGAGCACGATCCTGGCGGACGATGGCGAGATCATCGTGATCGGCGGCTTGATCCGCGACAGTGTTCGCACCCAGCAAAGCGGTGTGCCGTTGCTGCGCAGTATTCCGTACCTGGGCGCGCTGTTTCGCTGGAACCGCGACACCCAGACCAAAAGCAACCTGATGGTATTCCTGCGCCCGACCATCGTGCGCAGCAACGAAGACCTCGCCGAGGTGAGCCGTCAGCGTTATGACGCGCTCCGGGACCTGAGCAAGCCGGGCTCGCGGAAAAACAATTCGCTGCTGCTGCCGCGGGACGCTCGCCAGTTGTTCGAATCCTCCCCGCAAGCGCCGTCGGCCGACCCGCGCCCACAGCGCTCCGGTGACCTGTGAGCGAGCCGTTGCCCTTTGGTTTCGCCAGGCGCCTGGGGGTGTTGCTGGAAGGCGAGGGGCCGACCTTGAGCTTGGTCATGCGCCGCGATACGCCCTTGACCGCCGTGGCCGAAGTGCAACGTCTGTGCGGTCGGGATTTGCCTATCCTGGTGCTGGAGCTGGCGCCGTTCGCCGCGCGCCTGGCCAGCGTCTATCGCCAGGGCCAGAGCGCCGCCGAACAGGTCGCCCAAGGTCTGGACGAGGAACTGGACCTGCTCAGCCTGGCCGACCAGATGCCGCAGACCACCGACCTGCTGGAGCAGCAGGGCGATGCGCCGATCATCCGGCTGATCAACGCCCTGCTCAGTGAGGCGGTCCGTGAACACGCGTCGGATGTGCACCTGGAAACGTTCGAACAGTACCTGTCGGTGCGCATGCGCATCGACGGTCAGTTGCAGGAAATGCTCCGTCCGCGTCGGGAACTGGCGAGTCTGCTGGTGTCGCGGATCAAGGTCATGGCGCGCCTGGACATCGCCGAGAAACGCGTGCCCCAGGACGGTCGAATGGCCTTGCGCCTGGCCGGGCATGAAGTCGATGTGCGGGTCTCGACCCTGCCTTCGGCCCATGGCGAGCGCGTGGTGCTGCGCCTGCTCGACAAGCAGGCCGGGCGCCTGGAGCTGCAGCGCCTGGGCCTGCCCGACGACACCCTGGCGAGTTTGCGTCAGTTGCTCGGCAAGCCCCACGGCATCGTGTTGGTCACCGGACCCACGGGGTCGGGGAAAACCACCAGCCTGTACGCGGCGCTGAGCAGCATCAACGACCAGAGCCGCAACATCCTCACCGTCGAAGACCCGATCGAATATCACCTGCCGGGCATCGGCCAGATGCCGGTCAACCCGAAAGTCGACATGACCTTCGCCCGTGGTTTGCGGGCCATTTTGCGCCAGGATCCGGACGTGGTGATGGTCGGCGAAATACGCGACCGCGAAACCGCCGAGATCGCCGTCCAGGCGTCGCTGACCGGGCACCTGGTGCTCTCTACCCTGCACACCAACACCGCCGTCGGCGCGGTCACGCGGCTGGTGGACATGGGCGTGGATGCGTATCTGTTGGCGTCGTCCCTGGCCGGCATCGTCGCCCAGCGCTTGTTGCGCATCTTGTGCCCGTCCTGCAAGACGCCTTATGTGGCCGACGCCGCTACGAGTCGGCGTCTGGGCCTCGACGCCGATGCCGCGCCCCGATTGTTCAAGGCCCAGGGCTGCGAGCACTGCCAGAAGGGTTATCGCGGGCGCTTCGGTATTTATGAACTGGTGAATGTCAGCGCCGCCCTGTCGCAACTGATTCATCAGGGCGCCACCGAGCAGGCGCTGGCCGCCGAGGCGCGCAAGACCTCCCGCAGCCTGTTTCAGGACGGCCGGCAGAGGGTGCTGGAAGGCCTGACCAGCGTCGACGAACTGCTGCGCATCACCCAGGAGGATTAGCACCGTGCCGACCTTCGACTATCGGGCCGAAGACGCCCAGGGCCGCCGCTGCAAGGGCCGTGTGGAAGCCGACAGCCCGCGCCATGCTCGCCAGTTGCTGCGCGAGCGCGGCTTGCTGCCCAGCGAACTGGCTGAAGCCAAGGAACCGCGAACCTTGGGCGGGCGACATGCCGGGGCGCGTTTGAGCCCGGCAGATCTGGCGTTGCTGACATTGCAGCTGTCCACCTTGATCCAGGCCGGCCTGCCCCTCGAAGAGTCCCTGGGAGCGGTGGCGCAACAGAGCCAGAAGCGCCGCGTCGCCCACCTGCTGGCGGCGGTGCGCAGCCGGGTGATGGAAGGCCATGCGTTGGCGACGGCCCTGAGGGCCTTTCCCCAGGCGTTCCCCGAGCTGTTCTGCGCCACGGTCGCGGCGGGCGAGCAATCCGGGCACCTGGGGCAAGTGTTGGAGCAGCTGGCGAGCTACACCCAGGCGCGCCAGGCGTCACGCCAGCGTATTCAACTGGCGTTGGTGTACCCGCTGATCCTGATGCTGGCCTGTGTCGCGATTGTTGGTTTCCTGTTGGGCTACGTGGTGCCGGATGTGGTGAAGATTTTCATCGACAGCGGCCAGCCGTTGCCCTGGCTGACCCAGGCGCTGATTGCCGTGAGCGATGGCTTGCGCCGCTATGGCCTGCTGCTGCTCGGTGCGCTGGCCGGGCTGCTCGGGCTGTGGCGTTGGAGCCTGCGCCAACCGGCGTGGTGCCTGCGCTGGCACCGTGTGTTGCTGCGGCTGCCGGTGTTGAGCGAAGTGCTGCGGGCGATGGAGGCGGCCCGATTCGCCAGCACCCTGGCGATCCTGAGCAAAAGCGCCGTGCCTCTAGTGGATGCCTTGCACATCGCCGCGCAGGTGATCGGCAACCTGACGATTCGCGCCCGCATGGCCGACGTCGCCCGTTCGGTCCGCGAAGGCGGGACGCTTACTCGTGGCCTAGAGCAGGGCGGTGATATCCCGCCGCTGATGTTGCACATGATCGCCAGCGGCGAACGGGCCGGCGAGCTCGACAGCATGCTGGCCCGGGCCGCCGAACAACAGGAAGCCAGCCTCGCGGCGCGTATCGCGCTGGTGGTGAGCCTGTTCGAACCGGCCATGTTGGTGGTGATGGGCGGCGTCGTGCTGCTGATCGTCATGGCCATCCTCCTACCGATCCTGAGCCTCAACCAATTGGTGAATTGACCGATGAAATTTCAAAGCAAGCGACCTGCACGCCCTCAACGCGGCTTCACCCTGATCGAAATCATGGTGGTGGTGGTCATCATTGGCGTGCTGGGCGCCATTGTGGTGCCGCAGTTCATGAGCCGACCCGACCAGGCCAAGGTCACGGCCGCCCGCACCGATATCCAGGCGATCGCCACGGCCCTGGAAATGTACCGCCTCGACAACTTCCAGTACCCGTCGACCCAACAAGGCCTGGAGGCGCTGAGCAAACGCCCGTCCGGTACGCCAGCAGCCAGGAACTGGAACCCCCAGGGCTATCTGAAAAGCCTGCCGATCGACCCTTGGGGCACGCCCTACCAGTACCTCAATCCGGGGCACAAATCCGTCGATGGCAGCTATGACCTGTACTCGCTGGGCGCCGATGGCGTGTCGGGCGGCGAAGGCATGGCGGCTGACATCGGCAATTGGGTCGAGTGAATATGGGGCGTCATTGTCGGGGCTTTACCTTGCTGGAACTGATGGTTGTCATCGTGCTGATCGGGGTACTGGCGGGCATGGTCAGCTTCGCCACGGGGTCGAGCCCGACACGTGAGGCTCGGCAGCAAGCCCAAGATTTCGTCCGTGTGGTCCAGCAGTTGCGCGAGCGGGCGGTACTGGACGGGCAGGAATACGGTGTGCGCGTGCAGCCTCTTAGTTACCAGGCGTTGCGCCTTGAAGCCCAGGGCTGGACGGCGGTGTCGGCGTTGCATCGATTGCCTGAGGGGCTGACGCTCGGGTTGGAGCAGGACGGTCATGTCCTCAGGCTCGATGATGTTCAAGGTCCACCGCAGTTGTTGATGCTCAGCAGTGACGAGATCAGCCCCTTCAGGCTGCTCATCAAAGTCGCCGGGCAGACGATTTCCCGGGTGTCGAGCGATGGATTGGCGGAGCCGCTGATCG
Organism: Pseudomonas sp. A25(2017); assembly: GCF_002001065.1. NCBI lineage: Bacteria > Pseudomonadati > Pseudomonadota > Gammaproteobacteria > Pseudomonadales > Pseudomonadaceae > Pseudomonas > Pseudomonas sp. A25(2017). The sequence goes on along the minus strand of NZ_MUOA01000068.1, from coordinate 31,449 downwards.
ATGACTGACCCTCGCAGGCCGGCTGCCGGTTGCCGCGGCTTCACGCTGTTGGAAGTCGTGATCGCCCTGGCGATTTTCGCGACGCTGGCGGCTGCCGTGCTCTCGGCCAGTCAGTTCGTGCTCAAGCAAAGCGCTGGCCTGGAGGACCGTCTGTTCGGCGCCTGGCTGGCGGACAATCAACTGAGCGAACTGCGCCTGCAAGCTGTCACGCCGCCCGGGCAACAGCGACTGAGCCGGCACTTGGATCGCCGCGATTGGGTCCTGCAACAGCGTGTCGCCCCGGCCGGTGATGGGCGCTTGCTGCAGGTCGAGATTCAGGTCAGCCGTGTCGACAGCGCAACGGTCGTGCACCGCACCACCGGATGGATCCGCAGCCGTGATGAATAAGCAGTCGGGCTTCACCTTGTTGGAACTGGTCATCGCCATCGGCATTTTTGCCCTGCTCGGCCTGGCCAGTTGGCGGCTGTTCGACGGCGTTGTGCGCACCCAGCAGGGGACCGGTCAGCATGAGCGCGACATCAGGGCCTTGCAGCGTGCTGTCGGCGTGATCGAACGGGATGTGTGGCAGGCGGTTGCCGACTCGGTCGTGCTCGCGCCGGGGCGTTTGCAACTGCAGCGCAGCCATTGGCGCAATCCACTGGACCAGCCACGCAGCGAACGGCAGACGGTGAGCTATCGGCTCGAGGGTGCCGCGTTGTGGCGCGACGGTGTCGGCGAAGGCACGTCCCTTGTACAGCAGCAGAAGCTGCTCGACGACGTACACGGCCTGAGCTGGCGTGTGTTCGACCCGCAGCGGGGCTGGCACAGCGAAACCGTGGGTGACACCGCGCCGCTGGCGTTGGAGTTGATCGTGTCGGTGGGGCGTTTCGAACAGGTCCGTCGGGTGCTGCTGTTGCCGGGGGCGTTGCCATGAACCGACAACGCGGTGTGGCGCTGATCAGCGTGCTGCTGGTGCTGAGCCTGGCCTTGCTGCTGGTCGGTGGCCTGTTGCGCAGCCATCGCCTGTTGTTGCACAGCAGTGCGCAGCAACTGCAGCAGGTCCAGTTGCGGCAATTGGGATTGGCAGGGGAAGACTGGGCGCGGGTGGTGTTGGAAAACAGTGGGATAACGCCGTCCGGGCCTGTTGACCTGAGCCAGGGTTGGGCTCGGCTCGAGCCTGTCTTCGAAATGGAAGACGCCAAGCTCCACATCGATATCGAGGATTTGTCCGGACGCCTGAATCTCAACGCGCTGCTGGCCCTGGGGAAAATCGATCAGGTCACCCTCGGCCGCTGGACTCGCTTGCTGGCCTTGCTGGATTTACCGCCGCTGTCGTTGCCCCAGGTCGGGCCGGTGCAGGAGCTGAGTCAACTGCGTCTGTTGCCGGGCATCGACGGCCAGACACTGCGGCGCCTGGAGCCTTGGGTGGTGCTGCTGCCCAAGGACGCGCGGCTGAATATCAATACCGCACCGTGGCAATTACTGATGACCCTGGACGGCATGGAGGACGGGCCGGCCAACGCGTTGGTCAACCAGCGGCGCCACGCGCCCTACGCCAGCGTGCAGGCGTTTACCAACGACCCGGTGTTGTCCGGGCTGGGCCTCAACAGCCACGGTCTGGGGGTGGGCAGTCGCTGGTTCCGGATCACCGTGAGTGTGACCCACGCCGGCAGCCGTCTGCGCCTGGCCTCGGATGTTGAGCGCGATTCCGTTAGCGGGCGCTGGACTGTTCGTCAGCGTCGTTTCCTACCCTTGAGCACCAGCGAGCTTCCCTGATGAAAACCTGGCTTTACCTGACGGCCGAAGGCCTGGGCGCGCCTTGCGCCAACTGGCCATGCTGCGTGTGGTCGCCCACCGGCGAGCGTCGTCGCCTGCCTCTGCATGAGGCGGCCGGCGAGTTGAACGGACGGCTCGTCGATGTGCTGTTGCCGATGGAAATGTGCAGCTGGTTGCGCAGCGATCCGTGGCCCTCTCGACGCCAGCCCCGGCCTCAGGCCCTGGCATTCGCCGTCGAAGAGCAACTGAGTGAAAACCTGGAGGCGCTGCACATCAGCATCGGCCCGCGCGACCGTCAGCACCGCTATCCGCTGATGGTGACGGAGCGGACCCGGTTCCGGGCGCTGCTGGCGTTGCTGACGGCACAAGGCATTGAGGTGCGTGCGGTGCATGTCGATGCCGATCTGCTTGCCGATGAGCGGGCGTTTGGCGTGCGCTGGTTCGGGCGTTGGCTCTTGGGCGCAGGACTGTCGGCGCGGCTGTCGTTGTCGGCCCGAGGCTTGGCGACGCTCAAGCCTGGCCTGCCTGAAGACATCCACTGGCTGGACGAGGAACGTGATCGCCAGGGCATCGATGAGTGGTTGTTGAGCGCTGGCGGACAGCCCATCGACCTGTTGCAGGGCGAGTTTCGTCGGCGCCGCCAACCGCTGCCATGGCGCGGCGCTTCGGCGGCTGTGCTGGGCGCGTTGGTGCTCACCTGGGCCTTCAGTGAAACCCGCCTACGTTTTCTTGAAAGCGAAACTCGGCTTCTCTATGCCCAAAGCGAACAGCGCTTCAGGTCGTTGTATCCCGGGCAGGCGCGGATCGTCGACCTGGCGGCGCAGTTCCAGGCATTGCAGAGTCGTCGTGGACAAAGTCAGGACACCCAGGTCGCGCGTCTGGCGCGTCTGACCGAGCAGGTCATTGGCGCCAGCAGCGTCGAGGTGCAGCGCATCGATTTTCGTGAAGGCGAGGGTTGGAAGATCCAACTGACGGCCAACAGCTTCGTCGAACTTGAGCAACTGCGTGAACGCGGGCAGCAGAACGGATTGCCCGTCACCCTGGGCAGCGCGAGCAAACAGAACAATCGCGTGCAGGCCATTCTCACGCTGGAGAACCGTTGATGAACGTCAAGGGATGGCTGGCTTTGAAACAGGCCTGGGAGAGAACATCGCGCCGTGAGCAAGGACTGTTGCTGGGACTTGCCGGGCTGGTGCTGGTGGCTGTGGCCTACACCTCGATCTGGCAACCGACCCGGCAACGGCTGGAGGTTGCCGAACGACAGCATCGCCAACAGGCCGAACTGATGGCCCGGATCCAGCGCGCCGAACCCACCCGGGATGCGACTGCTGCCACGCGGCCCTTGTCGGTGCGCGTCAACGAGGATGCGACAGCGGCGGGCTTGGACATAGCGGAAATGGAGGTCGACGGCGATTCGTTGCGACTCGCCGTCAGTGGCGAGGCCAATTCGTTGCTTCGTTGGCTGGATCAACAAGAGCGGGAGGGGGCGGTGCTGCAATCGCTGACTCTGGAAGCTGAGAATGGTGTGCTGGGTGCGCGGGTGGTGTGGCGTCAATGACCGACCGCAACAATTTTGACCAGGAGTATGGGCTCTTGTGGCGAGGGGATTTATCCCCGCTCGGCTGCGCAGCAGTCGTAAACCGCTTTGCAGGGTTCATCTGTTGCGCAGCGGTGTCGGGTTTTTGGGGCGGCTGCGCCACCCAGCGGGGATAAATCCCCTCGCCACAAAGTGTCTGTTTGCCCCTGGTTTTTGGGACGTGAAGTCGCTATGGCTAAACCTGCACATTCCCCGGCAGCAACGGCAATTTCGCCAGCTTCACCGCCACCCACAATGCGACCACCAGCAAGCCACCGATGAACAAGCCGACACCATTCCACCCGCCCAGGTGCCAGGCCACGCCGCCGGCCGTACCCGCAACGCTGGATCCGGCGTAATAGCTGAACAGATAAAGTGACGAAGCCTGGCCCTTGGCCTTGAGGGCGCGGCGGCCGATCCAGCTGCTGGCGACCGAGTGGGCGCCGAAGAAACCGAAGGTGAACACCAGCATGCCCAGCACGACCAGCCACAGCGGCGTGGCCATGGTCAACGCGAGGCCGGCCAGCATCAGCGCAATGGTTGCCCAGAGCATTTTGCGCCGGCCGAGTCTGTCCGCCAGTGCACCGATTTTTGCCGAGCTGTAGATGCCCGACAGGTACACCACCGACAGCAACCCGACAAAGGCCTGGTCCAAGTGATAAGGCTCGGCCAGCAGGCGGTAGCCGATGTAGTTGAACAGCGTCACAAACGCGCCCATCAACACGAAGGCTTCGAGAAACAGCAGCGGCAACCCGGCGTCGCGAAAGTGCATGGTAAAGCCGTCCAACAAACTGCGCGGGTGCAGCGAGCGGGGACGGAAGTTGCGTGACTCGGGCAGGATTCTCCAGAACACCGCCGCCGCGATCAGCGCCAGACCGCCAATCACCAGCATCGCGGTGTGCCAGCTGACAAAATCGATCAAGACCCCGGTGATCAGGCGTCCGCACATGCCGCCGATAGCGTTGCCGGCGATGTACAGCCCCATCGCCAGGCCGATGTGTTTGGGATGAATTTCCTCGCTCAAATACGTCATCGCGACCGCTGCCAACCCGCTCAACGACAGCCCCACCAAGGCGCGCAGCAGCAATACACCCTGCCAGGTCGGCATCATGGCGCTGGCAATCGTGCACACCGAGGCGGCGAACAGCGCCGCGACCATCACCGGTTTGCGGCCGATGCGGTCGGAAATCGGGCCGGTGATCAACAGGCCGATGGCGAGCAGGCCGGTCGCCACCGACAGGATCAGGCTGCTCTGCGCCGCGTTGATGGAAAATTCCTTGGACAACAGCGGCATCATCGGTTGCACGCAATACAGCAGGGCAAAGGTCGCAAAGCCACCACTGAACAGCGCCAGCACCGTGCGCATGAACATCGGCGTGCCTTTCTCGATGTAGATGTCCTTGAGTTCGGCGACGACATCATCCTGCACACGCGGTGGGATTTCATGGGCCAGTGGAGCGACAGCAGTTTTCACGGTGGACCTCGCAAGGGCACGATCAGGCAGGCAATGAAAAAAGCATATAGCCGGCTAATGTTTCTATCCAATATATTGTTCGACCTGTTTAAGACGTTTTGCGACCTATTGGATTGCCCATGGAATTGCGTCACCTGCGTTACTTCATCGCCGTTGCCGAAGAACTGCATTTCGGCCGTGCCGCGCTGGCCCTGGGCATCTCCCAGCCGCCCTTGAGCCAGCAGATCCAGGCGCTGGAGCAGGAGATTGGCGCGCGGCTGTTCGAGCGCACTAATCGTCGGGTCGAATTGAGCGAGGCCGGACGGTTGTTCCTTGAAGAAGCGCGACGGGTATTGGTCCAGGTCGACAAAGCCGCCGACGTCGCCCGCCGCGCCCAACTGGGGGAATTGGGCGAACTGAAGATCGGCTTCACCTCCTCGGCGCCGTTCAATTCCACCATCCCCCAGGCGATTTTTTCATTTCGGCAACGCTTCCCGGCGGTGCACCTGAACCTGCGGGAAATGAGCAGTACCCAAGTGGCCGACGCACTGGTGGACGAAGAGATCGAGGTGGGCATCATGCGACCGTTGCCGTTGCCTGACTCCCTGGCGGAAATCGAGCTCAGCCGCGAACCGCTGGTAGCCGTGCTCAGTGCCAAGCACCCCCTGGCCCAAGGCAATGAAGACGGCCTGTTCCTCTCGGCCTTGGCCCTGGAGCCGTTCGTGTTCTTCCCCCGCAGCTACGGCAGCGGCCTCTACGCCCAACTCCTGAACCTGGCTCGCGACGCCGGCTTCAGCCCGCACTTCGCCCAGGAAGCCGGCGAAGCCATGACCATCATCGGCTTGGTGGCGGCGGGGCTGGGTGTTTCGGTATTACCGGCGTCTTACCAGCGCATGCGTATCGATGGGGTGGTCTATCGACCGCTGCTCGATCCAGCGGCGGTGTCGGCGGTGTGGCTGGTACAGCGCAAGGACCAGCGTTCGCCGATGGCGAAGGCGTTTGTGGCGTTGTTGACCGATGGTGATCAAGGCGTTGCCTGAGCTTCCCAGGACCACCGAAGAAGGAGGGCAGCATGAAAAGCGACCAGCCGACTCGATTAAGAAGGGCGCCCAAAGGGGTAAGGTCAGTCAGTTAAGCAGCAAACCTGTGGGAGCAAAGCTTGCTCGCGAGGCGGCGGCACATCCAGCGCTGATGCAAGCTGCTCCACCGCTATCGCGAGCAAGCTTTGCTCCCACAGGACTTATGCCGTTTGCGCCTAACTGATAGGCATTAGCCCAAAGGAGGCGTCCTTCTTCGTTCATACCCCACCATCAGATCTTATGATGGCCTATTGCCCGACATTTTTTATCGTCAGAAATGCCAGGATTGCATCGCGGGTAGCCTGAGTTTGTTCCTCAAGCACCCAATGGCCGGTATTGATCAATATCAATGAATGCGGTTGCGTTGCGATGTGCAGAGCCTGTTCGGCCAGGTTTTTTCCTCTCGAATGGTCCCCGCCGATGGTGAGCAGCGGAATAGTCAGTTTATTCTTGGCAAACTCCAGGTTGTCATTCGCGTCATTTTCTACCCAGGCTGCATAAAGCTTGAATACCGCTTCCATGCGATCGGGTCGAGAGTAGTCTTCTATCAATGCCTGTCGCACCATATCTGGCACTTTGTCGTTGCCCTCGAATACAAAGTCATCAAAAAACATATCCAGGTAGGTTTTTTCATGCCCTCTGATCATGCCAATGGCCGTTTTGCCAAAGAAGCGAAAATGCCATTTGCTGGTAGTGCCCACAGCGGGGTTTCCGTTATAAGCGGTTTCCCACCCGGGGATGCCTGGAATGAATCCATCCATCAATACGATGTGTTTGGTTTCATCCGGATAAAGTGCCGCGTAGGCGTAGGCAATGATCAAGCCGATGTCATGGCCAATGATATCGACCTGATTGATGTTCAAGAGGGTGACCAGTTCGTGCAGATCATGGGCCATGCTTTTTTTGTCGTAGCCACCGACTGAAATATCCGTTTCGCCAGCGCCGCGGTAATCAGGAACGATGGGTGTATAACCGGCACGCACCAATGCGCCCATCAACGGCTCCCAGCTACGCCAACTGCCCGGAAACCCATGCACCAGCAAAATTGGGCGTTCACCATCACCGCCCATAAGGTAGTGAAGGCGAATACCGTTCACGCATGCGTAGCCATGGGTAAATGTCGCGCCGTCGACAACGGCGCTGTCTTGTTCCGTAGAAGGTGATGTGGCGGGGTGTTTGCGAGATATGGCTGTGCGGCCCGACCAGGCTATTGTGCTCATCAATTTTTTATCCATGTTTGGACCAGATTAATTTTCTTGAGATGCGAGTTGCAGCTCATAAGGTCGAACAGTTTTATCGAGCGTCGACCTGGATAACGGCTAAAGCCTGAAGCTATTGCGAAGCCCATCGAACTGTCAGAGTTGACAGTTCCGACAGGCGGCAAAGAGCGCTGCTTCGATCGTCATCAGCAGGACAGGGGGGACGAAAAGTTGTGTCAAATACCCTTCGACTGTAGGAAAACGCGCATTTCTAGTTACGACACTTCCGATTCGTTGCACAGACCACTTCGCAGGGGTTGCGACTCGCCCGCGCTGCAACGTCTTATTCATCATTCCGAAGCCGCCGGCTCAGCGCTCCTTCCCAGTGGCAAGGGATGCAGCCTGAAGCCCATGAATGAGGTCCCTGGAAATGCACTCATCTTTGGATGCCCCCTACACCAACGAAATCTCCCATGAAGCTCTTCGTCATTTGGATGACTTGTACTTGGAGCCCCGGCAACTGGAGGGTTACGGCGAAGAAGTCGCGGCGTTCATGAGTCGACAAAAAGCCTTCGTCGAAGCTCATCCGCCAATTGCCATCTACCGAGTGGCCACCGAGGGCAGCCAGACGCGTAACGGCGGAACGATCCAGCAAGTAGTGTCATCGTCGTTGACGTTCACCTTGGACAATGGCTGGAAGGTACGCGCCGCGCAAAAAGGCGATGAGGTGGTGTATGCCGATGGCAGCACGGCACGGATCATCACTGGTGCTGGGAAAAACAATAGCAACATTGCATTGGTGGGCAGTCGCCTGAGCAATGGCGATGAGATCATTAATACGCTTCAGAGGCGTTTCATGATCATCGTGCGGGAGGGTGTGCCGATGGCGGAGGATTTTTTGCCTGGGCTTAGGTTGGCGGAGGTTCATCGCCTGCACTCGAATGCGGTGAAGGAGAACATCCAATGAACGAGGGTTACTTCATTGGTCAGGGTGACAAGACCACGTGCGGTGGGAAAGTGCTGGATGGCGACGGCAAGGTGAACATGTTTGGCCTGCAGCATGCCCGCGAAGGTGACCGCGTCTCTTGTGGAAAGGACGGGAACACCTATCAGATCAGGGGCGGTATCGGGCACATGGTCAGCCATGGCAGGCATATGGCCGGCACCCTGGATAGCCACAGTACCTGCCCCTGCAAAGCGCGACTGATCCCCTCGGTATTCTGGGTCACCTACAAAAATGCAGACCCCGCACCGCAAGCCAGCCGAGCCGCTCAACTGGCTTAATGACCCTGTGGGAGCGAGCTTGCTCGCGATGACGGCGGCACAGCCAACATCACCGGCGCTGACCCACCGCTATCGCGAGCAGGCTCGCTCCCACAGTGGATCTTTGGTGTTTGCAATATCTGGGCACACCACCCAACCCTGTGGGAGCCGAGCTTGCTCGCGATGACGGCAGCACAGCCGACATCACCGGCGCTGACCCACCGCTATCGCGAGCAGGCTCGCTCCCACAGTGGATCTTTGGTGTTTGCAATATCTGGGTACACCACCCAACCCTGTGGGAGCCGAGCTTGCTCGCGATGACGGCAGCACAGCCGACATCACCGGCGCTGACCCACCGCTATCGCGAGCAGGCTCGCTCCCACAGTGGATCTTTGGTGTTCGCAATATCTGGGTACACCACCCAACCCTGTGGGAGCCGAGCGTGCTCGCGATGGCATCGCCTGGGTCTATCTGCTAGACCGAGGTGTTTGCATCGCGGGCAAGCCTTGCTCCCACAGGCTCAGCTCCCACATGAGGGTGTTTGATGGCCTGGCATTAGTCGTCAGGCTTCTCTAATGGCTCAACAGGCGCTTTTTTATTGCACCTTCGCCAAATCCCCTTTCAACGCAACACCCGCCATGATCGCGCCGGCGTGGCATTCGTAGGTGGTGGAGTCCTTGCGTTCGTTGCGCTTGTAGAAGCTGACGATGTTGGTGACGGCATTGGCGCCGGCGTTCTTGGCGGCCTGGTGCAGGCTGATCAGGGCCGATTGCAGGACCCATTCGCAGGCCACTTCATCGGATTTGTTGAAAGCGTTGGTTTTCTTGTTGGTCACCGCACCTGGGCTGACCACGGTGACGTTGCCGGCCGGTTTGTTGCCGGCCAGGTAGAACTTCACGCTGCCGTCGATCTTGCCGGTGCGGATGGCTTCGGCGACGACTTTGTCGAACGGCAGGAACAGCGCGGTATCACGGGCCTGGCTGAGGCTTGGCAGGGTGCTGAGCAACAGGGCGGCGGTCACGGCGATTTTCTTCAACGACATCATGGTCTCCTTGACGAGGGGCAACAGGGTTTTGAATCCGATTCAGTGCCAGCGGCGGAAAATCAGCGAGGTGTTGACCCCACCAAAGGCGAAGTTGTTGTTCATCACGTATTCGTTGCTCATCGACCTGAACTCGTTACGCAGGTAATCGAGCTTGCCGCATTGGGGATCAACCTCATCGAGGTTGAAGGTGTGCACGTAGAGGTCGCGGTTCATCATTTCGATGCTGAACCAGGACTCCAGCGCCCCGCAGGCACCCAGGGTGTGGCCGAGGAAACTCTTCTGTGAGCTGATGGGCATGTGTTCGCCGAACAGGCTGCTGGTGGCCAGGGTTTCGGCAATGTCGCCCTGTTCGGTGGCGGTGCCGTGGCCGTTGACGTAGCCGATGGCCGAGGGCTCGAGGCCGGCATCTTCCAGGGCCAGTTCCATGGCCCGGCGCATCGTGCTCAGTTCGGGACGGGTGGCGTGCTGGCCGTCGGCGTTGCTGCCAAAGCCGACGATCTCGGCATGGATCCGTGCGCCACGGGCCAGGGCGTGTTCCAGTTCTTCAAGCACGAGCATGCCGGCGCCTTCACCGATCACCAAACCGTCGCGGTCCTTGTCGTAGGGGCGCGGGCTGGTTTGCGGCGCATCGTTTTTCAGGCTGGTGGCGTAGAGCGCATCGAAGACCATCGCTTCGGTCGGGCACAGTTCTTCAGCGCCACCGGCGAGCATCAACGGCAGGCGCCCGAACTTGATGGCTTCGTAGGCGTAGCCGATGCCATGGCTGCCGCTGGTGCAGGCGCTGGAGGTGGGGATCAGGCGCCCGGTCAGCCCGAAGAAGATGCTGATGTTGGCCGCCGTGGTGTGGGGCATCATTCGCACGTAGGAATTGGCGTTCAACCCTTCGGCCACGCTGTTGAGCAGCATGTTGCCGAACGCCTTGATCTCATCGGTGCTGCCGGTGGAGGAACCGCAGGACACGCCCATGCGCCCGTCCTTGATCGATTCGTCGCCGAGCAGGCCGGCGTCGGCCAGGGCCTGTTCCGCCGCGCCCACCGCCAGGCGCGAAACGCGGCCCATGCTGCGCAGTTGCTTGCGGGTCCAGTGGGCCGGGACCTGGAAGTCGTCGATGGGGCCGGCCAGACGGGTGTTCAGTTCGGTGAAACGGTCCCACTCATCCATGCGCCGGATGCCGCTGCGGTTGGCGGCGAAGTTGGCGGCGATGGTCTCCCAGTCGCTGCCTATGGAGGTGATACCGGCCATGCCGGTGACGACGACGCGCTTCATCAGCACAAGCCTCCGTTGACGGCCAGGACCTGCCGGGTGATGTAGCCGGCTTCGGCGGACATCAGGAAATTCACCGCACCCGCCACTTCTTCCGGGGTGCCCATGCGCTGGGCGGGGATCATTTTCATCAGTTCTTCCACGGGTACGTTTTCATCGAGCATGGCGGTGTCGATCAGGCCTGGCGCGACGCAATTGACGGTGATCTTGCGCTTGCCCAGCTCGATTGCCAACGCCTTGGCCGCGCCGATCAAACCGGCCTTCGAGGCGCTGTAGTTGACCTGGCCGCGATTGCCGATCAGTCCGGAAACCGAGGTGATGCAGACGATTCGCCCGGCGGCGCGACGACGGATCATCGGCATCATCACCGGATGCAGCACGTTGTAGAAACCGTCGAGGTTGGTGCGCATTACCACATCCCAGTCGTCTTCGCTCAGGGCCGGGAAGGCACCGTCGCGGGTCAGGCCGGCGTTGAGCACCACGCCGTAATAGGCACCGTGGGTGTCGACGTCGGCTTCGAGGATGGCCTTGCACGCGGCACGGTCGGCCACGTCGAATTGCAGCACCCGGGCGTTGCGGCCCAGGGCCTGGATTTGCGCCTGGACCGTCTCGGCCTCGGCGCGGCCGCTGCGGCAGTGCAGCACGATGTCGTGCCCGGCCTGGGCCAGGCGCAGGGCGATGGCGCGACCGATGCCACGGCTGGAGCCGGTGACCAGTACGGATTCAGTCATGACGGGTTTCCTGTTGCGGACGGTTCATGAAGGTAATGGGCGGCCTGGGGCGGACGGAATACGTTGAGCCGGGCCGTGGCGTGGATGCCGGGGGCGTGGATGTGGCATTCGAACACGCCCATGCCGTTGTCGTCTTCCAGGGAGCGCACGCCGTGGATGGTCAGCTCGACGCCGGCTGGAAAACACTCGACGTTGCATTCGAACTTGCGGGTGCCGAGCAAAAAGCCCAGGGCCACGGCATCACCCCGTTGGCGTGCATGGCAACCGGCAAAGGCGGCGACGCTTTGGGCCATCAGCTCGATGCCGACCCAGGCCGGCAGCGCGCCATCGTCGCGGCTGAACAAACCGCCGGGCTTGACGGTGGCGTGGGTATGGATCTGTTCGTCATCGAACGACAGGATCCGGTCGATGAGGATCATGTCGCCGGCATGGGGCAGCAGTTCGGCGAGCGGCCAGTCAATCATGGGGCGTCTCCGATAATCAGGCTGACGTTGTTGCCGCCGAATGCAAATGAATTGCTCATCAGGCGGCGCGGGGTGGCCGGGCTCAGGTGGGTGCCGGCGGTGACCCAGTCCAGCGCCGGCAGGGCCGGATCGGCCTGGCCGTCCCAGACATGCGGCGGCAGGGCCAGGGCGGTGTTCTCTGCGCTCAGGGCCAGCCAGCAGAACGCCGCTTCCAGTGCCCCGGCCGCGCCGAGGGTATGGCCCGTCATGGGCTTGGTGGACGAGCAGGGCACGCCCGCCGGAAACAGCCCGGCCACCGCCTGGCTTTCCATGGCGTCGTTGTGTTGCGTGGCGGTGCCGTGCAGGTTCAGGTAGTCGATCTGGCTGGCCTCGAGGCCGGCGCAACGCAGGGCTTTTTCCATGGCCTGGCGGGCGCCGCGACCGCTGGGTTCAGGTGCGGAAATATGGTGGGCATCGGAACTGGCACCGTCGCCGAGCAAGGCAATCGGTGCTCCTTCGCCCGGCGTCTTGCTCATGAGGAACAGCACGGCTGCTTCGCCAATGTTGATGCCGCTGCGGTTCACCGAAAACGGGTTGCAGCGTTCGTTCGACACCGCTTCCAGTGCGGAAAAACCGTTGAGGGTCAGTTTGCACAGGCTGTCCACGCCACCGCACAGCACCGCATCGCACAGGCCCAGGTCCAGCAGGCGCCGGGCGCTCATCAAGGCGCGGGCGCTGGAGGTGCAGGCCGTGGAAATCACGTAGGACGGGCCGCTCAGGCCGAGCCAGTCGGAAAGAAAGTTGGCCGGCGCGCTGAGTTCCTGTTGCTGGTAGTCGTAGCCGTCGGGGAAGTGTTGTTCGCGCAGGTAATGGGCAATGCCCTGGCTGGCCTCATCGATCCCCGAAGTGCTGGTGCCCAACACGATGCCGATGCGGGCGCGACCGTAGGCCTGGATGGCCTGGTCGATCTCGGCGCGAATCTGCAGCCCGGCTTCCAGCAGCAGTTGATTGTTGCGGCTGCGGTGCGCCAACAGGGTTGGGGGAATGGGGGCGAGTTCACCCGGCACCGCGGCAACCGGCAACGCACGTTCGGCGACCCAGCCGTCCTTGATACGCACGCCCGAGCAGTCGCCGGCAAACAGGTTGCGCGCGACGCTGTGCTTGTCGCGGCCCAGGGCACAGATCACCCCGAGGGCATTCAAATAGGCGGTCATGGGGTGTTCTCGGTCAACGGTGTGATGCGGTAGCGGGGGCCTTGGGGCAGGCTCATTTCAAAATCCAGCGGCTGCGTGTAGCGCACCTGCCAGCGACTATCGAGGGTCCGTTGCGCCGCCTGTTGCCGGGCGGCCGGGTAGTTGCCGGGCAGTTCGGCTTCGGGGGTCAGGGCGAACAACAACGCGGCGAACAACTCCCGGGCCTCGGCATTGGGCGGCAGCAGGCCGTCGGCCTGCCACTGGCCCGCGACCAGGCGCTGGCGGGCCACGGGAATGCCCAGCGGGTCCATCATCGACCAACGGATGCCGGCGTCTTCGCGCTGGATCACCAGCAGCCAATCCTGGCGTTGGCCGGCCATTGTCCGCTCGATGTGCAGTTGCATCGGCAAGGCCAGGGTTGGCGTGCGCTCGGGCAGCGGCGCATGGCTGGCGCAGGCACTGAGCAGCAACAGGCAGCCGATAAGCAGGGCACGAATCATCCGATGGCCCCTTCGACGGGCTTGCGAGCCACCACATTGACCAGGGTTTCCTCTCGCTCGCCGAACGGTTTGGCCCGGCGCAGGCCAAAACGCTCCAGCAAGCCGAAGTCCTTGGCGCGGCTCCACCACAGGTACGGATAGGACACGTTGCAGGTTTCGAACTGGAAACCCTGCCCACGGATCATCTCCAGGTACTGCGCGGCACTTTTCTGCACGTGCATGGGATGACGGAACAGCCAGCGAATCACCCAGGTGTCGATGTAGGCTTCGGTGGATTCGGCGAACATCAAATAGCCGCCGGGCTTGAGTACGCGGTAGAACTCGGCGAGGGCGTTTTCCTGCTCCACCAGGTGATGGAAGGTCTGGTGGCAGAACAGCAGGTCGACGCTGGCATCCGGCACTGCCAATGTCGCGCAGTCGCTGCCAATCAGCTCCACGGTCATGCCCTGGCGCGCGGCCTCCTCCCGGCTTAGGTCCAGGCTGTGGGGGTCGGCATCCACGCCGATCAGGTGGTGTGGCGCGAACACCTGGCGCAGGTACTGGAATGATTTGCCCTGGCCGCAGCCAGCGTCGAGCAGCACCGGGTTGCTCGGCAGCGGGGTGCTGAACAGGCTGCGCAGGTCGTTGATCGCCACGCGCAACACATGGTGCTGCCAGGTGTGGCTGCGCAGGAACCAGAAACCGAAGCGGGTTTCTTCGACGTAGTTGTCGCTCAGGTAGCTCATGGTTGCTGACTCATGGCGTCGGGCTCGCGCAGATTTCCGAGAGCATGCGCAGGCGCCGCTTGGGTTCGCTGACAAACGGATTGCGCTGATCCCAGGCGTAGCCGGCCAGGATCGAGCTGATCATGCGGCGGATGTCGTCCGAGCCTTCGGTGTAGAAAATCACGTCCTGGAAGGTGCCGGCGTACCAGCCCTCGACATAGCAGCGGAAGGTGTCGACGCCGCGCTTGAGCGGCACGGCAAACTCGCTTTGCCAATCCACGGGTTCACCTTGCAACTGACGGTGGAGCACGTCGGCGGCCATGCTCGCCGAGCGCATGGCAATGGTCACGCCGGAGGAGAACACCGGGTCGAGGAATTCCGCAGCGTTGCCCAGCAGGGCGAAGCCTTGGCCGTGCAGGGTCTTGACGTTGGCCGAGTAGCCGCCGATGGTCCGCGCCGGGGTGTCCCACACGGCGTTCTGCAGCACGCCGGCCAGGCTTGGGGTTTCATCGATGAAACCGCGCAGGCAGGCATCGAGGTCGTCGGTGCGGCCGGCGAAATGTTCCGCCGCTGCAACCACACCCACCGAGCAGCGCCCGTCGCTGAATGGAATGGTCCAGAACCACACGTCGCGTTTGCTCGGGTGGGTGGTGATGAGGATCTTGTCCCGATCAAAAGCCGGGGCGTCGATGCGATCTTCGATATGCGTGAACACCGCCTGGCGCACCGGGAAGTTCGACGGCGCCTCAAGGTCCAGCAGACGCGGCAGGACTCGGCCATAGCCGCTGGCATCGAGCACGAAATCGGCTTCGACGCAGTACTCGCTGCCGTCTTCGCGCTGCACGCCCAGTTGTGGTTTGGCGAGGCTGAAATCGGCGCTGGTGATTGCTTGGCCGTAGCGGATCTCCACGCCTTGCAGGGCGGCCTGGTCGGCCAGCAACTTGTCGAAATCGGCGCGTTGCACCTGGAAGGTCGTGGGCTTGCCGTTGCTGAAGGTGTCGCCGAAATCGAAGGCACTGTAGCGCTCGCCCCAGGCAAACGCGGCGCCGTTCTTGCGCTGGAACCCGGCGGCATTCACCGCGTCGAGCATGCCGGCTTCTTCGACGAAATCCAGGCAATGGGACAACAGGCTCTCACCGATGGAGAACCGGGGGAAATGCTGGCGCTCGATGACCAGCACATCGTGGCCCTTGCGCTTGAGCAGCGCGGCGGCGATGGCGCCGGAAGGGCCTGCGCCGATGATGACGACCTGTCGACGTTCCGTTTCAACTGTTGGCACGGGAGCTCCTGGCCGGGACGGCAAGCGAGGGGATACGGTGGAAACCGGCCACGGCCGGCAGCAATGTGGCGATCAGCCCCATCAGCATCAGCGTGAAATACAACGCCGGGCTGATGAGTTGTTGTTGCAAGAGCAGGTTGAGGAAGACGATTTCACTCAAGCCGCGAATGTTCAGCAGGATACTTTCGCGCCAGCGACTGGCGCCGGCGAATGATGCTGTGGCCCAACCCAGGCCCAGCCAGTTGCCCAGCAGTTTGCTGGCAATGGGCAACAGCAGCAACGCGGTCAATTGCACCCCGTCGAGGCTGCTCATGGCGCTGTGGACGTCGATCTGCACAATGCCGAACGTGAGGATCAGCGGGATCGCCAGGTATGTCTGCAAACCCTGCATCCAGGCGATATTGAGCGGCAGCCTCAAGGGCACTTTGAGCGCGGCCATGCACAGCAGATAGCCGATGCCGACGATCAGGGCATTGAGCCGGTAGTGCTCGGCCACCACCAGCAAGGCAAAAAACACGCCGCTGTACAGCAACGGCTGGCGCAGGCCAACCAGGCGCAACAGCAGCGGCACACAGGCGCCGGCCAACGGCAACAGCAGGCTGCCCAGGTGAAGACTGCCCTGGGCCAGGCCGAACAGGCTCCAGCAGGCCAGGTCGATCAGGATCGCCGTTTGCACCAGTCGCCGTGTGGCGGCGGGTGGGTAATCGATGTGATGCAGGTACAGGTACAGCACCGGGATCGCCGTGATCGCAAACAGCAGTCCCACCGCCAGGGAGCTGATCCAGGGCTGGGGCGGCAGCAGCCAGAACGCTGTCGCCAGACCGCAGGCGAACGGAACGACGAAGCTTGGCAGGGCGATTTTCACGCTCTGGCGGTCCAGGCGCAGGTCGATCACGTCGCTGAGGATGTGCCCCAGCAACAGCGCGAACGCGAGGCTGTAAAGGTTCTTCAGCCACACCGGCGACACCAGTTGCGCGCCGCTGAGCTGCCAGCCCGGCTCGATCCAGAAATACATCAGCAGCGGCAGGCCGAACGTCGCCAGCAACAACTGGCTGACAATCGGGATCAACCCGAAGCGACGGCCTATGTGGGTCGCGACTGCGAATAGCCCCAGGGCCATGAGCCAGAACAGTAGGATCATCATGGGGCGGGCTCCGCGATCGCTGCCGCGTGGGCCTGATGTCCGACCCACGGCGCCAGCATGAAGCTGAAGGCCAGCCCCAGGCTTACTGCCAGGCCGAAGTTGCTCACCGCCGGGGTGCTGGACAGCGCCAGCAGGCCGAACGACAGCCAGGTGGTGACCGCCGCCAGCAACGTGCCCAGCAGGCTCACGGCGGCACCGCCGATCTGCTCGCGCATCAGGATCGCGTAATCGACACCGATGGCCGTCACCAGCAACAGGCCGAACAGGCTGAACAAGGTCAGTGGCTGCCCCAGCCAGCCGAGGCTCGCCAGGCTGCACAGCGCGGCCAGCAATGGCAGGGCGACGATGCGCAAGGCCGCGCCGACACCGAACGGCCAGATCAGCACCAGCACAATCAACACGCAGGAGGCCAGTTTCAATTCGGCGGCGCTGACCTGCGTGGCAGCGAAGACTCGGTTCAGGTCGCCCAGGCGATCCACCAGTTGTACGCCCGGCAAATCCACCGCCTGCACCCGCAGCAATGCGGCATCGTTCAAGCCTTGGAGGCTGATCATGGCGGCCACGCCTTGCCCTGTCGGTCCGAGCCAGAGTGTGCGATAGGGCTCGGCCAGGGGCCCGGTCAACGCGGCATCGATGTCTTCCACCGGCAAGGCTTGCAGTTGCGCCATCTCCGCTTGCAGCGCGGCGACCGGCACGCCCAGGTCCAGCAGCGGTTGCCAGAAGGCTGGCAAGCGGGCCAGGGCCTCACGCACGTTCTGCTGTTCGGCGGGGGGGCTGACCAGTTGGTTCAGCGACAGGTAGCCCTGGAGTTTTTCCAGGCCGATCAACTGATCCAGCCGCTCGTTGAGGGCGGTCTGGCGCTCCAGCAGTTGGGACTGATCGTCGGCGCGGATCAGGAAGAACTGGCTGGTGGGCTGGAAACCGGTGATGCGCGCGATGTCGCGGGCTTCGTCGGTGAGGTGCTGGGGCGTGCCGATCCACTGGCGAATGTCGTTTTTGGTGGTCAGGTGCCAGAGGCCGCCTGCGCAAAAGCTCAGCAGCAACACCAGCAGCACTGGCGTGGGCACCCGCGCCAACAGCGCTTGGCGGGCCTGGAGCAGGCATTCGCACAGCCGCAGCGGCCACTGGGCCGGACGCAAGTCGGCCCCCTTGAGCAGTGCCGGCAGCAGGCAGACGGCGCTCAGGTAGGCGCCCACCAGCCCGGCGGCGGAAAAGATCGCGATCTGGGTCAGGGCCGGGAAGGGCGTCCAGGCCAGGGCCAGGTAGCCGATGCAGGTGGTCACCAGGCTCAGGCTCAGCCCCGGCAGGGTCAGGCGCAAGGCCGGCCAGCTGCGCCATGGCTTCAGGCTCCAGCTCTTGGACAGGTAGTGCAACGGGTAATCCACGGCCACGCCAATCAGGCTGGAACCCAGGACGAGGGTCATGACATGCATGCGGCCAAACAAGGCCACGCACGCCACCGCGCCGAACAGAATGCCCACCAGCACCGGCACGAACGCCAGCCACACGCGCAGGCGCCGGAAGGCCAGTAACAGCAGCAGCAAGATGCCGACCGTCGCGCCACCGCCGACCCAGGTGATTTCCCGCGACGCCTGTTGCTGGCCGCTGGCGGCGTACAGCAGGCCGCTGGCCGCCAGCAGTTGCCCTTGGGCCTGGGACGCCTGGTCGCGGCTGCGTTGCAGCAGCTCGGCCACTTGCAGCGGCAGGTTCATGTCGAAGGCGTTGCCCTGGGCGCGGGCCCGCAGCATCACCCAGCTTTTACCGTCGGCATCGGCGACCAACGCTCCGCTGCCGATGTCGAATTTTATCGCGCCGCGTTGTGGCTGGCTGTTCTGGATGCGCCCGGTCAGGCCCAGCCAGTCGTCCTGGTTCGGCACCAGGCTGAAGCCGCTGAATGGGTCGAACAGGGCCTGCACCCGCTGTTGGATGAACGCCTCGGGCTGCTCGATCAATTGCTGCCGGTCCGCCGCCGAGAGCATCGCCAGCCGCCCGTCGAGCAATTGCCTGCGCAGCGCCGGCAAGTCGGCCTGCAACGTCCACTGCACCTTGTCGAACAGGCCGCTGGCCTGCCATTGCTCGCCGAGGGTCTGCGCCAGGGCGATGGCTTGCTGGCGATCGGTGTGACCGACCAGCACCAGCACCTCGCGATTGAGCGGCTCCTGCATGCGTTGTTCGGCGATCAGCTCCAGGGCATCGGGTGACGTACCCGGCACCAGCTCCATGAGATTGGCCGACAGCGGCGCGCCGTTACGCCATTGCCAACCGGCGAGCGCGAGCACCGCCAGCAGCAGGATCAGGAACAGCCGGGGCAGCATCCGTTCACTCGGCAAAATCATGTTGCTCCGCTTCGCTCAACGGTTGCGCAGGGGTAGCGTCCTGCATGCGCAGCACGGTGCTGTCGCCCTGGGTTTCCAGCAGTTCGATGCGCTGTACCAGTTCGCCGCCGTCAATGTTGATCTGGTTGAAAACCTGTTTGAGCAGCACCGAGCGCGGGGTCAGGGTGAGCTTCCATTGTTGCGGCTCGCCCGACAGGCTCAGTTCGAAATCCCGCTGCAGGCCTGTGCTGTCACCCTGCAATACGGCCAGGAACAAGCGGTTCTGCTCGGCGCCGGCGCTCTTGTTCGGCAACATCTGCCAGGTGCTGCCGTCTCGCCGGGCGATGCCCTGGGCGGTGATGCGGTAGTCCTGTTGCAGTGGGGTTTGCAGCAGCCACAGCAGGCCGTGGTTTTTCGCCAGCACGAAGCGGCCCTTGCTGGTGAGGGGCTGGGGCAG
Organism: Pseudomonas sp. A25(2017); assembly: GCF_002001065.1. NCBI lineage: Bacteria > Pseudomonadati > Pseudomonadota > Gammaproteobacteria > Pseudomonadales > Pseudomonadaceae > Pseudomonas > Pseudomonas sp. A25(2017). The sequence continues at coordinate 12,050 of NZ_MUOA01000068.1, read as the reverse complement.
GGCGCGCAGGTGTTTTTCCTGGATGAACTGCCCGTGGATCACCTCCGGGCGGGCCAGTTGCTCGCTCAGTTGTTGCAAGTCGAACGCTTGGGCAGCGGGCGCCAGGCAGCACAGCAACAGCCAGATAACCAGGCGCTTCATGGCAGTTTCCTTTCCACGGCTTGAACAAAGACCCGGGGCGAGGCCAGCAGCATTTCGCGACTGGCGAGGTCCACGGCCACTTGCACCGAACTGGCACGGGTCAAGCGGTCGCCGGTGGCTGCGTCGCTGATCAGGTAATTGATCTTCAGCCGGTTTTCCCACTCCACCAGACTGGCACGCACGGTCAGGGCCTGGCCGAACACGGCGCTGCGCACGTAGCGCAATTGCAGGTCGATGATCGGCCACGCATGGCCGGATTCGAGCATGTCGTTGTAGTTGTGGCCGATCAGGTCGAGCAAGGCACAGCGGGCCACTTCCAGGTATTTGACGTAGTGGCCGTGCCAGACCACGTTCATCGAATCGACATCGAAGAACGGCACCACGATGTGTGTGTCAACGTGCAAAACGCCTTGGTTACGCATGCAGCCTCCAGTGTTGCTCGGCGATGCGTTGCAGGCACAGGCGCAGCTCGCCTTCCAGGGCGCGGTCTTCGATCACCGGAGGGAAATCCTCGGCCAGTTGCTGGTGCATGGCGGCCAGGGCCGGCGGCAGTGGGCGCGCGTCTTCGGCACGGCTGCGCAGCCAGACGCCCTGGTTGGCGGCCAGCAAGGTGGCGGCGGCGACTTGTTCGGTCAGCTCCAGCACGCGGATCGCGTCCCGGGCGGCGATGGTGCCCATGCTTACCTTGTCCTGGTTGTGGCACTCGGTGGAGCGCGAGAACACGCTGGCCGGCATGGTGTTTTTCAGGGCTTCGGCGGTCCAGGCACTGGTGCCGATCTGCACGGCCTTGAAGCCATGGTTGAGCATCGCCCGCTCGGCGCTGGCGCCGGACAGGTTGCTGGGCAGGCCATGGTTGTAGCGCTCGTCCACCAGCAGTGCGAGCTGGCGATCGAGCAGGTCGGCGACGTTGGCCACCAGGTTCTTCAGGCTGTCCATGGCGAAGGCGATATGCCCGCCGTAGAAGTGCCCGCCGTGCAGCACGCGCTCGGCTTCGGCGTCGATGATCGGGTTGTCGTTGGCGCTGTTGAGTTCGGTTTCGATGAACGCGCGCAGCCAGCCCAGGCTGTCGGCCAATACCCCAAGCACATGGGGCGCGCAGCGCAGGGAATAGCGATCCTGCAGGCGATGCAGCGGCGCGGTGGGGGCGTCGATCGCCAGGTCCTTGCGCAGCCACGCGGCGACTTGCATCTGCCCCGGGTGTGGCTTGGCGGCGAACAGGCGTTCGTCGAAGTGTTCCGGGTTGCCTTGCAGGGCGACGACGTTCAGCGCGGTGATGCGGGTCGCCAGTTGCAGCAGGTAGTCGGCGCGGGCGAAGGCCAGGCAGGCCAGGCCGGTCATCACGGCGGTGCCGTTCATCAGCGCCAGGGCTTCCTTGGGCCGCAGCACCAATGGGGTCCAGCCCAGTTCACGGTGCACATCAGCGGCCAATCGTTGTTCGCCACGGAACATCACTTCCCGTTCGCCGGACAGCGTGGCGGCGACGTAGGACAGCGGCGTCAGGTCGCCGCTGGCGCCCACCGAGCCTTCTTCCGGAATCAGCGGCAGGATGTCGTGTTCGAGAAAGGCCTGCAGGCGTTCCAGCAGTTCCACCCGCACCCCCGACACACCGTGGCACAGCGACTGCAGACGCGCCGCCAGCACCGCACGGGTGGCCTGGGCGTCGAGCAGCTTGCCCAGGCCGCAGCCGTGGAACGTGTACAGGTGACGCGGCAGGGCCTCGACGTGGTGCAACGGCACGGCCACCACGCAGGAGTCGCCGTAACCGGTGGTCACGCCGTAGATCACGCCTTCCTTGTCCAGCAGGGAATCGAGGAATTGCGCACCCTTGGCGATGCGCTGGCGGAACGCCAGGTCATCCTGCAACTGCGTTGGTGCCTGACGGTTGGCCAGGGCCAGCACATCTTCGATGCGCAAGGGGCGTTCGCCGAAGGTTACCGGCTCAAGAGTGGGCATCGTCATCGGTCTTCCAGAAAGGGTAAAAGTTGAACCACTGTTGGGGCCCCTGGAGGCAGTATTGCGCCAGGCGCTCGGCGTAGCGGCCAGCCCAGTAGGCGATCACTTGCTCGCGGTCGTTGCGTTTCCACACCACGGCATCGGCGAAGGGTTCGAGGGTGACGCGATAGCGTCCCTCGTGCTTGAGGCACATCAGCAGGTTGACCGGGCATTTCAGCAGGCCGGCCAACAGCCAGGGGCCCTGGGGGAATGCGGCCGCAAGCCCCATGAAGTCCACGGTCACGCTGCGCCCGCCGTGCAGCGGTACGCGGTCGCCGGCAATCGCCAGCCACTCGCCGCGCTCCAGGCGCTCGCTCAACTGCAACATGATCACCGGGTTCAGCTCGCTGACCTGGATCAGCCGCAAGTGCGTGGCACCGGCTTCGCCCAGCAAACGGTTGAACTGCTCGGCGTGCTTGGTGTGCACCAGCACGTTCATGGTGACTTTCTCGCCCAGCTCGGCCAGGGCCCGGCACATCTCCAGATTGCCCAGGTGCGCGCCCACCAGCATTTGCCCGCGGGCATCGCGCAGATGATTGCGCAGCAGCGCCGGGTCGACGATTTCGATCTGGTCGATGCTCAGCTTGCCGTTCCAGACGTCGAGCTTGTCCAGCAGGGAGTCGGCAAAGGCCATGAACTGCCCGAACACCCGCCAGCGGGTCGGGCGCAGCTCGGGACGTGCGCTCCAGTCGGCCAGGCGCTGCTGATATTGCCAGGCGGCCTGGCGAGCGCTGCGGCCGAAAATGAAGAAGTACAGGACGATGCCGTACAGCACCGGGGTCAGCAAACGCCGACCGAGCACCTTGGCGGCGAGCGCGGTGAGTTTCATCAGCCAGAAACTGCCGCGCTCCTGGCGGTCGGCCCAATGCTGCTTGTCTTCCTGAACGCTCATGCCCGCCACCGTCGCCAGAGAATCAGGGGGAAACGCACCAGCATGCCGAAGAACAACCGGGTGTGCATGCTGGAAATCAGTACGTTGTCGTGGAACAGGCGAAAGTGCGAGACCCCGTCCTGAGGGTAATGGACCCGCGTGTGCAGCCAGTGCATCGGCTGATTGCGCCAGGCCAGGCGCACGAGGATGTCCGAATCGAAATCCATCCGCTTGCCGATATTGGCCGAGTCGATCAGCGCCAGGGTCGGTGCCAAGGGGTAGACCCGAAAGCCGCACATGGAGTCGCGGATTTGCAGGGACAGGCTGTTGATCCAGACCATCACGTGGGTCAGGTAGCGCGCGTACAGACGACCTTTCGGCACGCTGGCGTCGTAGCGCGGATAACCACAGATCACCGCGTCCGGGTGGGCACGGGATTGCTCGATGAACGTCTTCACGTCGCCAAGATCGTGCTGCCCGTCGGCGTCCACCTGCAAGGCGTGGCTGAAGCCCAGGCGCGCCGCTTCCCGCAAGCCGGTCATCACCGCGCCGCCCTTGCCCTGGTTGACGGCCAGCCTGACCAGGTGAACCCGCTCGCCCTCGGCCAGCCGATCGAGCACGGCGGCACACGCCGGGCTGCTGGCGTCATCCACCAGCACGCAGGGCAGGCCGTTGGCGAGCAACGCCTGGACCACGGCCGAGATGGCGGTTTCGTGGTTGTAGACCGGGATGACGGCGCAGGGGTTATGCATGTTTTCTGCCCTCCACAAATCCATTGTGGCGAGGGAGGTTGCTCCCGCCGTAGGAGCTGCCGGAGGCTGCGATCTTTTGATCTTTCGCTTTGGACTCAATTGCTAGGGACAAGATCGCAGCCTCGTTGCACTCGACAGCTCCTACGCAGCCCAGCGGGAGCAAGCTCCCTCGCCACAGGGGAGTGGTGAGCACATGTGAGTTAATCATCGGCCACCCCCAACACAATCCGTCCACTGGAGCACGCCGCCGTGTCATTGCGGTAGGCAAAGTACAACTTGCAGCGCTCGCGGTCGAAGCGCAGGTGCAGCTGGATTTCATCGCCGGGGCGAACCAGTTGCTGGAATTTCAGCACTTCCATGCCGACGAAGCGGGGCGGCAGGTCCAGCAATTGCCGGCCCAGGCTCAAGGCCCAATCGACCTGCACCACGCCCGGCAGTACCGGCGCGGTGGGGAAGTGGCCGCTGAAGTACGCCAGGTCTGGCGGCACGACCAGTTGCAGGTTCCACTCACCGTCGGTTTCGACGTGTTCCAACACTTCGGGAGCCTTGGGGCGTGGCGCCATCAGCAGCGCCTCGACTTCGGCCTGGGGCAGCTTGCCCTGGGCGTTGAGCGGCAACTGCCGCAGCCAGCGCCAACGCCGCGGCAGGGCGAGGGTTTCGCAATGTTCGCTCAGGTGCCGGCGCAGGCCCTCGGTGACGGCGCGCCGGCCCTGGTTGCGCAAGGCTCGCAGGCCAGCGTCGCTCAGCACCAGCAGCGCGCCGAGGGAGGCGCGATTTTCCTGCACCACCCCCAGCCGCGCTTCGCTGACCCAGTCGTGGGTTACCAGCGCTTGTTCGAGCATCGGCAGGGAGATGCGTTTTTCTTCGAGCTTGACGATACGGTCCAGTCGCCCGAGGAGCTCAAAGCGCCCATCTTCGGCGATTCGTGCCGCGTCGGCGGTGTGTTCCACATGCCCGGCCGGCAGATAGGGCGAGGCGATCAGCAAGGCGCCGTCGCTGTCCTGGCTCAGCTCGACGTCGGCAAAGGGTTGCCACAATCCGTCACCCTGGCGCCAGGCGATGCCGCCGGTTTCCGAACTGCCGAAAATTTCCGTCGGCCATTGCCCCAGGCGCTGCTGCAGGCTTTGCGCAGCCTCGGGGGGCAAGGCGCCGCCAGAGGAGAACACCCGGCGCACGCAGCTCAAGGCCGGCCAATCGAGGTTGTCGCCCATGCGCTTGAGCAGCGCCGGGCTGGCGACCCAGGCGAAGGCCGGTTGCTCACGGCTGGCACGTTGCAGGTCTTCCGGGAAGGCCAATTGCCGACGCACGAACGCACGCCCGGCGCACAGCGGCCACAGCACCCGGAACAGCAGCCCGTAGATGTGTTGTGCGGCAACGCTGCCGATCATGCAGGCCGGGCCCAGGTCGGCGCCCCACAGGTGTTCCAGGGCCAGGACCTCGTTACTCAACTGGCGCAGGGTTTTCTCGATGCGCTTGGGCTCGCCGCTGGAGCCGGAGGTGCACAGGCTCAGCCAGCAGTGATCGAGGTCCAGTTCGGCGGCGTCCATCGGCGCCTGTTGCACGTCGTTGGGATGGGTGTCGCCGGGCTGGTCGGTCAGCCACAGATCCACGTCCGCCGCCCAGCGCTGGCGTGTCTGCGTTTGCAGGTCGGCGGGAAGCAGGACCCGCACCCCGGCGCGCCAGGCACCGAGCAGGGTGATGGCCAGGTCGGCGGCATCTTCCAGGTGCACCGCCACATGCCGCACGCCCCGGGCGTGCAGGCCGGCCGCCAGGCGCAACGCCGCGTCCCGCAGTTGCGAGTGATTCAGCGCCGGATCGACCGCAACGGTGCGTTCCGGCTGAGCCTTGAGCAGCATCTGCTCAAGTGTTATCCAATTCATGGGCGGCCTCTTACCCGTTGTCGTATGAGCCATTCAATGGCAAACAGCAGCCCCATCAATCCGTAGGAAATCAGGCCGGTGTACAACATCCACCAGCTCAGCGGCGCCCAGAGGGTCAGGGCGGCGGCGAGCAAGCCGTTACACAGGAAAAACACACTCCAGGCCACCGTGACCTGACGGGTATACACCACCGCCTTGGCCGGCAGCTGCGGTTCGCGCAGGCGGGCCAGGCGTTCGATCATCGGCGGGCCGTATTTCAGGCTCAGCACGAACAGCCCGAGCATGAACGCGCTGATCAGCACCGGGTACCAGCGCAGCAGGAGCGGGCTGTCGAACAGCGCGAGCAATACACAAAACACGATCGCTGTGGCCGCCATCCAGCGGCTGCCGGCCCCGCCCTTGCCAAGCAACGCCCGGGCTAGCCACAGGCTGCCCAGCAGCAGCCCGAACTGCCACGGGGCGAAGTGCTCCATGCCGAAATACACCGCAAAGGGGTAGAGCAGGCCCGCCAGCAGCAGGCCGAGGCCAATCAGCCGGGTCATGCGGCCGGTTGGACCAGTCGATAAACCGCCTCGACCACGTCATTGACGGTGCGCACCGACTTGAATTCTTCGGCGGCGATTTTCTTGCCGGTCTGGCGCTTGATATGGTCGATCAGGTCGACTGCATCGATGCTGTCGATTTCCAGGTCCTGGTACAGGTTCGATTCCAGCGTCACACGCTCAGGGTCCAGCTCGAAAAGCTCGACCAGAGCATCGCGCAGGGTGTGGAAAATGTCGTCACGAGTTTGCATGATCCGGTCTCAGGGGCGTTTTGCAGTGACGAAGGCCGCAAGGCTTGCCACATTGCTGAAATGGTTACGGGTGTCCTTGGCGTCGGCATCGATCTTGATGCCGTACTCCCTCTGGATCGCCAGGCCGAGCTCCAGGGCATCCACCGAGTCCAGGCCCAGGCCTTCGCCGAACAGGGTCTGGTGGTCGCCGATGTCGTCGATGCCGATGTCTTCCAGGCCGAGGGCGTCGATGATCAGCTGTTTGATGTCACGGTGCAGATCGCTCATCTTCGGCGAGCTCCTTGATGTAATAGTGATGCAGAAAATCGTTGAGCCTGCGCGAAGCCTGGGGAGGCGGGCCGAGCGCGGCGAACGCCTGTGGGTCTATATCGGCCCCGACGCGGAAACTGAAGTGCACGCGGCGCTGGGGGATGCGATACCAGGGTTCAGCCTTGGTCAGGGTCGTGGGGCAGACCTTGATCGTGACGGGTGTGAGGATTTTCGCACCCCGCAGGGCGATGGCCGCCGCCCCCCGATGAAAGGCCGGCACCTGGCCTGGCTGGGTGCGCGTCCCTTCGGGGAAGACGATCAGCGTCTGGCCCTCTTGCAGGGCGTCGCTGGCGGCATCGAGCATGTCCATGCTGCCGTCGTTGCTGATGTATTGGGTCGAACGCAGTGGGCCACGGGTAAAGGGGTTGTCCCAGAGGCTTTGCTTGACCACGCAGTTGGCATCGCGCACCAGCCCGATCAGGAACACCACGTCGATCAGCGACGGGTGGTTGGCAATGATCATCTGCCCGGGGCGCCCGAGCCGTTCGGCGCCATCGATCTGGTAGGTGAGCACGCCGGTGCGGGCCATGAACCGAATAAAGAACCAGAACAACCGCCCGACCGTGCGGCGCGCCCTTTGACGGTGAGCCTGGGCATCGCCGGGCCACCAGGCCAGCAACGGGAATACCAGCAAACGCAGGCACAGCCCGCCCAGCCCGAACAGGGCGAAGCTTGCTGCGGTCGCGACCAGGCGCCAGTAATAGGCGTCGCGATGTTTACCGGTCACCGGTTGCGTTGCCAGGTCCATACACGATTCTTCCAGGCATGTTGGCAGGTGGTTTCGTTGTTCAGCAGGGTACGCAACAGATCCAGGGCATGGGGCCAGTCGCTACCAGACGATTGGCCGGCCTGCGCGCACAGGTCCAGTTGCCAGTCATCGCCCGGGGTCAGCAGCAGGCCCATGGCATAGGGAAACGGCACGTCATCGACCCACGGAGCATAGACTTGCGGAGGTTGTTCTTCGGTGATCACCAGCAGCACCGCAGGCGATCCTTCGTTCAATAGCGCGACGGCCTCCAGCACACCGTGCTCCAACCCGTCGCCGGTCGCGGCCAGGGCGGTCATTTCGCTGGTTTCGCCGCGCATGATCGACCACAGGCCAATCACCGCGTTGTGCACCGACAGGCTGAATTGGGTCGGCGACAATGGCTGATCGGCTGCCAGGTCCTTGAGAATCTCAAACGTGCGCGGGGTTTCACCGTGGCGGGAAATAAAGACCAACGGTAGGTCCGGCCGACCCTCGGCCAACGGCCAGCCAACACTGAAGGCCATCCGCGCCAGGCGACTGAGGCGCCGGCGCTGCATGGCCGGCAGGAACGATACGTCAGGGGCGGCATCGCTGGGCGGCAATACGACCGGCTGTCGGCTCCATGCCTGCCAATCGTCCACGCTTTCGAGCCCAGGGGCCCATGCGCGCCATTGGGCGATATTGAAATTGATCACAAACTTCATCCCACCCCTGCGGGCTTTTATTGTCACGGTTCAGTGGTTTGACCCGCGTCCAACCCTGCATGGCCTTGCGACCCAAGTGGCGCGCATTATCCCGGTGCGGTTGGCTTGTAGCAAATACTGGTTACATTTTGCCCAGCGAAATGTACGAGTTGGTCCGCTCAAGGCCAGACCCGGACCATGGTCGCGATCAGCACGAGCCGGTCTGTCGGTTGTTTCTGTCACGGTCTGGGCGAATTGACGTCCGAATCGTTGGAAAAGCCACTGTTGCTGTAGTCCTTCTACGCAGAAGGTAGCTAAGCAGTGTCGCTGCCTACTACACTCGGGAATCTTTGATACACGGAGGTTTTGACATGCGGCGTGTGGTGTTCAATCAGAAAGGTGGCGTGGGCAAGTCCAGCATCGCCTGCAATCTGGCGGCAGTCAGCGCCAGCGAAGGCTATCGCACGCTGTTGGTGGACCTGGATGCCCAGGCCAACTCCACTCAATACCTGACTGGCTTGACCGGCGATGACATTCCCATGGGCATTGCCGATTTCTTCAAGCAAACCCTGTCGTCCGGGCCGTTCTCGAAAAAGAACAAGGTGGATATCTACGAAACGCCGTTCGACAACCTGCACGTGATCACCGCCACGGCGGAACTGACGGATCTGCAGCCCAAGCTTGAGGCCAAGCACAAGATCAACAAGCTGCGCAAACTGCTTGAAGAGCTGGAGGAGGATTACGACCGGATTTACCTGGATACCCCGCCTGCACTGAATTTCTATGCGGTTTCAGCATTGATCGCCGCCGATCGGGTGCTGATCCCCTTCGACTGCGACAGCTTCTCCCGGCAGGCCCTGTACGGCCTGCTGGCGGAAATCGAAGAGCTCAAGGACGACCATAACGAAGGCCTGGAAGTCGAAGGCATCGTGGTCAACCAGTTCCAGGCCCGGGCCAGCCTGCCGCAACAGATTCTTGACGAGCTGATCGCCGAAGGCCTGCCCGTATTGCCGGTGTACCTGAGCAGTTCGGTGCGTATGCGCGAGTCCCACCAGGCCAGCCTGCCGCTGATCCACCTCGACCCGCGGCACAAGCTGACCCTGCAGTTCATGGAGTTGCATAGCCTGCTGGAAAGCGCCTGAATCTGACCTGTGCAAAACCCATGTGGGAGCAACTGTGTGGGAGCAAGGCTTGCCCGCGATGAAAACGCCGCGGTCTCTTGAGGACCGCAGCGTCTGGATCGCGAGCAAGCTTTGCTCCCACAAAGCCCGCTCCCACAGTTATCTCATGGCTTCAAATCCCCTGGCTGCGCAACCAAGCCATCAACTGCGGCAACGGCAGCGCCCCACTCTGGCGCGCTACTTCCCGGCCGTCCTTGAACAGAATCAGGCTGGGAATCGAGCGAATGCCCAACTGCGCCGACAGTTGCTGGTTGGCCTCGCTGTCGAGCTTGGCCAACCGGCATTTGCCCACCAGCTGTGCGGTGGCTTGTTCGAACACGGGCGCGAAGGACTTGCACGGCCCACACCAATCGGCCCACACATCCACCAGCAACGGCAGGTCACCCTTGATCTGGCTGGCGTAGTCGCCTTGTTTGAGTTCGAACGGTTTGCTCAATAACACCTGGGCCTTGCAGCGCCCGCACTTGGGCTGGTCGCCCAGGCGTTCGGCGGGTATGCGATTGAGCCCGTTGCAATGGGGGCAGGGGATCAGCATCAGGTCAGTCTCCAGAAAATCTTTGGCACAGATTGAACACTATATAGAAACCACCACAAAAACCCCTGTGGGAGCAAGCTTGCTCCCACAGGGGTAAATCGGTGTGGCTGTTATTTGGCGTTGGTCAGCGTGTTGTAGCTGGTCATCAGGTTGCGGTAGTCCGGGATGTGGTTGGAGAACAAGGTCGCCAGCCCTTCCACGTCGTTGCGCCAGTCGCGGTGCAGTTCACAAGCCAGGCCGAACCAGGTCATCAGTTGCGCACCGGAGGATGACATGCGGTCCCAGGCCGATTGACGGGTCAGCTCGTTGAACGTGCCGGACGCATCGGTGACCACGAACACTTCGAAACCTTCGGCCAGGGCCGACAGTGCCGGGAAGGCTACGCAGACTTCAGTGACGACGCCGGCGATGATCAGTTGTTTCTTGCCGGTGGCCTTGATCGCCTTGACGAAATCTTCGTTGTCCCAGGCATTGATCTGGCCAGGACGAGCGATGTACGGCGCATCCGGGAACAGCGTCTTGAGTTCTGGCATCAACGGGCCGTTGGGGCCTGTTTCGAAGCTGGTGGTGAGGATGGTCGGCAGTTGGAAGTACTTTGCCAGGTCAGCCAGGGCCAGCACGTTGTTCTTGAAGCGGTCCGGGTCGATGTCGCGTACCAGGGACAGCAGGCCGGCTTGGTGATCGACCAGCAGAACGGCGGCGTTATCTTTGTCGAGACGGTTGTAGGAAGTGGTCATGGCGTAGCCCTCATTAAGTTTTGGTTGCCGAAGGTTTCGGCGTGGTTAAGGTTTTTAATGGCGGTGTTGCGATTGATCAGTGACTCATCCGATCGAAGCGCCCCGGCTTCAATCCGTGTTGCGTTTCGATGGGTGTAGATTAAAACTGGCACCTTTGATGCGCTAGACTGCAAAAATTCGCCTTAGCGTTCTATTTGGAGAACGATCATCGAAGACCTCAACACGCTTTACTACTTCACCCAGGTGGTCGAGCACCGCGGTTTCGCCGCCGCGGGCCGGGCGCTGGACATGCCAAAGTCAAAGCTCAGCCGGCGTATCGCCCAGTTGGAGGAGCGGCTCGGGGTGCGGTTACTCCATCGCACCAGCCGCCACTGCACGTTGACGGAGATCGGCCAGGCCTATTACCAGCGCTGCCTGGCGATGCGGGTCGAGGCCGAGAGCGCGGCGGAAGTGATCGAGCGCAACCGCTCCGAACCCCAGGGGCTGGTGCGCATCAGTTGCCCGACGGCGCTGCTCAACAGCTGGGTCGGGCCGATGCTGACTCGCTACATGCTCAAGTACCCACGGGTGGAGTTGTTCATCGAGAGCACCAACCGCCGGGTCGACCTGATCCATGAAGGGTTCGATATCGCCTTGCGGGTGCGCTTTCCGCCGCTGGAAAACACCGACATGGTCATGAAAGTGCTGAGCAACAGCACCCAGTGCCTGGTGGGTAGCCCGGCGTTTCTGGAGCGCTTGTCTTCACCGGCTTCCCCGGCGGACCTCAATGGCTTGCCCAGCGTGCACTGGGGCGCGGCGCAGCGGGAATACCAGTGGGAGTTGTTCGGCCCGGACGGCACCCGCGCGCTGATCCGCCATGAACCGCGCATGGTCACCGACGACCTGCTGGCCCTGCGTCACGCCGTGTTGGCCGGCATCGGCGTCGCCCACCTGCCCGCCGTGGTGGTGCGCGAAGACATAGCGGCCGGCCGATTGGTGGAACTGGTGCCGGGCTGGACGCCCAAGTGCGGGATCGTCCATGCGATCTTTGCCTCGCGACGCGGGTTGCTGCCGTCGGTGCGTGCGCTGATTGATTTTCTGGCCGAGGAGTTCAGCCAGAGTGATATGGCGTAGCGTGGAGGCCACTATGCCAGCGTATTTCCCTTGTGTGTGGGCTTGCTTGCGATGCTGGCCTGATAGTTGGTCGGGGTTTTTGACTGAGTACATATCCATTGTTGCGGTAATGGCTGCTTAGGGTTCCGCCCTTACGGCGGCTCACTTTTGAGAAGCCCGGGAGCCGGCCCAGTCAAAAGTAAGCAAAACGCTTCTGCCCCACCACTCGGTGCCTCGCTTAGGCTCGGCATGCCCTCACTCCGGCATTGCTCCGTGGGCCCGCCGCGAAGGGCCATCCATGGCCCAGCGCGGCTATCCCGGCATCCATGCCGGGAT
>NZ_MUOA01000103.1:0-24677 GCF_002001065.1 Pseudomonas sp. A25(2017) | reverse complement strand
ATACACCACCGCCAGGGCATACCCCACCGCCACCGCCGCATCCACGGCATTGCCGCCACTCTTGAGCACATCGACACCCACGTAGGTCGCCAAGTGCTGGGCGGTGACCACCATGCCGTTCTCGGCAGCCACTGGCGCCTGGGAGGCGGCCTGGGCATACAAACAGCTGAGGGTCAGGGTGGTGGCAACGAGGGTCCGGGCAAAGGATTCGAACTTCATGAGTCGGCCTCTTCTTGTTTTAAAAAGTCGGGGGATCGCATCAAGAGCACAAGTGTCCTGCATCACCTGTGGGAGCAAGGCTTGCCCGCGATGGCATCGCCTCGGTTTTTCAGTCACGCCGAGGTGTTTGCATCGCGGGCAAGCCTTGCTCCCACATTTTTTGACGAGTGGCTGTTTCAGGACATTTCAGTATGGCTGGGTTTGGGTAATTCGCCCATTTCAAGTCAACCGGGTGACGCCACGGCAGCCTTTGGGATAGGCTCCTGCGGTTCATCTTGACTGCATAAGGACATCGCCGATGACGCTACGAATCGAACGCACGGATACGCCCACCGACGAAGAACGCCAAGCCATCATCGCCCCGCTGCGCGCCTATAACACGGCCAAGACCGGCGGGACGGTGCCAGAACTGGTCGCGTGGCTGGTGCGGGACGAACAGGACGAAATTGTCGGGGGACTCTACGGCCGGGTGTTTTTCCGCTGGCTGTACATCGAGCTGCTGGTGGTGCCGGAACAGGCCCGGGGACAGGGCACGGGCTCGACCCTGATGCAGATGGCCGAAGAACTGGCCCGGGAGAAAAACTGCGTAGGCATCTGGCTGGACACCTTCGACTTCCAGGCACCGGAGTTCTACCGCAAACACGGCTTCACGGAAATCGGCCAGATCGACGACTACCCGCCAGGCCACCAGCACTTCTTCTTCCAGAAGCGCCTGACTCAGACCAATTGAAGTACTGATCCTGTGGGAGCGGGCTTGCTCGCGAAGGCGGAGAATCAGTCGACAACAATGTTGAATGATTGACCGCTTTCGCGAGCAAGCCCGCTCCCACACTCAATCCGGTTTTCAATTCGAGTTGCTTAAAGACACGTCGCCAACGCCGCCAACCGGCGCTTGGCCACGAAGTCGTCATGCTTGGCGTAATAACTCAACTCGGTGCCTGTCGCACCGGCATGCAAATCGACAAACGATTCGGCAGAGCGGGTGTAGACCGTCGAGCCACCCTTCTTGCCCGGTTGCAGGTAGGCGCCGGCATCGACACCGAACACCGCCTCGTCCTGCCAGGAGAACTGCACGCACTGGGCCACGATCTGTTCGGGTTTGTCCGAGGTCAGGGTCTTGTAAGGGGCCTGGGTCCGGGCCTCGTTCATCGCCGAACCCGCGCAGCCGGCCAGCAAGGTTGCGGCCAGGGCCACCGTCAACATTCGCATTGCGTTCACTCATCGAGAAAAAAAACGGACTGTAGCACTGCGACCCGGGCCTTCGTGCTGCTTTACTGAAATTTACACGGGACATCGCCCTGCGATTCGCGCACCCTGTCGCGCCATTGCCACCAGCCACGCGGAACACCCCATGACCCCCAACGCCGAATTCTACAAACCCACCGCCGAATACGCCGACAAACTGATCAGCCAGATCGGCCAGACACCGTCCTGGATCGCCAAGCGCATCGGCGTCACCGACAAGCGGATTCGCTACATCCTCGACGGCGAACGCACCGTCAAGGGCGAAACCACGCCGATCCAGATGACCTACACCGAACAATTCGCCCTCGAATGCCTGGCGGCTGCGGCCAAGGCCAGCAAGAAGCAGTCTGCATCCCCCAAGGAGTGACCATGGCGGCAACCGAACAACAACACGAACGGGCCCTGGAAATATTTCTCGATGAGCGCCCCGAGCTGCGCATCGAGTTGGACCACCTCAACCCGCTGCTGGCCCAGGCCAAGGGCGAGACCGCCGCGCAGTACCGCGCCGAGCGGTTGCATGAAGCCTTCGAAGCCGAGGCCGAGCGCCTGGGCCTGTTTGCCTGGGAACTGACCCTGCAGCTGACCGCCGCCTCGCCCCAGGACTACCAGGCCCAGCGCCTGGAGGTGCACAGGGAAGTGGCGGAAATGGCCGGGATGGAATGGGCGGAGTATTGCGAGTTGCATGGCCTCAAACCCCGGGACTGAGCACTTTCCCTGTGGCGAGGGGATTTATCCCCGCTGGGCTGAAGCAGCCCCTGGATCTGCCAACGCGATGTATCAGACAGACCGCAATGACTGGAAGAGGGGCTGCTTCGCAGCCCAGCGGGGATAAATCCCCTCGCCACAATGAGCCTGATCCAGATCCTGTATTGAAGCCTCACAATCGCCCCACCGCCCATAAAGCATTATCATGGCCGCAGTTTTGCTGATCGGGTCTGTCATGAAGTTCGCCATCGCGCTGTTTTCCGCCGCCCATGCGCCCTCCTCGCGCCGTGCCTTGCTGTTTGCCCAGGCGGCGCTGGCGGGCGGGCATGAGATCGTGCGGCTGTTTTTCTATCAGGACGGCGTCTATAACGCCTGCGCCAGTGTCGTCACGCCTCAGGATGAACAAGACCTGCCCCAGCAGTGGCGAACCTTTGTCAGCGACAACCAGCTCGACGGCGTGGTCTGCATCGCGGCGGCGTTGCGCCGTGGGGTGTTGAACGAGGAAGAGGCCCAGCGCTACCGGCGTTCGGCGGCCAGTGTCGAGGCGCCCTGGGCCTTGTCCGGGCTGGGTCAGTTGCACGATGCGATCCAGGACGCCGACCGTTTGATCTGTTTTGGAGGCGCGTGATGGCCAAGTCTTTATTGCTCATCAGCCGCCAGGCCCCATGGTCCGGCCCCGGCGCCCGTGAAGCGCTGGACATCGTCCTGGCCGGCGGTGCGTTCGACCTGCCTATCGGCCTGCTGTTTCTCGATGACGGCGTGTTCCAGCTCACGGCCGGCCAAAACGCCAAGGCGGTCCAGCAAAAGGACCTGAGCGCCAACCTGCAGGCGTTGCCGATGTTCGGCGTCGAGGACCTGTTCCTCTGCGCCGACAGCGCCGCCGAACGGGGTATCACCACCGATACCCTGGCGCTGGGCGACGTGAAAGCACTGACCGCGCCGCAAATCGCCGCGCTCATTGATCGTTACGACCAGGTGATCACCCTCTGATGTCGACTTTGCATGTGTTGTCTCATTCGCCCTTCGGCGATAACCGCCTCGCCAGTTGCCTGCGGGTACTGGGCAATCAGGATGCGCTGCTGCTGTGCGGTGACGCGACGTACGCGTTGCAACCGGGCAGCCCACCGTTTGAAGTGCTGCAGGCCGCCGGCGTGAATCTGTTCGTGCTCGCCGAAGACCTCCAGGCCCGCGCCCTGGACACACCAGACTGGGCCGAAGCCATCAACTATTCAGGTTTCGTCGAGCTGTCGATCGAGCACGACAAGGTCAACACCTGGCTATGAACACGCTGAACGTGGGCAACCGCGCCATCGCGCTGGACAAGGACGGCTACCTGGCCGACCTAGACAACTGGTCGGCCGAGGTCGCCACGGCCCTGGCCACCGCTGAGGACATCGAGTTGAGTCCCGAACACTGGGAAATCCTCGAACTGCTGCGCGGCTTCTACAACGAATTCCAGCTCTCCCCCGCGACCCGGCCGCTGATCAAGTACACGGCACTGAAACTGGGCGTGGACAAAGGCAACAGCCTGCACCTGAACCGATTGTTCAAAGGCACTCCCGCCAAACTCGCCGCCAAGCTGGCGGGCCTGCCCAAACCGACGAATTGCTTATGACCGACTTTCCAGCACTGACCCTTGAGACCCCGGCCGAACACCCGTTCGCCCAGTTCGTGCGCGCCCTGGGCAAAGGCAAGCGCGGTGCCCGCAACCTGACCCGCGAAGAAGCTCGCGAGGCCATGGGCCTGGTGCTCGACGAACAGGTCGAGGACACCCAGCTGGGCGCCTTCCTGATGCTGCTGCGACACAAGGAAGAAAGCGCCGAGGAGATGGCCGGTTTCACCGAGGCCCTGCGTGAACGCCTGGTGGTCCCGGCATTGGCGGTGGACCTCGACTGGCCGACCTACGCCGGCAAGAAGCGCCATCTGCCGTGGTACCTGCTGGCGGCCAAGTGCCTTGGGCAGAACGGCGTGCGGATCTTCATGCACGGCGGCGGCGCTCATACGGCAGGCCGGCTCTACACCGAACAATTGCTCGGTTTGCTGCAGATCCCACTGTGCCGGGATTGGCAGCAGGTCGGCAGCGCACTGGACAACGGCGGCCTGGCCTTCATGCCGCTGGTGGACTGGGCACCGCAGATGCAGCGGATGATCGACCTGCGCAACACCCTGGGCCTGCGCTCGCCGATCCACTCCCTGGCACGCATCCTCAACCCGCTGGCCGCCCGTTGCGGCTTGCAAAGCATCTTCCACCCGGGCTATCAGGCCGTGCACCGCGATGCCAGCGGTTTGCTCGGTGATACCGCCATCGTCATCAAGGGCGACGGCGGCGAGATCGAAATCAACCCGGACGCCGACAGCCACCTGTACGGCACCACCGGCGGCGTCAGCTGGGACGAAGAATGGCCGCGACTGGCCGAGCAGCGCCACGTCAAACCGGAAAACCTCGATCCCGAGCACTTGAAAGCGATCTGGCGCGGTGACGTCGAAGACAGCTACCCGCAACTGGCACTGATCGCCACCATGGCCCTGGCCTTGCGTGGCCTGGGCCTGGCTCGCGAAGACGCGTTCGACAAAGCCCGGCAGTATTGGGATGCCCGGGATCGTTCGATTTAACCGATCATTAGCGCCCAACCTTTGCGCTTTTAGTTCGAACCTATGGGCATAGACTCGTCTCCAATATTTATTGAGCGAGGACATCCAGATGGGTTTGTTGGTCGAGGGCCGCTGGCAGGATCAGTGGTATGAAAGCAAGGACGGCACCTTCCAGCGCGAGCAGGCGCAACGCCGTCACTGGGTCACCGCCGACGGCAGCGCCGGCCCCTCGGGCGACAGCGGCTTTGCCGCCGAGGCCGGGCGCTACCATTTGTACGTCTCCCTGGCCTGCCCCTGGGCGCACCGCACGCTGATCTTGCGCAAGCTCAAGGGCCTGGAAGACTTGATCGATGTGTCGGTGGTCAGCTACCTGATGCTGGAAAACGGCTGGACCTTCGACAAGGCCCACGGCTCCACTGGCGACAAACTCGACAACCTGAGCTTCCTGCATCAGCGCTACACCGCCGACACGCCGGACTACACCGGCCGCGTCACCGTGCCGGTGCTGTGGGACAAACGCCAACAACGCATCGTCAACAATGAATCGGCGGAAATCATCCGCATGTTCAACAGCGCCTTCGACGGCTTGACCGGCAACGACCTGGACCTGTATCCCGAACACCTGCGTCGCGATATCGACGCCTTGAACGAGCGGATCTACCCGGCGGTGAACAACGGTGTGTACCGGGCCGGATTCGCCACGACCCAAGCGGCCTATGAAGAAGCCTTCGACCGGCTATTTGCCGAGCTGGATGGGCTGGAGGCGTTGCTGGGAACCCGCCGTTACCTGGCTGGCGAATACCTGACCGAGGCGGATATTCGCCTATTCACTACGATCATCCGCTTCGACGCGGTGTACTTCGGCCACTTCAAATGCAACCTGCGGCGCATCGCCGATTATCCGAACCTGTCGAACTGGCTGCGGGAGTTGTACCAATGGCCAGGCATTGCCGATACCGTGGATTTCACCCACATCCAGGGCCATTACTACGGCAGCCACAAGACCATAAACCCCAATGGGATCGTGCCCAAGGGGCCGAAGCAGGACTTTACGGTCGCCCATGATCGGGGAAGGTTGAGTGGGAAAGGGATTTGGCGTGGGGCTGGGGATTGATCCTGGATCTTTGTTGCAGTTGAGGGCCTCTTCGCGAGCAAGCCCGCTCCCACATTGGATCGGCGTAGGCCTTATTCTTCGGCTGAACGCGATAAAATGTGGGAGCGGGCTTGCTCGCGAAGGGGGCGACGCGGTCTTCAGACCTGGCCTTGAGCCCCTTCAAACCACGCCAGCTTCTCGCGCAACTGCACCACTTCCCCAACAATCACCAGGGTCGGCGCATGCACTTCGTGCTCGGCCACCAGCCGTGGCAAGTCCGCCAAAGTGCCGGTAAAGACCCGTTGGTTGGACGTCGTGCCCTGCTGGATCAACGCCGCTGGCGTATCCGCCGCACGGCCATGCTTGATCAGCTCGCTGCAGATCATCGGCAGGCCGACCAAGCCCATGTAGAACACCAGCGTCTGCGCCGGCGACACCAGGTCGGCCCATGGCAAGTCACTGGTGCCGTCCTTGAGATGGCCGGTGATGAAACGCACCGATTGGGCGTAGTCGCGATGGGTCAGCGGGATCCCGGCGTAGGCCGCGCAACCACTGGCCGCGGTGATGCCCGGGACGACCTGGAACGGGATGCCATGGGCCGCCAGTTCTTCGATCTCCTCGCCACCGCGCCCGAAGATGAACGGATCACCACCCTTCAACCGCACCACGCGCTTGCCCTGGCGGGCCAGGTCGACCAATTGCTGGTTGATCTGGTCCTGGGGCACGGCGTGTTCGGAACGGCGCTTACCGACGTAGATGCGCTCGGCGTCGCGCCGGCACAGCTCCAGGATCGCCGGCGCCACCAGGCGGTCGTACAGCACCACGTCTGCCTGCTGCATCAAGCGCAAGGCGCGGAAGGTCAACAGGTCCGGATCGCCGGGCCCGGCCCCCACCAGATAAACTTCGCCCGGCGCGTTCGGCGCCTGGCCATCGATTTTTTCCCGCAGCAGACGCTCGGCTTCAGCGCCCTGCCCGGCCAGTTGTCGGTCGGCGATAGGGCCCTGGAACACTTCTTCCCAGAACGCCCGTCGTTGCTGCACATCGGGAAACAAGCCTTTGACCTGGCTGCGAAAACGCGCCGCCAGCCCGGCCAGTTGCCCGTAGGTCGACGGAATCCAGGTTTCCAGCTTGGCCCGGATCAGCCGCGCCAGCACCGGCGCGTCGCCGCCGCTGGACACCGCGATCACCAAGGGTGAACGGTCGACAATCGCTGGGAAGATCACGCTGCACAGGGCCGGCGCGTCCACCACGTTGACCGGCACGCAACGCTTATGCGCATCGGCCGAGACCTGGGCATTGAGCGGTTCGTCGTCGGTGGCGGCGATGACCAAACCACAGCCGTCCAGGTCAGCCTCGACGTAACCACGCAGAATGCATTCACCGCCGCTGCCACTGACCAGTTCCCGCAACTGCGGTTCGATGTCGGGTGCGACCACCCTCAGCAACGCGCCGGCATCGGCCAGCAGGCGGGACTTGCGCAAGGCAATCTCGCCGCCGCCGACCACCAGCACGCGGCTGCCGCGCAGGTTGTGGAACAGTGGCAAATAGTCCATTTAGCCGATGACCTCGATGCCGCCCATGTAGGGCTTCAACACTTCAGGCACACGGATCGAACCGTCGGCCTGCTGGTAGTTTTCCAGCACGGCCACCAGGGTACGACCCACCGCCAGGCCGGAGCCATTGAGGGTGTGGACCAGTTCCGGCTTGCCGGTTTCCGGATTGCGGAAACGCGCCTGCATGCGGCGGGCCTGGAAGTCGCCGCAGTTGGAGCACGAGGAAATCTCGCGGTACTTGTCCTGGCTCGGGATCCAGACTTCCAGGTCGTAGGTCTTGACCGCACTGAAGCCCATGTCACCGGTGCACAGCGCCAGGGTGCGATACGGCAGTTCCAGCAGTTGCAGGACCTTCTCGGCATTGGCGGTCAGGCTTTCCAGCGCTTCCATGGACTTCGAAGGCTCGACGATCTGCACCATCTCGACCTTGTCGAACTGATGCTGGCGGATCATGCCACGGGTGTCACGGCCCGACGCCCCGGCTTCACTGCGGAAGCACGGCGTGTGGGCGACGAACTTGATCGGCAGTTGCTTGGCGTCGACGATTTCGCCGGCCACGATGTTGGTCAGCGACACTTCGGCCGTCGGGATCAGGTACAGGTCGGCCTCGCCTTCGCGGCTGATCTTGAACAGGTCTTCCTCGAACTTCGGCAACTGGCCGGTGCCTTGCAGCGCCGGGGCCTGGACCAGGTACGGCGTGTAGGCTTCTTCGTAGCCGTGTTCGGTGACGTGCAGGTTGATCATGAACTGCGCCAGGGCCCGGTGCAGACGGGCAATCGGCCCGCGCAGCAAGGCAAAACGGGCGCCCGACAGCTTGGCGGCGGTTTCGAAGTCCAGCCAGCCGAATTTCTCGCCCAGGGCCACGTGGTCCTGTACCGGGAAATCGAAGGCTTTCGGCGCGCCCCAACGGCGCACTTCGACGTTGCCCTCTTCGTCTTCACCGACCGGCACCGATTCGTGAGGCAGGTTCGGGATGCCCAGCAGGATCGAATCCAGCTCGGTCTGGATCGCGTCCAGCTCGACCTTTCCCGCGCTCAATTCGCCCGCCATGCGCTCGACGTCGGCCATCAACGGCGCGATGTCTTCGCCACGCTGCTTGGCCTGGCCGATGGACTTGGAGCGCGCGTTACGTTCAGCCTGCAGGGCTTCGGTGCGGGTCTGGACGGTCTTGCGCTGTTCTTCCAGCGCTTCGATGCGCGCGACGTCCAGGGCAAAGCCACGGGAAGCCAGGCGGTCCGCTACGTCCTGGAGGTTGCTACGTAACAGTTTGGAATCGAGCATGTCGGTCTCTCGTTATCAAAGTTTGGTCAAGGACAGGCCAGCCCAGGTCGCGAGCAGCCCGCCGAATACGCTGATGGCCGCATAGCCCAAGGCCAGCGGCACCTGCCCGCTTTCCAGCAGGCGCACCGTATCCAGTGAAAAGGATGAAAAAGTCGTCAGGCCGCCGAGAAAGCCAACCATCAGCCCGGCACGCACCTCGATGGGCACTTCCGGGCGAATCAAAAACAGACCGTAAAGAACGCCGATCAGCAGACAGCCCACGATATTAACGGCCAGCGTCGCGGTATAGAAGTGCCGGGGCCAATTTGCGTTGATCCAGTTGCCCGTGGCGAAACGCAACAATGTGCCGGCGACGCCGCCAGCGGAAACTGCCAATATCAAGGGGATCACGGTTTTCTCCGCTGCCGTGGGCTCAGGCGATCTAGCTGCGCCAGGTGGTTGAGCTTCTCGCCGATCTTCAGTTCGAGGCCCCGAGGCACTGGCTGGTAGAAGCGCTGGGGTTCGAGCTCATCGGGAAAATAGTCTTCGCCGGCAGCATAAGCGTCCGGCTCGTCATGGGCATACCGGTATTCTTCGCCATAGCCCAACTGCTTCATGAGCTTGGTCGGCGCGTTGCGCAGGTGCAGCGGCACCTCGAGGGAACCGTGCTCGGTAGCGCTGCGCATCGCCGCCTTGAAGCCCATGTACACGGCGTTGCTCTTCGGCGCGCAGGCCAGATAAGTGATCGCCTGGGCCACGGCAAGCTCGCCTTCCGGGCTGCCGAGGCGCTCCTGCACGTCCCAGGCCGCCAGGCACAGGCTCAGGGCCCGCGGGTCGGCATTGCCGATGTCTTCGCTGGCCATGCGCACCACGCGCCGCGCCAGGTACAGCGGATCGCAGCCGCCGTCGATCATGCGTGCAAACCAGTACAAGGCTGCGTCGGGGTTGGAACCGCGTATGGATTTGTGCAGCGCCGAAATCTGGTCGTAGAACGCTTCGCCACCCTTGTCGAAGCGCCGACGGGTATCGCCCAGCAGGCTTTGCAGCAGCTCGACGCCAATCTCGCTGTCGTCTTCGGCCAGGTCCGAGGCGTTTTCCAACAGGTTGAGCAGGCGCCGGCCATCGCCATCGGCGGCTGAAAACAGGATCTGGAAGCCTTCATCGCTAAGGCTCAAATGCCGCTTGCCCAGGCCGCGCTCCTCGGTCAGCGCGCGATGCACCAGCTTGCGCATCGCCGCCTCATCGAGGCTCTTGAGCACATAGACCCGCGCCCGCGACAGCAAAGCGTTGTTGAGTTCGAACGAGGGGTTTTCGGTGGTCGCGCCGATGAAAATCAGCGTGCCGTCTTCGACGTACGGCAGGAACGCGTCCTGCTGGGACTTGTTGAAGCGGTGCACTTCGTCGACGAACAGGATCGTGCGCTTGCCGTATTGCCCGGCCTGCTGCTTGGCCACTTCCACCGCCTGGCGAATCTCCTTGACCCCGGCCAGCACCGCCGACACCGTTTCGAAATGCGCGTCCGAGACTTCCGCCAGCAGTCGCGCCAGGGTGGTCTTGCCCACGCCCGGCGGGCCCCAGAAGATCATCGAGTGCAACGCACCCTGCTCCAAGGCCTCGCGCAGAGGCTTGCCGCGGGCGAGCACATGTTCCTGGCCGACGTACTCATCCAGGTTGGTCGCGCGCAGGCGGGCGGCCAATGGCTGGGCAATCGGGGCGCTTCGAAACAGGTCCATCACTACTTATGCAACCTCCACTGAATCCTGGTGCCGATTCTCTCTGCAGAAGCAGATCTATGGGAGCAGACCTGTGGGAGCAAGGCTTGCCCGCGATACAGACACCTCGGTGTATCTGGTAGACCGAGGTGATGCAATCGCGGGCAAGCCTTGCTCCCACAGACCAATTTCCACAGACCAATTCCCACAGACCATTCCTACAGGTCATTTCCCACAGGAGCTTTGGGTTTATTCCTGGATCACGTCCGCACCCTTGGGGATGTCGAACTTGAACTTGGACGCGGCGATCGGCTCGTTGGCCTTGACCCCGGTGAACAGGATATTGGTGCGCTGGCCGACACTGTCGATCAGTTGCATGTCGTTGACCAGGCCGTTGCGGAACGACAGGCGCAGGCTGTCGAACAGGCTGTCCTTGGTCTTGGGCTTGAGGGTGAAGTCAATCACGCCACCGGCCTCCTTGGAGGTGATCTCGAAGCTCTGGCTGATCTCGGAAATGTCACCGGAGAGCAGCAGCGCCGGCGTCTGGGTCAGGCGCTGGTCGAGGGTCTTGATGGTGACCTGTTCCAGGTCCGGGTCCCACAGGGAAACTTTCTTGCCGTCGGAGACCATCAGTTGCTCGGCTGGCGCATCGGTGTGCCAGTAGAACAGGCCTGGACGCTGCAGGGCCATGTCGCCAGCGGTTTCCTGCAACTGGGTACCACTGCCATCGAGGGTCAACTGGGAGAAACGCGCCGTCAGGGTCTGGGAGCCTCCCAGCAATTGGGTCAGGCGAGCCACGTCCTTTTCGCCGGCGTGGGCCGACAAAGTAGACAAGGCCAGTACGGGCAACAGCAACATGCGAATCAGGCGCATGGGAGTCCTCATGAAGTCGTGGGGGTTCGAGCGGCGTGTCAGTTGGCCGCCCGGGTCGTTAGTCGCGCATCGGGCCCGGCGCCAGCACTTCACGCGAGCCGTTGGTGTTCATGGCCGTCACCACCCCAGCCATTTCCATGGCTTCGATCATGCGGGCGGCGCGGTTGTAGCCAATCTTCAGCTTGCGCTGGACAGCAGAAATCGAGGCCCGGCGGCTCTCCAGGACGAACTGCACCGCTTCGTCGTAGAGCGCATCGGTTTCAGCATCGTCGTCACCGCCGCCACTGCTACCCTCGAAACCGCTGCCGGCTTCTTCGACACCGTTGAGGATGTCGTCGTTGTATTCAGGAGCGCCACGCAGTTTCCAGGCCTCCACCACGCGGTGCACTTCGTCGTCGGAGACGAACGCGCCATGCACCCGAATCGGCAGGCTGGTGCCCGGTGGCATGTAGAGCATGTCACCGTGGCCAAGCAGTTGCTCGGCGCCGCCCTGGTCGATGATGGTCCGCGAGTCGATCTTGCTCGACACCTGGAACGCCATGCGGGTCGGGATGTTGGCCTTGATCAGGCCGGTGATCACGTCCACCGACGGCCGCTGTGTGGCGAGGATCAGGTGGATACCGGCCGCACGGGCCTTCTGGGCGATACGGGCGATCAGCTCTTCGACCTTCTTGCCGACGATCATCATCATGTCGGCGAATTCGTCCACCACCACCACGATGGTCGGCAGCTTGTGCAGCAGCGGCGCTTCGTCGTGAATGCTTTCGCGGTGATACAAGGGGTCAGTCAACGGCGTACCGGCTTCTTCGGCTTCCTTGACCTTGGCGTTGAAGCCCGACAGGTTGCGCACGCCCATCTTCGCCATCAGCTTGTAGCGGCGTTCCATCTCGGCGACGCTCCAGCGCAAGGCGTTGGCGGCGTCCTTCATGTCGGTGACCACCGGGCACAGCAGGTGTGGAATGCCCTCGTAGATGGACAGCTCGAGCATTTTCGGGTCGATCATGATCAGCTTGGCGTCTTCCGGGCCGGACTTGAACAGAATCGACAGGATCATCGCGTTCACACCCACCGACTTACCGGAACCGGTGGTACCGGCCACCAGCAGGTGAGGCATTTTCGCCAGGTCAGTGATGACCGGCTTGCCACCGATGTCGTGGCCCAGGGCCAGGGTGACCGGCGACTTGTGGTTGTCGTACTCAGGCGTCGACAGCACTTCGGAGAAGCGCACGATCTGCCGGTCTTCGTTGGGAATCTCGATGCCCACGGTGGTCTTGCCGGGAATCACTTCCACCACCCGCACGCTGGTCACGGCCAGGGAACGCGCCAGGTCCTTCGCGAGGTTGGAGATGCGGCTGACCTTCACGCCGGCGGCCGGCTGGATTTCGTAGCGGGTGATGACCGGGCCCGGGTGGATCGAGTCCACCGAGACCTCGACCCCGAACTCCTTGAGCTTGATCTCCAGCAAATGGCCGACGGCCGCCAGGGATTCGGGCGAATAGTTGAGCTGTTTCTTCTCGGCCGGGTCCAGGATCGAAATCGGCGGCAAGGTGCCTTCCACCGCGCTGTCGACGAACAGCGGCGCCTGTTTCTCTTTCTGGACGCGCTTGCTTTGCTCGGGCGGCTTGGCCGGGGCCATGGTGATGACCGGCGGCACCTGTTTCTCGCGATCGGACATGTGCTTGCTCAGCGCCTGCTCACGCTCGATCAGGCGCTCCTTGACCTTGGCCTGCTCGCGCTTGTCCGGCGTTGTCGGGGCCACCACGTCGTGGACGCGGTCGTCGACTTCACGCAGTTGCGCCACCAGTTGCTTGCGCTCGTTGCGCGCCGCCCACCAGCGGTTCATGGCGCCCTGGATCAGTTCGATCAGGTCGAGGGTGATCTTGCCGGTGACGTCCATGACCTTGAACCAGGACAGGTCGGTGAATACCGTCAGGCCGAACAGGAACAGGGCGATGAACAGCAGCGTGCTGCCCTGGATGTTCAGGGCGTTCCGGGCCAGGTCGCCGAGGCTTTCACCCAGCGCACCGCCCGCCCCGGCCGGCAAGCCGGTGGGCGCATGGAAATGGATATGGGCCAGCGCGGCGCCCGACAACACCAGGAACACCAGGCCGATCAGGCGCCAGGAGAACAGCCAGCCGCTCCACTGCCACGGCTCGTGGCGCTGGCGGAAGATCTGGTAGGCCTTGATCGCCAGCAGCAGCGGGAAGATGTAGGCGAAATAGCCCAGCACCATGAACAGGATGTCGGCGCTGTAGGAACCGGCCGGACCGCCGAAATTCTGCACGTCGTCGATCTTGCTGTTATGGCTCCAGCCCGGATCGTCCTTGCCGTAGGTCAGCAGGGCCATCATCAGGAACAGGCACAGGGCACCGATGGCGATCAACGCACCTTCCTTGAGCCGGTAGTGCAATTGCTGGCGCCAGAGCGGAACGACTGGTTTGGGTGCTGCGGTGGATTTCTTCAAAACGCTTCTTTTCCTGCGCCAACGGCGCGTCCATCTGTTGAATGACTATAAAAAACTGCCCATGACGAGCAGGTAAAAAAGTGAATGTGCACAACCGGTACTACTTTTACCACTGTGAGGTGCATCCAGAAAACCGCAGGTGTTGCCGAAGATTTTGATCTTTAGCCCATCCTGCGTTCAAAACTCAAGCATTGTACGGGTTTGTCCGCGCCAAGGCATTGCCTGACAGCATAGCCGGATACAGGGTGTACACGCGCCAATTGGACCATGCATTCTCTTTTGTGACAAAGGCTTATGAGGTGTTTTTTATGAGCGAAGTGAAGCATTCACGCCTGATCATTCTCGGTTCCGGCCCTGCGGGGTACAGCGCGGCCGTCTATGCTGCCCGCGCCAACCTCAAACCCGTTGTCATTACCGGCCTGCAGGCCGGTGGCCAGCTCACCACCACGGTGGAAGTCGATAACTGGCCCGGCGATGTCGAAGGCCTGACGGGCCCGGTACTGATGGAACGCATGCAACGGCACGCCGAGCGCTTCGACACGCAGATCGTCTACGACCATGTCCACACCGCCAAGTTGCAACAGCGCCCATTCGAATTGATCGGCGACAGCGGCACCTACACCTGCGATGCACTGATCATTGCCACCGGTGCCTCGGCCCAATACCTGGGGCTGCCTTCGGAAGAAAGCTTCGCCGGCAAAGGGGTTTCCGCGTGCGCGACCTGCGATGGCTTTTTCTATCGCAACCAGGTGGTGGCCGTGGTCGGCGGCGGCAATACCGCGGTCGAGGAAGCCCTGTACCTGTCGAACATCGCCAGGGAAGTGCACCTGATCCACCGTCGCGACAAGCTGCGTTCAGAGAAGATCCTGCAGGACAAACTCTTCGAAAAGGCCGCCAGCGGCAATATCAAGTTGCACTGGAACCAGAACCTGGATGAAGTCCTGGGCGACGCCAGCGGCGTGACTGGCGCGCGCCTGCGCCACAGCGAGACCGGCGAAACCAGCACCCTGTCCCTGGCCGGCGTGTTCATTGCCATCGGCCATAAACCCAATACCGAGCTGTTCCAGGGCCAATTGAAGATGCGTGACGGCTACCTGATCGTGCGCGGCGGCAGCGAAGGCAACGCCACCGCGACCGATATCGAAGGCGTGTTCGCCGCCGGCGATGTGGCCGACCACGTCTATCGCCAGGCGATTACCTCCGCCGGCGCCGGCTGCATGGCCGCACTCGACGCAGAGAAGTATCTCGATGACATCCCGGCCGTTTGACGGTTAACCTTCCAGGCGGGCGTTCGCCGATGGACGAGGCCCGCCACCTGCCGCCCTCCCCTTCTACTAAACCGGATACCCATGCTGACCTGGTTACAACGCAACACCTTCGAGTTCCCGCCACTGGCAAAAGCCATGCGCGATCCCAACGGGTTATTGGCCGCCGGTGGCGATCTATCCGCCGACAGGCTGATCCAGGCCTATCGCCACGGCTGCTTCCCCTGGTTTTCCGAGGGGCAGCCGATCCTCTGGTGGTCGCCGGACCCGCGCACGGTGCTGTTTCCCGACGAACTGCACATCTCCCGCAGCCTGGGCAAACTGCTGCGCAAGCAGCGCTATAAAGTAACGTTCGATCGGGATTTTGCGGCGGTTATCCAGGCCTGCGCCGCGCCGCGGGACTATGCCGAGGGCACCTGGATCACCGACGCCATGCAAACCGCTTATCTGGAACTGCACCGACGCGGTTTCGCCCATTCGGTGGAAGTGTGGGACCAAGGGGCGTTGGTGGGCGGCCTGTATGGCTTGGCCATGGGCCAGCTGTTTTTTGGCGAGTCCATGTTCAGCCGGGCCGACAATGCGTCGAAATTCGGCTTCGCGAGGCTGGTCCAACACCTCAAGGTCGCCGGTTTCGTGCTGATCGACTGCCAGATGCCCACCGAACACCTGCACAGCCTGGGCGCACGGTCGATCCCACGCAGTGAGTTTGCGGGTTATCTAAAGGCGCATCTGGACCAACCCAACCATGCGACATGGGTTTGCTGAGCGACATTCGCGCTCCTGGCTTACAATTAAATTCAAAGCTTATCCCGAGGGTCGATCATGACCGAGTTGGCGCGTTTGAAGTTCTATGCCACTCAGCCCCACTCTTGCAGTTACCTGCCGGAGGAACAGGCCACGACGCTGTTCCTCGACCCTAGCCAGCCCATGGATGTGCATGTCTACGCAGACCTGTCGGAAATGGGCTTTCGTCGTAGCGGCGATCACCTCTACCGGCCCCATTGCCAGCACTGCAACGCCTGCGTCCCGGCGCGCATCCCCGTGGCGCAATTTTTGCCCAATCGTCAGCAAAAACGCATTTTCAAGCGCAACGCCGACCTGCAGGTCCGTCCGGCCAAGCCGCAGTTCACCGAAGAATATTTCGACCTGTACCAGCGCTACATCGAACAACGCCATGCCGATGGCGACATGTACCCGCCCAGCCGGGATCAGTTCTCGACCTTCCTGGTGCGTGACCTGCCGTTTTCTCGCTTCTACGAGTTTCGACTGGACGGACGCCTGGTCGCCATCGCCGTCACGGACCTGCTGCCCAATGGGCTTTCAGCGGTGTACACCTTCTACGAGCCGGACGAAGAGCGGCGCAGCCTGGGGCGCTTTGCCATCCTCTGGCAAATCAACGAAGCCCGGCGCCTGGGACTGGAAGCGGTGTACCTGGGCTACTGGATCAAGAACTGCAAGAAAATGAACTACAAGACCCAATATCGCCCCATTGAACTGCTGATTAACCAGCGGTGGGTTGTCCTGAGTTAAACCCCTTCGGCTTAAAAGCTAGAACCCCTTGGCTTGAACCCCCTTTTTCGGGCACAATGCACGCCGCTTTTGCCTGGCGCAGTTGCACCGGGCCATTCACTGGATACCGAGGGCTTTACTGCATGTCGAAAGAAGACAGCTTCGAAATGGAAGGCACTGTCGTCGACACCCTGCCCAACACCATGTTTCGTGTGGAGTTGGAAAATGGGCACGTCGTAACCGCGCATATCTCCGGCAAGATGCGCAAGAACTACATTCGTATTCTTACCGGTGACAAAGTGCGCGTCGAGCTGACGCCCTATGACTTGAGCAAAGGGCGCATCACTTACCGCGCTCGCTAACAAGTCAATACAAAACGCCCGGCTGATGCCGGGCGTTTTTGTTTGTGGGAGCCAAGCTTGCTCACGATAGCGGTGGGTCAGCTTGCATCAATGTCGAACTCGCCGCCGCCATCGCGAGCAAGCTCGGCTCCCACAGGGGATTGGCGGTGAAACTCATCTTATGCCTAGCCCCAGACAAACTGTGGGAGCAAGCTCGGCTCCCACAGGGGGGTGGTATGGGGCTGGATAGCAAAAAGGCGCCTTTCGGCGCCTTTTGCTGTGTTGCAACGAACGGTCAGGCCATTTCGGCCGTGGTTTCGAAGTCGAAGGTCAGTTCGCCGTCCTTGATGTCGATGTGCACCACACCGCCATGCTCGGCCAGTTCGCCAAAGAGGATTTCCTCGGCCAGCGGACGCTTGATCTTGTCCTGGATCAAGCGAGCCATCGGCCGCGCACCCATCGTCACATCGTAACCACCTTCTGCCAGCCAACTGCGGGCCGCATCGGTGACTTCCAGCAATACACGCTTGTCTTCGAGCTGCGCCTGAAGTTCGGTAAGGAACTTGTCCACCACGCTCTTGATGACTTCATGACTGAGGCGACCAAACTGGATAATGGTATCCAGGCGGTTGCGGAATTCAGGCGTGAAGCTCTTCTTGATCACTTCCATCGCATCGGACGAGTGGTCCTGATGGGTGAAACCGATCGAAGCGCGAGCTGCGGTTTCGGCACCAGCGTTCGTGGTCATGATGACGATCACGTTGCGGAAGTCCGCCTTGCGCCCGTTGTTATCGGTCAGCGTACCGTGGTCCATGACCTGCAGGAGCAGGTTGAAGACTTCCGGGTGCGCCTTCTCGATTTCGTCGAGCAACAATACGCAGTGTGGCTGCTTGGTGATGGCTTCGGTCAGCAGACCGCCCTGGTCGAAACCGACATAGCCTGGAGGCGCACCGATCAGACGCGATACGGTGTGGCGCTCCATGTACTCGGACATGTCGAAGCGAACCAGCTCGATACCCATTGCCTTGGCCAGTTGCCGCGCGGCCTCGGTCTTGCCGACACCGGTAGGACCGGCGAACAGGAACGAACCCACAGGCTTGTCCGGCGACTTGAGACCGGCGCGGGACAGCTTGATGGCGGTCGACAGCGAGTCGATGGCCGCATCCTGGCCGAACACCGTCAGCTTCAGGTCACGCTCCAGGTTACGCAGCAACTCCTTGTCGGAGCTGGTGACGTGCTTAGGCGGAATCCGCGCGATTTTCGCCACGATGTCCTCGACCTGAGGGACTTCGATGCGCTTGACGCGTTTCTCCACCGGTTGCAGGCGCTGGTAGGCACCCGCCTCGTCGATGACGTCGATGGCCTTGTCCGGCATGTGCCGGTCGTTGATGTAGCGCGAGGCCAGCTCAGCCGCCGCGCGCAGGGCTTCATCGCTGTACTCGATGTTGTGGTGCAGCTCGAAACGCCCTTTCAGGCCGCGCAGGATACCAATGGTGTCTTCCACCGAAGGCTCCGACACATCGACCTTCTGGAAACGCCGGGCCAAGGCACGGTCTTTCTCGAAGATCCCGCGGAATTCCTGGAACGTGGTCGAGCCGATGCAACGGATATCACCCGACGACAGCAACGGCTTGAGCAGGTTCGACGCATCCATGACCCCACCCGACGCTGCACCGGCACCAATAATGGTGTGGATTTCGTCGATGAACAGGATCGCTTGCGGACGTTTTTTCAACTCGCCGAGCAACGCCTTGAAGCGTTTCTCGAAATCGCCGCGGTACTTGGTACCGGCCAGCAAGGCACCCAGGTCGAGGGAATACACCACGCTGTTGGCCAGCAGGTCCGGCACCTGGTTGTCGACGATGCGCTTGGCCAGGCCTTCGGCGATTGCGGTCTTGCCCACACCCGCCTCGCCCACCAGCAATGGGTTGTTCTTGCGACGCCGAGCCAGGATCTGGGCAACACGCTCGACTTCCGCTTCGCGCCCGACCAGCGGGTCAATGCGGCCCTGGCGTGCCAGTTCGTTCAGGTTGCTGGCATAGGCATCCAATGGGTTGCCTGAAGAAGAAGACTCACCGCCCTCGTCGTCCTGCATATCCTGCTCACCCTCGGAATGATCGCCATGCCCCGGCACCTTGGAGATGCCATGGGCGATGTAGTTGACGACATCGATACGCGCAACGCTCTGCTGCTTGAGCAGGAACACCGCCTGGCTTTCCTGCTCGCTGAAGATGGCAACCAGCACGTTGGCGCCGGTGACTTCACGTTTGCCCGAGCTCTGTACATGGAAGACAGCACGCTGCAGGACACGCTGGAAGCCCAGGGTTGGCTGGGTTTCGCGATCCTCGTCATGCACGGGGATCAGTGGCGTGGTGGAGTCGATGAACTCCTGCAGATCATGCTTGAGTTTGTCGAGGTTCGCGCCGCAGGCACGCAAAACGGTGGCGGCAGCCTCGTTATCCAATAGGGCCAGCAGCAGGTGTTCGACGGTCATGAATTCATGACGCTTCGAACGAGCCTCCTTGAAGGCAAGATTGAGGGTGACTTCGAGCTCGCGGTTTAACATAGCTTCACCTCATACCCAAGTGGTCGGCGTTAACCGTCCTTCTCGATTTCACAGAGTAGCGGATGCTGGCTTTCCCGGGCGTACTGGTTGACCTGCATGGCCTTAGTCTCGGCGATGTCGCGGGTAAACACTCCACATACTGCCCGTCCCTCTGTATGGACGGCCAGCATGACCTTGGTCGCCAGCTCCCGATTCAGGTTAAAAAACACCTCGAGCACTTCGACGACGAAATCCATCGGTGTGTAGTCATCGTTGAACAAAACCACCTTGTACATCGGTGGCGCCTGTAATGCGGGCTTTGCTTCCTGAACAGCAATGCCTGCGGAATCGTCGTCGTGTAGATCCGGGCGATCCTGATTGAATGTTAGTCGAATCTGGCTGACTGCATGCATGGAAAGAAAGGTTCGTTTAGTTGGCGAATACAGTGATGGGGGCGCTTGTGGGTGATTTCAACCACGACCACCCGGCCACCTTGACTATCGGCAAAACGGTGTTACAACCAATAGAGCCCATCGTGGGTTAAAAAGGTCCGTGGAATCTATCCTTACTTCAAGATTAGCCTGCGGATGGACTGGATGATACTCCAGTGATGGAGTGCGTTGCAGAGGGAAATGGCTTATGTCGGTCGTCAAGATGAATGGCAAGGTGAAATGGTTCAACAATGCCAAGGGCTACGGTTTCATTATCGCGGCCGGCAGGGACGATGAAGACCTTTTCGCCCATTACTCGGCCATCAACATGGAAGGCTATAAAACCCTGAAGGCCGGACAGCCTGTGACGTTCGACGTCATCCAGGGACCCAAGGGCCTGCACGCGGTCAACATCAGGCTTGTCACCGCCGAAGATGTGCCCGCCCCTGTCAATGTCAGGGTCACCGAGACCCACTGACCGGCCGCCGCACCGGACAAATGAAAATGCCCGGCTCGATCACTCGAGCCGGGCATTCGCGCTGAGCGCCGATTCGCTTACATGTGCGAGATCAGGGCATCACCGAAGCCCGAGGACGACACCAGCTTGGCACCCTCCATCAGACGTTCGAAGTCATAGGTCACGGTCTTGGCCGAAATCGCGCCGTTGGTGCCCTTGATGATCAGGTCGGCCGCTTCGGTCCAACCCATGTGACGCAGCATCATTTCCGCCGACAGGATCAGCGAGCCCGGGTTGACCTGGTCCTTGCCGGCATACTTGGGCGCGGTACCGTGGGTGGCTTCGAACATTGCCACGGTGTCGGACAGGTTGGCGCCCGGCGCAATACCGATACCGCCCACTTCCGCCGCCAGGGCGTCGGACAGGTAGTCACCGTTCAGGTTCAGGGTAGCGATCACGTCATATTCAGCCGGACGCAGCAGGATCTGCTGCAACATCGCATCGGCGATGGCGTCCTTGACGACGACATTCTTGCCGGTCTTCGGGTTCTTGAACTGCATCCACGGCCCGCCGTCGAGCAGGGTCGCACCGAATTCCTCAGCCGCCACTTCGTAGGCCCATTCCTTGAAGGCACCTTCGGTGAACTTCATGATGTTGCCTTTATGCACGATGGTCAGCGAATCGCGGTCGTTGTCGACAACATATTGCAAGGCCTTGCGAGCCAGGCGCTGGGTGCCCTGCTTGGAAACCGGCTTGACGCCGATGCCGCAGTCCTCGTCGAAACGGATCTTGGTCACGCCCATTTCTTCTTTCAGGAACTTGATGACCTTGGTGGCTTCGGCCGAACCGGCCTTCCACTCGATGCCAGCGTAGATGTCCTCGGAGTTCTCGCGGAAGATCGTCATGTCCACGTCGCCAGGCTTCTTGACCGGGCTTGGCACGCCCTCGAACCAGCGCACCGGACGCAGGCACACGTACAGGTCGAGCTGCTGGCGCAGGGCCACGTTCAGCGAACGGATACCACCGCCCACCGGCGTGGTCAGTGGGCCCTTGATGGAAACCACGTAATCCTTGACCGCGTCCAGGGTTTCCTGGGGCAGCCAGGTGTCCTGATCGTAGACTTGAGTCGCTTTCTCACCGGCATAGACTTCCATCCAGGAAATCTTGCGCTTGCCGCCATAGGCCTTCTGAACCGCAGCGTCCACAACCTTGATCATGACCGGACTGATATCGACGCCAATGCCGTCGCCTTCGATGAAGGGGATGATCGGGTTGTCGGGAACATTAAGAGAATGGTCTGCATTGACGGTGATTTTGTCACCGACGGCTGGAACCTGAATCTTTTGATACCCCATGCTGAACTCCATTGCTTGGATTGAACATCTGGCTGCGTTCGAGCGTACCCCACTTGAATCGGCGCGCAAACCCTACGTTAGGCTCATCCGGGGTAAAGCGTTGCAGTTCGCGGTGTACAACCCTGAAAACCAAGGGAAAAGCGCCAAACATGAGCATAGTCCGCGCCTTGGGTACTGCGACGTTTAGACCAATGGACGTGTACGGAAGTCTATGAACCATCGGCAGATTGCCAGCTACCTATGTATAATGCCGCCGCTGACCACAGGGTCACACTGGCTGAGCGCTCTATCACAGGACTTTCCGTCAGTTTAAAAGCCGGACCGTTACCGCGGCCCAACCGCTTGACGCTCGACTGATGCACCCAACATCACCGCGAAGAAACCTCGACATTCGGTTCACGGATGACTTTGAACGAACGCGCTTACCCGGCGCCCCTCGAGTTTCTGCGCATGCTTTAGCAAAGAAGAGAGTTAATCCGAATATGCCCACCCGCTCGAAGATCATCTATACCTTCACCGACGAAGCGCCCGCCCTCGCCACCTATTCGCTGCTGCCGATCGTCGAAGCCTTTACCGCTTCGGCCGATATCGCCGTGGAAACCCGCGATATCTCCCTCGCAGGGCGCATCCTGGCCAGCTTCCCCGAGCAACTGGGTGACAAAGCCGTAGCCGACCACCTCGCCGAACTGGGCGACCTGGCCGTTACGCCTGAAGCCAACATCATCAAGCTGCCGAACATCAGCGCCTCGGTGCCGCAACTGCAGGCCGCGATCAAGGAATTGCAGGCCCAGGGCTACGCACTGCCGGACTA
Organism: Pseudomonas sp. A25(2017); assembly: GCF_002001065.1. Classification (NCBI taxonomy): domain Bacteria; kingdom Pseudomonadati; phylum Pseudomonadota; class Gammaproteobacteria; order Pseudomonadales; family Pseudomonadaceae; genus Pseudomonas; species Pseudomonas sp. A25(2017). The sequence goes on along the minus strand of NZ_MUOA01000103.1, from coordinate 2,247 downwards.
CCCGGAAACCGTGAGCAGCGACGCCGAGAAAGACGCCCGCGCCCGCTACGACAAGATCAAGGGCAGCGCCGTGAACCCGGTCCTGCGCGAAGGCAACTCCGATCGTCGCGCGCCGCTGTCGGTCAAGAACTACGCCCGCAAGCACCCGCACAAAATGGGCGCCTGGGCAGCCGACTCCAAGTCCCATGTAGCCCACATGAGCACCGGCGATTTCTACGGCAGCGAAAAAGCCGCCCTGATCGACGCCGCCGGCAGCGTGAAAATCGAGCTGATCGCCCAGGACGGCACTGCCACTGTCCTGAAGGAAAAAACCACCGTACAAGCCGGTGAGATCCTCGACTGCGCCGTGATGAGCAAAAACGCCCTGCGTGACTTCATCGCCGCTGAAATCGAAGACGCCAAGCAAAAAGGCGTCCTGCTGTCGGTTCACCTCAAGGCCACCATGATGAAGGTCTCCGACCCGATCATGTTCGGCCAGATCGTTGCCGAGTTCTATAAAGACGCCCTGGCCAAGCACGCACAAGTGCTGGAGCAGATCGGCTTCAACCTGAACAACGGCATCGGCGACCTGTACGCCCGCATCAAGGCCCTGCCGGCCGAGCAGCAGGCGCAGATCGAAGCCGACATCCAGGCGGTCTACGCAGCGCGCCCATCCCTGGCGATGGTCAACTCCGACAAAGGCATCACCAACCTGCACGTGCCGAGCGACGTCATCGTCGACGCCTCGATGCCAGCCATGATCCGTGACTCCGGCAAGATGTGGGGCACCGACGGCCAGCTGCACGACACCAAGGCCGTGATCCCGGATCGCTGCTACGCCACCATCTACCAGGCGGTGATCGAAGACTGCAAGCAACACGGCGCCTTCGACCCAACCACCATGGGCAGCGTGCCGAACGTTGGCCTGATGGCCAAGAAAGCCGAAGAGTACGGCTCCCACGACAAGACCTTCCAGATCAAGGTCGACGGCGTGGTCCGTGTTTCGGACAGCAACGGCCGCACCCTGCTGGAGCAGAGCGTCGAAGCTGGCGACATCTTCCGCATGTGCCAGACCAAAGACGCGCCGATCCAGGACTGGGTCAAACTGGCCGTCAACCGCGCCCGCGCCAGCAGCACCCCGGCGATCTTCTGGCTGGACCCGATGCGCGCCCATGACGGCGTCGTGATCGAGAAAGTCCAGACTTACCTGAAGGACTACGACACTGCCGGCCTGGACATCCGCATCATGTCGCCGGTCGACGCGATGAAGTTCACCCTGGCCCGCACCCGCGAAGGCAAGGACACCATCTCGGTGACCGGCAACGTACTGCGCGACTACCTGACCGACCTGTTCCCGATCATGGAACTGGGCACCAGCGCCAAAATGCTGTCGATCGTGCCGCTGATGAACGGCGGTGGCCTGTTCGAAACCGGCGCTGGCGGCTCGGCCCCCAAGCACGTGCAGCAATTGCTGGAAGAAAACTTCCTGCGCTGGGATTCCCTGGGCGAGTTCCTGGCCCTGGCCGCGTCCCTCGAGCACCTGGGCGTGACCTACAACAACCCGAAAGCACTGGTGCTGGCCAAGACCCTGGACCAGGCTACCGGTGAGTTCCTGGACCGCAACAAGTCGCCTTCGCGCAAGGTCGGCGGCATCGACAACCGCGGCAGCCACTTCTACCTGACCCTGTTCTGGGCCCAGGCACTGGCCGCCCAGGACGACGACGCAGCCCTCAAGGCCCAGTTCGCTTCCCTGGCCAAGACATTGACCGACAACGAAGAAAAAATCGTTGCCGAGCTCAATGCCGTCCAAGGCAAGCCCGCGGACATCGGCGGCTACTACTTCGCCAACCCGGAGCTGACCAGCAAGGCCATGCGCCCGAGCAACACCTTCAACGCGGCGATTGCTGCGCTGGTGTAAGGTTGTAGGCAGTACCACGAACCCCGGCCTCGTGCCGGGGTTTGTGTTTCTGGCATTTGGAACCCACCCCTGTGGGAGCGAGCTTGCTCGCGATTGCAATTCATCATTCAATTCAAATATTGACTGACACACCGCTATCGCGAGCAAGCTCGCTCCCACAGTTGGATTGAAGTACAACCGGCAGAAACAGGCCGGCCGTTAGGCCGCCTCGCGAGCAAGCTTTGCTCCCACAGATCTGACGGGTGTACGACCGGGAGAACCAGGTCGGCTGTTAGGCTGCCTCGCGAGCAAGCTTTGCTCCCACAGATCTGATGGGTGTACGACCGGGAGAACCAGGTCGGCTGTTAGGC
>NZ_MUOA01000066.1:0-25124 GCF_002001065.1 Pseudomonas sp. A25(2017) | reverse complement strand
TGGCTTGTTTGACGTCTACTTCTGCCATCACTTTCTACGGACCTTCGACGTGAATAACCCTGACTACGGCGCATAATGTGTCCACTATGTCCCCGCACAGGTGTCAACCATGTGTCCGGTCCGTACAAGAAGCGCAAAAGTAACCAAAACGCTTCTGCCCCACCACTCGGTGCCTCGCCTAGGCTCGGCATGCCTGAACGAAGGCATTGCTCCGTGGGCCGCCGCGAAGGGCCATCCATGGCCCAGCGCGGCTAACCCGGCATCCATGCCGGGTTGCCCACTCCACAACACCTTCGTTCAGCCAGCGTGGTTAACGGGGCACCCGAGATCAACGTCCACCGCGAGGCGGCCTGATAGCCGACCTGGTTCTACTGGTCGTACACCTGTCAGATCTGTGGGAGCAAAGCTTGCTCGCGAAGAGGCCGGCACATCCAACATCACCGCAAGCTGACACACCGCCTTCGCGAGCAAGCCCGCTCCCACAATGGGATCTGAGTACGACCGGGAGAGCCAGATCGGCTGTCAGGCCGCCTTCGCGAGCAGGCTCGCTCCCACAGTTGGGTCCGAGTACGACCGGGAGAGCCAGGTCGGCTGTCAGGCCGCCTCGCGAGCAAGCTTTGCTCCCACAGGTCCTGCTCAAACAGATCTGAGGGGTGTACGACCGCAAGAGCCAGGCCGGCTGTTAGGCCGCCTCGCGGTGGACGTTGATCTCGGCGCCCCGTTAACCACGCTGGCCGAACGCAGGCATTGCGCAGTGGGCACCCCGGCATGGATGCCGGGATAGCCGCGCTGGGCCATGGATGGCCCTTCGCGGCGGGCCCACGGAGCAATGCCGGAGTGAGGGCACACCGAGCCTTAGCGAGGTGCCGAGTGGTGGGGCAAAAGCGCTTTGGTTACTTTCGACTGGGCCGGCTTCCGGGCTTTTCGAAAGTGACCCGCCGTAAGGGCGGAACCATAAGCCGCCATTACCAAAATAACGGATATACACACCAAAAAAGCGCCCATAAAAAAAGGCCACCCAAAGGCAGCCTTCAAAAACTAGAGAGGTTTTTTTGCTTACACGGCCGCTACAGGGCGCATGTAAGAGATTGGCGCGGTGCTGGCGTCTTCGAACGTCACGACTTCCCAAGCATCTTTCTGCTCAATCAACTTGCGCAGCAGCTGGTTGTTCAGTGCATGGCCGGACTTGAAGCCCTTGAACTCACCAATCAGGCTATTGCCCAGCAGGTAGAGGTCGCCGATTGCATCGAGGATCTTGTGTTTGACGAATTCGTCTTCATAGCGAAGGCCGTCTTCGTTCAAGACACCATCGGAATCGACCACGATCGCGTTTTCAACACTGCCGCCGAGTGCGAGGTTGTGCTTGCGCAGGTACTCGATGTCACTCATGAAACCAAAGGTACGGGCGCGGCTGACTTCTTTTACGAACGAAGTACTGGAAAAATCCACGCTTGCACTCTGGGTGCGGTCACGGAAAACCGGGTGATCGAAATCGATCTCGAAGCTCACCTTGAAACCTTCGAAAGGGACGAAAGTGGCGCGCTTGTCGCCATCTTCCACTGTCACTTCCCGCAGGATGCGGATGAACTTCTTGGCCGCGTCCTGTTCTTCCAGGCCAGCCGATTGAATCAGGAATACGAAGGGTCCGGCACTACCATCCATGATCGGGACTTCGGACGCGGAGAGCTCGACGTAGGCGTTATCGATGCCCAGGCCAGCCATGGCCGAGAGCAAATGCTCCACCGTATCCACTTTGGTGTCACCGTTGACCAATGTGGTCGACATAGTGGTTTCACCAACGTTTTCCGCGCGAGCAGGAATCTGCACCACAGGGTCGAGGTCGGCACGACAAAACACAATGCCGGTATCGATAGGCGCGGGCTTGAGGGTCAGGTAGACCTTCTCGCCGGAGTGCAAGCCGACACCTGTGGCACGGATAATATTCTTCAGGGTGCGTTGTTTAATCATGGCATGGGCCGCTTCAGCGCAAATTGCGAACTGGTATCAACAAAGGCTGGCGATGATAGCAGACCAGACCTTTGCTGAACACCAATCACCCGTATCCCCCTGATACATTTCATCAATCGGCCTGACGACGCAGGAAAGCCGGGATGTCCAGGTAATCCAGATCGTCTTGCGGATTCATCTTCGCGGCAGTCGCAGCACCGGCCTGGGCCTGGTTGCGCATGACGGTCGGACGGTCCAGGTCACGGTAGTTCACCGCAGGCGCTTCCTGACGCGAAGCCACTTGTTGCTGCGGTTGCGAAGCCATGGAAGTGTGAACGGTATTGTCGATGACCTTCACAGGCTTCTCGATTTTCGCGCCCAGACCCGTGGCAACCACGGTCACGTGCAACTCGTCGCGCATGTCCGGATCGATAACGGTACCGACCTTGACCATCGCGTGCTCGGAAGCGAAGGCTTCGATGATGCTACCCACGTCGGAGTACTCACCCAGGGACAGGTCAGGACCGGCGGTGATGTTCACCAGGATGCCGCGTGCACCTTGCAGGTTCACGTCTTCGAGCAACGGGTTGCGGATGGCCGCTTCGGTGGCCTCGCGTGCACGGTTCGGACCGCTGGCGCAGCCAGTGCCCATCATTGCCATGCCCATTTCGCTCATGACAGTCCGTACGTCGGCAAAGTCGACGTTGATCATGCCCGGACGCTTGATGATGTCGGAGATACCGCGAACGGCACCGGCCAGTACATCGTCAGCCTTGGCGAAAGCCGACAGCAGGCTTGCGTCTTTACCGAGGATGGTCAGCAGCTTCTCGTTGGGAATGGTGATCAACGAGTCGACGCTTTCAGACAGCAGACGGATACCTTCGTCGGCGATCTGCATACGCTTGCGGCCTTCGAAAGGGAACGGACGAGTCACCACCGCAACGGTGAGGATCCCCATTTCCTTGGCCACTTCGGCGATGATGGGCGGCGCACCGGTACCGGTGCCGCCGCCCATGCCCGTGGTGATGAACACCATGTTGGTGCCTTGCAGGACTTCTGCGATGCGCTCACGGTCTTCGAGAGCGGCCTGACGACCGACTTCCGGGTTGGCGCCGGCGCCCAGGCCTTTGGTCACGCCAGTGCCCAATTGCAGGATGGTCCGCGCGCCGATGGATTTCAGCGCCTGGGCATCAGTGTTGGCGCAGATGAATTCAACGCCTTCAATGTTGCTCTTGACCATGTGGTTGACAGCGTTGCCGCCGCCACCGCCGACACCGATTACTTTGATAACCGGGCTAGCGGGGATGTTGTCTACGAGTTCGAACATTTTCCCTCTCCTTTCATTCTCTAGTTTTTTCGCCTACTGCGTTTGCTGCGTCTTCCCGCGCCAAGCCTGAAACTTGTCGCTTGAAGCTTTGAAACTGTTTAAAAGTTGCCTTTGACCCAAGCCTGGAGCCGCTCGAACAGCGGAGCCTTCGGCTCGTCGCTGCTGTAGCTGTCGCGGCTGCCGATGCCCGAAAACGAAATCCCGTCGGACTGTTTCTGCAGGCCGTACATCAACAGGCCCACGCCGGTGGAATAGATCGGGTTGCGGACCACGTCATCCAGGCCCTTGACGCCATGGGGCACGCCCAGGCGCACCGGCATGTGGAAAATCTCTTCGGCCAGCTCGACCGCGCCTTCCATCTTCGATGTACCGCCGGTCAGCACGATGCCGGCCGGGATCAGGTCTTCGTAGCCACTGCGACGCAGTTCGGCCTGGATCAGCGTGAACAGCTCGTCGTAACGCGGCTCGACCACTTCGGCCAGGGCCTGGCGCGACAGTTCGCGCGGTGGACGGTCGCCGACGCTTGGCACCTTGATGGTTTCGCCGGCACCGGCCAGCTTCGCCAGGGCACAGGCGTAACGGATCTTGATTTCCTCGGCGTACTGGGTCGGGGTGCGCAACGCCATGGCGATGTCGTTGGTCACCTGGTCACCGGCAATCGGGATCACCGCCGTGTGGCGAATGGCGCCTTCGGTGAAGATCGCGATGTCGGTAGTGCCGCCGCCGATGTCCACCAGGCACACGCCCAGCTCTTTCTCGTCGTCGGTCAGCACCGAGTAGGCCGAAGCCAGCTGCTCGAGGATGATGTCGTCGATTTCCAGGCCGCAGCGGCGCACGCATTTCTCGATGTTCTGCGCCGCGTTCACCGCACAGGTCACCACGTGGACCTTGGCTTCCAGGCGCACGCCGGACATGCCCAGGGGCTCACGCACGCCTTCCTGGTTATCGATCACGTAATCCTGCGGCAGGGTGTGCAGCACACGCTGGTCGGCCGGGATCGCCACGGCCTGGGCCGCATCAAGCACGCGCTCCAGGTCAGCGGAGCTGACTTCACGATCACGAATCGCCACGATGCCGTGGGAGTTCAGGCTGCGGATGTGATTGCCCGCCACGCCGACGAACGCCGAGTGGATCCGGCAACCGGCCATCAGTTGCGCCTCTTCGATGGCGCGCTGGATCGATTGCACGGTGGACTCGATGTTCACCACCACGCCTTTTTTCAAGCCGCGGGACGGGTGTGTACCGATCCCGACGATGACCAGCGTGCCGTCGTCCGCGACTTCGCCTACCAGCGCCACCACCTTGGAAGTGCCGATATCGAGACCGACGATCATTTTCCCGCTTTGCACGTTTGCCATGGGTCCTGCCTCTTCTTAATTCTTCGCGACGGCGGGTTCGGCCGTCGTGGGCGCTACAGGTTCCCGCCAGCCAACAGCCAGGCCGTTGGCGTAGCGCAGATCGATGCGCGCAATGTTCGTAATCTGTTCTTTGAGCGTCTTGTCATAGATGGCGATGAAGCGGCGCATCTTTTCCACCAGGTTGCCGCGACCGAGCAACAGCTCGATGCCCGGCCCCGAGCTGCCCGCGCCAGTGGTCAGGAACCAACTGCCGCGCTCACGCAATTCCAGGCGCGCGATGGAGAAGCCCAATGGCCGCAACATCTGGCTCAACACCTGGTACTGCTGCATCACTTTCTGCTGGGCCCGCTGTGGGCCGAACAGTTGTGGCAAATGTTCATAGTTGGCCAGTTCCCGCGGAGTAAACGCCTGGCCCTGGTTGTTCAACAACGACTCGTCGCCCCAACGGGCCACCGGCAATTGTTCTTCCAGGCGGATCGACACCTGGTCAGGCCACACCCGCCGGACTTCGGCGTGGGCGATCCAGGGCATCTGTTCCAGCTCCGTGCGCATGCCCGCCAGGTCGATGGTGAAGAAGCTCGACGCGACGAACGGAGCGATCCGCTGCTGCACCGCCTGCTGGCTGATGTAGCTCAGGTCACCCTGGACGTTGATCCGGGCGATCGGCCGGTCGGCATAAGGCAGCAACCGTTGCGCGCCTTCATACGTGCCGAACCCCAGCGCCACCAGCAGCACCGGCCAGAACAAGCTCTTGAGAAAACCAAAATTGGCTTTCGGCAAGCGCGCCGACATCGGCTCTTTGGCCACCATTCGGCTGGCACCCCGCGGCACCGGCTTGCGACCGGGTGCGGATGGCTGATGACGAAGCGATGCGCCTTGCATGGCTTAACCTCTTGGCTCTTGATGGCCGACGCTGGCGGCCAGGATCGACAGCACCAGTTGCTGGAAATCCAGACCGGCGGCGCGAGCCGCCATCGGCACCAGGCTGTGATCGGTCATGCCCGGCGCGGTGTTGACTTCCAGGAACCAGAACTGCCCATCGGCGTCCTGCATCACGTCTGCCCGGCCCCAACCGGCGATACCCAGCGCCTCACAGGCCTTGGCCGTGAGGTCCATCAGTTGTTTTTCCTTGGCGGCGTCCAGCCCGCAGGGAATGCGGTACTGGGTATCGTTGGCGACGTACTTGGCGTCGTAGTCGTAGAACGTGTGGGGCGTGCCCAGCGCAATCGGGGGCAACACCTGGTCACGCAGGGTGGCGATGGTGAACTCGGGACCGGAGATCCATTGCTCGACCAACACTTGCGAATCGTAGGAACTGGCGTCTTTCCATGCCGCGGTCAACTCAGGCAGCGAATTCACTTTCGCCATGCCGATACTTGAACCTTCATGGGCCGGTTTGACGATCAAAGGGAAGCCCAGTTCCGTGGCCGCCGAAATACAATCGGCCTCGGACGCCAGCACGGCGTGGCGTGGCGTCGGAATGCCGAGGCTGTGCCAGACCTGCTTGGTGCGCAGCTTGTCCATCGCCAGGGCGGAGGCCAGGATGCCGCTGCCGGTGTAGGGAATGCCCAGGCATTCGAGCAGGCCTTGCATGCTGCCGTCTTCGCCACCGCGACCGTGCAGGATGATGAACGCGCGGTCGATCTTTTCGCTCAGCAGGCGCTGCAGGAAATCATCGCCCACGTCGATGCCGAATGCGTCGACACCGGCGCCTTGCAGGGCTTGCAGCACGGCGTTGCCGGACTTGAGGGAGACCTCGCGCTCGGCGCTCTTGCCACCGAACAGCACGGCAACGCGGCCGAAGGCTTTCGGATCAAGGGTCGAGACCAGGTTGGCATAGGCAGCAGTCATTTCAGTTTCCCCTCGCTGGCGGCCACGATTGCCCCGGCGAATAACGGACTGTTCAACAGTTTCGGGGCCAGGCCTCCGATGTCACCGGCACCCTGGCACAGCAGGATGTCGCCGGCGCGCAGCAGCGGCTTGACCAGCGGCGCGAGGTCCACGCCGCGTTCGATGTAGATCGGGTCCAACTGGCCGCGCTGGCGAATGCTGTGGCACAGCTGGCGGCTGTCGGCCCCTGGGATCGGCTCTTCACCGGCCGGATAGACTTCCATCAACAGCAGCACGTTGGCGTCGGCCAGCACCTGGACGAAATCGTCATACAGGTCGCGGGTGCGGCTGTAGCGGTGCGGCTGGTAGACCATCACCAGGCGGCGTTCCGGCCAGCCACCGCGCACGGCCTTGATCACCGCGGCGACTTCAGTCGGGTGGTGGCCGTAGTCGTCCACCAGCATCACGTTGCCGCCGTCCACCGGCAGTTCGCCGTAGACCTGGAAGCGTCGGCCCACACCCTGGAAGCCGGACAGGCCCTGGACGATGGCTTCATCGCTGACGCCTTCGTCGGTGGCGATGCAGATGGTCGCCAAGGCATTCAGCACGTTGTGGTTGCCGGGCATGTTCACCGACACGTCCAACGGTTCGTGATCCGGGCGCAACACGGTGAAGAACGTTTGCATGCCCTGCTGGCGCACGTTGATGGCGCGCACGTCGGCGTCTTCGCCAAAGCCATAGGTCACGGTCGGACGCTTGATCAGTGGCAGGATTTCGCGCACCACCGGATCGTCCAGGCACACCACCGCCAAACCGTAGAACGGCAGGTTGTGCAGGAACTCGACGAAGGTTTTCTTCAGTTTGTTGAAGTCACCGTCGTAGGTCGCCATGTGGTCGGCGTCGATGTTGGTGACCACGGCCACCAGCGGTTGCAGGTGCAGGAAACTCGCATCGCTTTCGTCGGCTTCGGCGATCAGGTAGCGGCTGGTGCCCAACTGGGCATTGGTGCCCGCGGCATTCAGACGGCCACCGATCACGAACGTCGGGTCCAGGCCACCGGCCGCGAACACCGAGGCGATCAGGCTGGTGGTGGTGGTCTTGCCGTGGGTACCGGCGACGGCGATGCCGTGGCGATAGCGCATCAGCTCAGCCAGCATCTCGGCCCGTGGTACCACGGGAATACGGCGCTCCAGGGCAGTGGCGACTTCCGGGTTGGAAGTGTTCACAGCGCTGGAAACCACCAGCACGTCGGCATTGGCGGCGTTCTCGGCACGGTGGCCGATAAAGATCTGCGCGCCGAAGGACTCCAGGCGCTCGGTGACCGGGGAGGCCTTCAGGTCGGAACCCGAGACCTGGTAACCCAGGTTCAGCAGCACCTCGGCGATCCCGCACATGCCCACGCCGCCGATACCGACGAAGTGGATGCGGCGGATACGGCGCATTTCCGGTTGCGGCATGGCTTTGCGATTCTCAACCATGGGCCACCTCCAGGCAGGTATCGACCACTTGGGTCGTAGCATCGGGTTTGGCCAGGCGACGTGCGGCGCGGGCCATGTCTTCAAGTCGTTGCGGCTGCATCAAAACCTCTGTCAGGCGGGCGGCAAGATCCGCGGCGCCAGTCGTTCTTTGCGGCATCAGGAAGGCAGCGCCTTCACGGGCCAAATAATCGGCGTTACGGGTCTGGTGATCGTCAATGGCGTGAGGCAAAGGCACGAGCATCGAGGGCAGACCGGCGGCAGCCAGTTCACTGATGGTCAGCGCGCCTGCGCGGCAGACCACCAGGTCGGCCCAGCCATAGGCTTGGGCCATGTCGTTGATGAAGGGCTGCACTTGCGCCTCGACGCCGGCGGCGCGGTAGCGCTCGGCAGTCACTTCATCGTGTTGTTTGCCGGCCTGGTGAAACACTTCCGGGCGCAGTTCGGGGGCGACCTGCGACAGGGCTTCGGGCAGCAATTTGTTCAACGGTTCTGCCCCCAGGCTTCCGCCCAGGACCAGCAAACGCGCCTTGCGTCCAGCCAGGGCTGGGCGCGGTGTATCGAAAAACAGCTCGGCACGCACCGGATTACCGGTGGTGCGGCGGCTGCCCGACAGGGTAAAGGTGTCGGGAAAGGCTTCACAGACCCGGGCGGCCAACGGCACCAGTAACCGATTGGCGGTACCGGCCACGGCGTTCTGCTCGTGGACGATCACCGGCACACCGGCCAGTTTTGCCGCAACACCGCCAGGACCGGTCACATAACCACCGAAGCCCACCACGCACACCGGCCGCAAGCGACGGATGATCGCCCGTGCCTGCCAGATCGACTTGAGCAGCATCAGCGGCGCCTTGAGCAACGAAAGTTTGCCCTTGCCCCGCAGGCCGCTGGCGTTGATCCGGTGCAGTTCGAGGCCGGCGCCAGGTACCAGTTCGTTCTCGATCCCCCGCGGCGTGCCCAGCCAGTGCACGGTGTAGCCGCGCGCCTGGAACTCGCGGGCACAGGCCAGCGCCGGGAAGACATGCCCGCCGGTGCCGCCGGCCATGATCAGCACGTTAGCGCCCATGAGTCGGCTCCTCGGCGAAGTCGCTCTCCTGGAATTCCATCTCTTCGCTGCCCAAGTGGGTTCGACTCTCCCATTCGATGCGCAGCAACAGCCCGAGGCAGGCACAGCAGATCACCAGGGAACTGCCGCCATAACTGAGGAACGGCAGCGTCAGGCCCTTGGTCGGCAACAGGCCGACGTTCACGCCGATGTTGATCAGGAACTGGCCGATCCACAGGAACGACAGGCCATACGCCACGTAGGCGGCAAAAAACTGCTTGGCCTTCTCGGCCCACAAGCCGATGTACATGCCGCGCACGCAGACGAACACGAACAGGGCAACGGTGCACAAGGAACCCACCACCCCCAGCTCTTCGGCCAGGACCGAGAACACGAAGTCGGTGTGGGCTTCCGGCAGGTAGAACTGCTTCTGCACGCTGTTGCCCAGGCCCACGCCCAGCCATTCGCCGCGACCGAAGGCAATCAGTGCCTGGGTCAATTGATAGCCGGAACCGAACTGGTCGGCCCACGGATCGGTAAAGGTGATCAGGCGCGCCATCCGATACGGTTGTGCCTGTACCAGCACCGTCACGGCCCCCACCGCCAGCGCGACCATCAGGGTAAAACGGAACAGCCCGACGCCACCCAGGAACAACATGGCCGCCGCCGCGCCCATCATCACCACCGTGGCGCCGAAGTCCGGCTCCATCAGCAGCAGGCCCGCCATCGGCAGCAACACGATGAACGGCTTGAAGAAACCCATCCAGCTCTCGCGCACTTCCTTCTGGCGACGCACCAGATAACCGGCGAGGTAGATCACCACGAAGACCTTGGCGATCTCCGACGGCTGAACGTTGAAGAAGCTGAAGCCGATCCAGCGCATGGAACCGTTGACCTCGCGGCCAATACCCGGCACCAGCACCATCACCAACAGACCGAAGGCACCGAGCAGCATCAGCCAGCCGAGGCGTTGCCAGGTGGCGATCGGCACCATCATGGTGACGATGCAAGCGCCCAGGCCGATCAGCAGGTAAATCAGGTGGCGGATCATGTGGTAAAGGGTGTTGCCCGACTGCACGGCTGCCACTTCCGACGACGCGGAGGTGATCATCACCAGGCCCAGGCCCAGCAAGGCCAGGCAACCGGCGAGCATCGGGAAATCCAGGTCGATGCCACGCCCGGTAATCAACGGCGACGGGTACGGCTTGATGATATTCAGCAGGCTCATGCCAAGTCCTCCGCGGCCCGGGCGAACAACTGCCCGCGCTCTTCGTAGTTCTTGAACATGTCGAAACTGGCGCAGGCCGGTGACAGCAGCACCGCATCGCCTGGTTGCGCAAGGGCGCGGCACTGTTGCACCGCCTCGTCCAGCGAACCAACCCGAACCAGCGGCACGGCATCGCCGAGCGCTTGGGCGATCAATTCACGGTCGCGGCCCATCAGCACCACGGCACGGCAGTTGGCCGCCACCGGGTCACGCAGGTCCTTGAAGTCGGCGCCCTTGCCGTCGCCGCCGGCGATCAGCACGAGCTTGCCTTCGATGTCCGCGCCCAGACCTTCGATGGCCGCCAGCGCGGCACCGACGTTGGTGGCCTTGGAATCGTTGTACCAGGCCACGCCGTCCAGGTCGCGCACCCACTGGCAGCGGTGTTCGAGACCAGCGAAGGTGCGCAGGGCCGAGAGCATGGCGTCGAACGGCAGGCCGACCGCATGCCCCAGGGCCAACGCGGCCAGGGCATTGGCCTGGTTGTGGGCGCCACGAACCTTCAGTTCACGCACCGGCATCAGGTTCTGGAATTCGAAGGCCAGGTATTTCTCGCCATTCTCTTCACGCAGCCCGAAGCCTTTGAAATCCGGCACGCCCAGGCCGAAGGACCAGCACGGCATGCCCTCGCCCAACAACGGACGGGTCAGGGCATCCTGGCGGTTGAACACCACTTGCCGGGCACCACGGAAGATCCGGTGCTTGGCCAGGTGATAAGCCGGCAGGCCGCTGTAGCGGTCCATGTGGTCTTCGCTGACGTTGAGCACGGTGGCCACTTCGGCGCCCAGGTGGTCGGTGGTCTCGAGCTGGAAGCTCGACAACTCCATCACGTACAGCTCGACCTCGTCGCTGAGCAGGTCCAGCGCCGGGGTACCCAGGTTGCCGCCCACGGCGACGCGCTTGCCGGCCGCCGCGGCCATCTCGCCGACCAGGGTGGTGACGGTGCTCTTGGCATTGGAACCGCTGATGGCAACGATCGGCGCCTTGGCGTTACGCGCGAACAGCTCGATGTCGCCGGACAATTTCACGCCACGGGCGGCGGCAGCCTGCAGGGCTGGAGTCGCCAGGGCCAGGCCGGGGCTCACGTAGAGCTCATCGGCGCGGCACAGGAACTCGACGTCCAGCTCGCCACAACGCACGTCCACCTGCGGATAGTCACGGCGCAGCGTGGCCAGCTCAGGCGGATTTTCCCGCGTATCGGCGACGGCAAACGACACGCCCCGGTTCGCCAGGAAGCGAACCAGGGACATGCCGCTCTTGCCGAGGCCGACAACGATGCGGAAGTGGTCAGAAGCGATCAGGGACACTCGTTCTACCTCAGCTTCAGGGTGGCAAGGCCGACCAGGACCAGAATCACGGTGATGATCCAGAAACGGACGATCACACGCGGCTCGGGCCAGCCCTTGAGTTCAAAGTGGTGGTGGATCGGCGCCATGCGAAATACCCGGCGGCCGGTCAATTTAAAGGACGCAACCTGAATGACGACTGACAGGGTCTCCATCACGAACACGCCGCCCATGATGAACAGGACGATTTCCTGGCGAACGATCACAGCGATGGTGCCCAGGGCCGCGCCCAGCGCCAGCGCGCCGACGTCGCCCATGAAGACTTGCGCCGGATAGGTGTTGAACCACAGGAAGCCCAGGCCGGCACCGATCAGCGCTCCGCAGAACACGATCAGCTCGCCCGCCCCCGGCACATAAGGGATCAGCAGGTATTCAGCGAATTTCACGTTACCCGACAGGTAGCAGAAGATCCCCAGCGCACCGCCGACCATCACCGTCGGCATGATCGCCAGGCCGTCGAGACCGTCGGTGAGGTTGACCGCGTTGCTCGAACCGACGATCACCAGGTAGGTCAGCACGATGAAGCCTGCGCCCAATGGAATGCTGTAGTCCTTGAGCATCGGCAGGATCAGGGTAGTTTCCACTGGCGAGGCGGCGGTCATATAAAGGAAGATCGCCGCGCCGAGGCCGAATACCGACTGCCAGAAATACTTCCAGCGACTTGGCAGCCCACGGGAGTTCTTCTCGATGACCTTGCGGTAGTCGTCGACCCAGCCGATGGCGCCAAAGAGCAAGGTCACCAGCAGCACGACCCAGACATACCGGTTCGCCAGGTCGGCCCAGAGCAAGGTGCTGATGCCGATGGACGAGAGGATCAGCGCGCCACCCATGGTCGGGGTGCCGGATTTGGACAGGTGCGATTGCGGACCGTCGTTACGAACCGACTGGCCGATCTGCAGGTTCTGCAGGGTGCGGATCATCCACGGGCCCAGGAACAGCGACAACGACAGCGCGGTCAGCACACCCAGGATCCCGCGCAGGGTCAGGTACTGGAAGACCGCGAAGCCTTTGTGGAACTGTTGCAGGTACTCCGCTAGCAGCAGCAGCATTAATGTTTCTCCGTGGAGGCGCCGCACAGCGCCGCGACGATGTTTTCCATCGCTGCGCTGCGTGAGCCCTTGATCAATAAGGTGGTGTTCGGGTCCTGCTCGCCGCCCAGGGCCTGGATCAGTTCGGCCTGAGTGGTGAAATGCCGTGCGTGCTCGCCAAACGCGGCGACCGCATGGGCCATCATCGGACCGACCGCATACAGCGCGTCGACCTTGCCGCGCGCATAGGCACCGACGTCGTGATGCCCCTGTTGCGCCCACTCGCCCAGTTCACCGATATCCCCCAGCACCAATACGGTACGGCCGGAGAAACCGGCGAGGATATCCACGGCCGCGCACATGGACGACGGGTTGGCGTTATAGGTGTCGTCGATCACGCGCATGCCATTGCTGGCCAGTTGCGCGACGGAGCGCCCCTTGACTGGCTGTACGGCGTTCAACCCGGCGACGATGCCCGGCAGCGACACGCCCAGGGCATGGGCAGCCGCCGCCGCGGCCAGGGCGTTGGCAACGTTATGGGTGCCGAGCAGGTTCAATTGCACCCGCTCGGCGCCATCCGGGCTGTGCAGGTTAAAGGCCGGGCACCCGCGAGCGTCGCGGTCCAGGTCACTGGCGTAGAAATTCGCGGCGAGGTTGCTCAGGGCAAAGGTCAGCACCTTGCGCTCGCCCGCCCGGGTCTTCCAGATTTCGAAAGCCTTGTCGTCGAGATTCAGCACGGCGACGCCATCGGCATCCAGCCCCTCGATGATCTCGCCCTTGGCCTCGACAATTTTTTCCGGGCCGCCGAACTCGCCGACGTGAGCAGTCCCGGCATTGTTGAGTACCGCCACGTGGGGCTTGGTCATGCCCACGGTGTAAGCGATCTCGCCGAGCCGCGAAGCCCCCAGCTCGATGACGGCGGCACTGTGCTCCGGCGCCAGTTCCAGCAAGGTCAGCGGTACGCCGAGGTCATTATTCAGGTTGCCACGGGTCGCCAGCACCGGACCGCGGGTGCGCAGGATGCTGGCAAGCATTTCCTTGACCGTGGTCTTGCCGCTGGAGCCGGTGATGGCCGCGACCGGGTTGCCATACGCCGCGCGGTTCAGCGCGCCGAGCTGGCCCAGGGCCTGGCGAGTGTCGTTGACAAGCAATTGCGGCAGCGCGCTGTTGCTCACTTCGCGCTCGACCAGGGCCGCGACCGCACCTTTGCCCGCGACTTCGTTCAAGTAATCGTGACCATCGAAACGCGGCCCGGCCAAGGCGACGAACAATTGCCCCGGTGCGATTGCCCGACTGTCGATGCTGACGCCGTTGAAGGTGGCGTCCGCGGCGATGAGGCGCGCATTCAGGGCGTTGGTCAGTTCGCTGAGCTTCAGGGCTTTAAGCATGGGCCACCTCCCACGCGGTCAGGGCGTGATCGGCTTCCACCAGATCGGAGAAAGCATGGCGTTCGCCGTTGATTTCCTGATAGTCCTCGTGGCCCTTGCCGGCCAGGACGATGACATCGTCCGCCGAGGCGCTGGCGATCAACTGGGCAATGGCCTGGCCGCGACCAGACACGAAGGTGACGTTGTCCACAGCCGCAAAACCGGCGCGGATGTCATCAAAAATCTGCTGCGGGTCTTCGCTGCGTGGGTTGTCGTCGGTGACCAGCACGCCGTCTGCCAGCCGCTCCACGACTTCGGCCATCAATGGGCGTTTGCCGCGATCACGATCACCACCGCAGCCGAACAGGCACAGCAACTTGCCCTTGGCGTGAGGTCGCAGGGCCGTGAGAACTTTTTCCAACGCGTCGGGGGTATGGGCGTAATCGACCACAACCAGTGGTTGAGTCCCACCGCCCAGACGCTGCATGCGACCGGCCGGGCCCTCGAGCTTCGGCAAGACCTTGAGAATCTCGTCCAGCGCATAGTCCAGGCCGAGCAAGGCGCCGATGGCCGCCAATACGTTGCTCAGGTTGAAACGGCCGAGCAAGGTGCTGCGCAAATGGTGCTCGCCCTGGGGCGTGACCAAGGTGGCGCGCACGCCTTCGTCATTGAATTGCGCCTGGCGTACATAAAGGTAGGCGCTGGCATCTTCCAGGCTGTAGGTGATCAACCGCGACTCGCGTTTTTCGGCAGCCAGTTGCCGACCGAATTCGTCATCGAGGTTGATGACCCGGCACTTCAGGTCATTCCAGGCAAACAGCCTGGCCTTGGCTTCGCCGTAGGCCTGCATGGTGCCGTGGTAATCCAGATGATCCCGGGACAGGTTGGTCAACACCGCGACATCGAACGCCAGCGCGGTCACACGGCCCTGGTCCAAACCATGGGAAGAGACTTCCATCGCAACGGCCTTGGCACCGGCCTTTTTCAGGTCTGCCAGGGTCGCTTGCACGGCAATCGGGTTCGGCGTGGTGTGCAGGCCGCTTTCCAGCGCGCCATGGAAGCCGTTGCCCAAGGTGCCGACAATGCCGCAATGCTGGCCGAGCAGGTCCAGGGCCTGGGCCACCAGTTGGGTCACGCTGGTCTTGCCGTTGGTACCGGTCACGCCCACCAGGTTCAGGTGGCGGCTCGGGTCGCCATAAAAACGCCCGGCGATGTCCGACAGCTGCGCCGCCAGGCCCTTGACCGGAATCAGCGGAACGTCGGTGATCGGCAGCACGGTCGCGCCGTGCACTTCATACGCCACGGCAGCCGCGCCACGCTTCAGGGCGTCGGCGATATGGTCGCGACCATCGAAACGCGCACCCGGCACCGCCAGGAACAAGTCCCCGGCACGGACATTGCGGCTATCCAGGGCCAGTTCGCGGATCAACAGATCGTGACCGGCGTGGGCAAAAATCTTGTTCAGGCTCAGGGACATCAGCCACGCCCTCCTTCGGCTTTCAGGGGAACGACCGGTGCGGTATTGGCCTGCTGGGTCGGCGGCAGGTTGTCCGGGGTAATGTTCATCAGGCGCAGGGTGCCGGACATCACTTTGCTGAACACCGGCGCCGAGACCAGGCCACCGAAGTAGCCCGCCTTGCTCGGTTCGTCGATGACCACGACGATGGCGTAGCGCGGGTCGCTCATCGGGCCGAAGCCGGCAAACAGCGAACGGTAGGAATTCTCGGCGTAGCCTTTGGTGCCCACCGAGGTTTTACGGGCCGTACCCGATTTGCCTGCCACGTGATAGGCCGGGACCTGGGCGCGATAGACACCGCGCGGCGCTTCGATCACTTGTTGCAGCATGCCCTGCATGGTCTTGGCGACATCCTCCGGGATCACCTGGGTGGTCTGCGGCGCCTTGTCGGTCTTGATCAGGGTCAGTGGTGCCATCCGCCCGTTGTTCGCTAGCGCGGAAAACGCGTGGACCAACTGGATCGCGGTCACGGAAACACCGTAGCCGTAGGACAACGTGGCGGTTTCAGCCTTGCGCCAGTCGCGGTAGTTCGGCAGGTTGCCGACACGCTCGCCCGGGAAGCCCAGGCCGGTGTCCTGGCCGAGGCCGATTTTCTGGGCCAGGCGATAGATCGCCTCGCCGCCGATATCGAAGGCAATCTTGCTCATGCCGACGTTACTGGAATTGATCAGGATGCCGGTCAGGTCGAGCACCGGGCCTTCGGTCTTGGACACGTCACGAATGGTGTACTTGCCGATCTGCAGGGTGCCCGGATACACCTCGACGGTGTCGCTCGGTTTCCAGCGCCCGGTTTCCAGGGCCGCGGCCATGGACACGGCTTTCATGGTCGAACCGGGCTCGAACACGTCGATCATCGCGCGGTTGCGCATCATCGCCGGTTGCAGGTTGCGACGGTTGTTCGGGTTGTAGGTCGGCTGGTTGACCATCGCCAGGATCTCGCCGCTCTTCACGTCCATGATCACCAGGCTGCCGGCCTTGGCACCGTTCTCGACGATGGCATTGCGCAGTTCACGGTTGGCCAGGTATTGCAGGCGCAGGTCAATGGACAACGCCAAGGGCTTTCCGGCCTTGGCGTTTTTGGTGACTTGGACATCCTTGATCAGCCTGCCGCGCCGATCCTTGATGACCTGGCGCTTACCGGCGACCCCGGCGAGCCATTCGTCATAGGCCAGTTCGACACCTTCGCGCCCTCGGTCATCAATGTCGGTAAACCCGACCATGTGGGCGGTGACTTCACCGGCCGGGTAGAAACGCCGGAACTCTTCAATGCCGTAGACACCAGGCACTTTCAGATCGAGCACGCTCTGGCCTTGCTCGGGCGTCAACCCGCGCACCAGATAAATGAATTCCTTGTTGGCCTGGGCTTCGAGGCGCTCGGCCAAGGCCTTGGGATCCTGCCCGAGGGCAGCGGCCAGTGCTGGCCATTTTTCCTTGGCCTGCTGCATTTCCTTGGCGTTGGCCCACAAGGTGGTCACCGGGGTGCTCACGGCCAGGGGTTCGCCATTGCGGTCGGTGATCAAGCCACGGTGAGCCGGGATAGGAATATGCCGCACACTGCGGGCATCGCCCTGCCCCTTGAGGAAATCACGGTCGACGACCTGCAGGTCGATGATGCGCCATGAAATCGCCGCCACCATGATCCCGAGCAAGCCCAGGACCAGACGGAACCGCCACGGGAACAGCGCCCCTTCGAGTTTCATCATGGCGCCACCATCTGCACTTCGGCGGCGCCGGGAATGCGCATTTTCAACTGCTCGGTGGCCAAGACTTCGATACGGCTATGGGCGGTCCAGGTGCTCTGCTCCAGGATCAACCGGCCCCACTCGGCCTGCGCCTTGTCGCGCACGCTCAGTTCGTTGTAGAGGGTATTGAGAAGCTGCCGGTTCCAGTGCGCGCTATAGGACACGGCGATGGCCGACACGAGCACGCCGATAAACAGCAGCAGCATGAAAAAGCTGCCGCCGGGCAGTGGCTTGGCGAAGAGCTTGCTCACCGCAACTTCTCCGCGACACGCATGACGGCGCTACGGGCACGTGGGTTGGCCTTGAGTTCAGCCTCGGAGGCGAACTGCGCTTTGCCATGGATCTTGATTTTTGGCACGAAGGCTTCGAAACGCACCGGCAGGTTGCGCGGCAGGTTATCGGCTTCGCCCTTGGTGAGTTTGCGCATGAACAGCTTGACGATGCGGTCTTCCAGGGAATGGAAGCTGATCACCACCAGCCGACCGCCGATCTCCAGCGCTTCAAGCGCCGCTTCGAGACCGACTTCCAGATCGCCCAACTCGTTATTGACGTGGATGCGCAAGCCCTGGAAAGCACGGGTCGCCGGGTTCTTGCCCTTTTCCCAGGCCGGGTTGGCAACTTTCAGCACCTCGGCCAGGTCGCCGGTGCGCTCGAATGGCTTGATATCGCGCCGCTCGACCACGGCACGGGCCATGCGGCCGGAGAAACGCTCTTCACCGTATTCCTTGAAGACACGGGCGATTTCTTCCACCGGGGCAGTGTTGACGAATTCGGCGGCGCTGATGCCTCGGGACGGGTCCATGCGCATGTCCAGCGGGCCGTCATTGAGGAAACTGAAGCCGCGCTCCGGGTCGTCCAGTTGTGGCGAAGACACGCCCAGGTCGAGCAGCACGCCGCTGACCTTGCCGGCCAGGCCACGCTCGGCGACTTCCGAAGCCAGCTCGGCAAAGCTGCGTTGCACAATGACAAAGCGGCCGTCTTCGGCCGCCAGCGCTTGCCCGGTGGCAATCGCTTGAGGATCCTTGTCGAATCCCAGCAACCGGCCACCCGGACCGAGCTTGCTGAGAATCAACCGGCTGTGTCCGCCACGCCCGAACGTGCCGTCCAGATAGCAGCCATCAGGACGTACGGCGAGAGCCTCGACGGCTTCGTCAAGCAGTACGGTGATGTGGTTAAAGCCGCTATCAATAGTCACAGGATCAAATCACGCAGTTCATCAGGCATGGCGCCCGGTTGTTGAATAGCAGCGAGGTCAGCGGCGGAAACCGCATTCCAGGCATCTTCGTCCCACAGCTGGAACTTGTTCAGTTGGCCCACCAGCATCGCGCGCTTGTCCAGCTTGGCGTATTCGCGCAGGCGCGGCGGCACCAGGAAACGACCGCTGCCATCGAGTTCGAGGTCGACGGCATTACCGATCAGCAAGCGTTGCAAACGGCGGTTTTCTTCACGCAGCGAAGGCAGTGCGCGCAGTTTGGTTTCGATGATTTCCCACTCATCGAGAGGGTAAACACACAAACATGGATCAACGGCGTCGATCGTGACGATTAACTGCCCCGAACTTCGCGAAACGAGCTCGTCACGATACCGGCTCGGCATGGCGAGACGGCCTTTTGCATCGAGACTGATAGCGTTAGCTCCGCGAAACACGTCTGCGTTTCTCCACTTTTTGGCGTTTTACCTTCAAAAAAACCCACTTCATGCCACTTTCCGCCACTTGCGCACACTATAGGAATGCGCCTACCGCACCGTCAAGGCGCGGATTGAAGGAAAAGCCTTATAGATCGGAGATTTAGGAGCGTTTCAGGAGAGGTAACAAGAATCTGACGTAGGAATTTTCGCCTCAACCCGAATGAGCACAGGAGGCTGCGCGCACAAGTTAAAGTGATTTGTTAAGAGTAAGATTTTTTTGGTATTAGGAACTGCGTCTGCCAGTGATTCCGGCAGGGAGGGAAAAAGGTGGAGAGTCGATCTGTAAGCCGGGTTCTGTCTTGAACAGTCATTCGTCTACGATGGCCATCACTGGACATCTTTAGCAACCTACCCGGTCCCAGCGCGGGCCACGCCTTGGGACCCTATTTGGTCTTGCTCCAAGTGGGGTTTACCTAGCCACGAACTGTTGCCAGACGTGCGGTGCGCTCTTACCGCACCTTTTCACCCTTACCGGCGCCGAAGCGCTTAGGCGGTTATTTTCTGTGGCACTTTCCGTAGGCTCACGCCTCCCAGGCATTACCTGGCACTTCGCCCTATGGAGCCCGGACTTTCCTCCCCCCCCTAATTTTCATAGAGGGCAGCGACTGTCCGATCGACTCTCCGCCGCGAAGGTTAACGGTAGAGCGCCTGAAGAACAAGCGCTAAAAGCCTTGGGCCAGCCCTGCGCCCTGCTTTCACTGACCCTTCTGTTTTTCCAGTGCGACCTGGTACAGCACGTTCTTGCGCTCACCGGTGATCTGCGCCGCAAGGGCCGCGGCGCGCTTGAGGGGCATTTCCTCGAGTAGCAGGTTCAGGATGCGCATCGCTTCGCTGCTGACAGCGTCTTCACTTTCCGGGGCTGTCCACCCAGCCACCAGGACGACACACTCGCCGCGCTGCTGGTTGCTGTCACCTTCGACGAAGGCTCGCAACTCGGCCAACGGCAAGCCCTTGAGGGTTTCGAAGGTCTTGGTCAACTCACGAGCCAGCAGCGCCGGGCGCTCGGCGCCGAACACCAGCTCCATGTCTTGCAGGCATTCCAGGATGCGGTGCGGCGCCTCATAGAAGATCAGCGTGCGCGGCTCTTCCTTTATGGCCTCCAGGCGCGCCCGTCGCCCCACCGCCTTGGCCGGCAGGAAACCTTCGAAGATGAAACGGTCCGACGGCAGGCCTGCCGCCGACAGCGCTGCGATCAATGCACAAGCCCCCGGCACCGGCACCACGCTGATGCCCGCCGCCCGAGCCTGACGCACCAGATGATAGCCAGGGTCGGAAATCAGTGGCGTACCGGCATCGGAAATCAGCGCGACATTATCGCCCGCCAGCAGCCGGGTAATGAAACGACTGCCTTCATCCCGTTCATTGTGTTCATGACAGGCCGCCAACGGCGTGGAAATGCCAAAATGCTGCAGCAGGCGCTGGGAGTGGCGCGTGTCTTCAGCGGCGATCAGCGCAACCTCCTGCAGGATTTTCAGCGCCCGGGCACTGATATCGTCCAGGTTGCCGATGGGCGTCGCCACCACATAAAGCGAGCCGGCAGCGGAATTCAAAGCACCTGGAGCAGTCAAGACACACACCTCATGATCGGTAAAAACCGCCATTGTAGCGTGTTGTGGCGAGGAGATTTATCCCCGTTGGGCTGCGTAGCGGCCCCCCGGAAGGCTGGGCTCCCTTTTAACTGATATACCGAGGCTGCGTTTTTTGGGGGCCGCTACGCAGCCCAGCGGGGATAAATCCCCTCGCCACAGTTCAGTGCCGTCATCTTTTGTGGTGCACCGCACTCTTTGAAATACCTAAATTGATCGATTCACACCACTAACATCGCGCCCCGGCCAGTGCTTGGGTACAATTCGACGCTTATTTGATCTCGTATCAGGAACACTTACATGATCGCTTGCCTGCGGCTGCTCTCCGCCCTCTGCCTCGCTGCCCTCCTGGCGGCCTGCGCCAGCTCGCCCTCGTCCAGCCTTGGCGAACTCCCACGCACCCCGGATGCCAGTATCGAGCAGTTGCTCGAACAGGCCACTCAAAGCAAGAATCCGGAAAAAGCCGCCCTGCTGCGCCTGAGCGCTGCTGACCTGGCCTACCGCCAGGGCAATGCCGGCCAGTCCGCACAGATCCTGCAACAAGTGCCGATGGAGCAACTCAAGCCCGGCCAGCAGATTTTCGCCAGCACGCTGTCGGCTGAACTGGCGATGACCCGCAACCAGCCCAAGGCGGCACTGACCGCCCTGAGCCACCCAAGCCTGCAACACCTGAGCGAAATGCCGGTGGAGCAGCAGGTCCGTACCGGTACCGTCCGCGCCCGCGCCCTGGAGGCCGATGGCCAGACCCTGGCCGCCGCCAAGGAGCGCATTTTCATCGCGCCCCTGCTGGAAAACGACGCTGCGGCAAAAAACCACGAAGCCATCTGGTCGTTGATCGCCTCGCTGCCCACCGACCAGTTGCAGCCAAGCGCCAACGACGACCTAGGCGGCTGGCTGAGCCTGGCCCAGGCCGTCAAGACCGCCGGCACCCTGGAACAACAGCAGGCGGCCATCGACCACTGGCGCGAACAGAACCCGAAGCACCCCGCCGCCCTGCAGCTGCCAACCCCCCTGGTCAAGCTCAAGGAACTGGCGAGCCAGCCGCTGAGCAAGATTGCCCTGCTGCTGCCACAGAATGGCCCGTTGGCCGCGGTTGCCAAGGCCTTGCGTGAGGGCTTCATGGCCGCGCACTACCAGGCCCAGCAGGCCGGGCAGAAGCCGCCAAGCATCCAGCTCTACGACAGCTCCAGCCTGACCTCCATGGACGAGTTCTATCGCAAGGCCCAGGCCGATGGCGTGCAGCTGGTAGTCGGACCGCTGGAAAAACCACTGGTCAAGCAAATCAGCACCCGCCCGCAACTGCCGATCACCACCCTGGCGCTGAACTACAGCGAAGGCGAGCAAGGGCCACCGCAACTGTTCCAGTTCGGCCTGGCACCGGAGGATGAAGCTCGCGAAGTCTCCCGCCGCGCCCGCGCCGATGGCCTGCATCGCGCCGCCGTCATGGTACCGAAGAGTGAATGGGGCGATCGTGTACTGAAAGCCTTCAGCCAGGACTGGCAGGCCAATGGCGGTACCATCATCGCAATCGAACGGGTCGACCAACCGGTCCAACTGGCCCAGCAGATCGCCGACATGTTCCAGCTGCGCCAGAGCGAAGGTCGCGCCAAGAGCCTGCAAAGCACCGTTGGCACCACGGTCGCGGCCCAGCCGTCCCGTCGCCAGGACATCGAGTTCATCTTCCTGGCATCGACGCCGCAACAGGCCCAGCAGATCAAGCCGACCCTGAACTTCCAGTACGCTGGCGACGTGCCGGTCTACGCGACGTCTTCAGTGTTCAGCGCCAGCGGCGACCAGAATCAATATAACGACATGAGCGGTATCCGCTTCTGCGAAACCCCGTGGCTGCTCGACGCCAATGACCCGCTGCGCAAGCAGGTCACCGCCCAGTGGCCCCAGGCGGGCGGCAGCCTGGGTCGGTTGTACGCGATGGGTGCAGACGCCTATCGCCTGGCACCGCGCCTGGGTCAGCTCAAGACGTTGCCGGACAGCCGAATCGAAGGCCTGTCGGGCAGCCTGGCAGTGTCTCCAACCCAGCGCGTACAGCGTCAACTGCCATGGGCCGAGTTCGTCAACGGCCAGGTGCAGCGGCTGCCGGATACCCAGCGCTGATGCCTGACCGATCACGCCAGCAAAGCGGACGGGATGCCGAGGGCCTGGCCCTCGCGCATCTCCAGCAACAAGGCCTGCGGCTGGTGGCGCAGAACTGGTTGTGTAAACGCGGCGAGCTTGATCTGGTCATGCTTGACGGCGATACAGTAGTATTCGTCGAAGTCCGCTACAGAAAAAATACTCAATGGGGTGGCGCGCTCGACAGCATTGACGAGCGCAAGCGCCAGAAGCTGATTTTCGCCGCGCAGTATTTTCTGCAACGCGAGTCTCGCTGGGCCGATCATCCCTGCCGCTTCGACGTGGTTGCCATCGACAGCAACGCCGCTCAGTTGAACTGGCTGCAGAACGCTTTCGACAGTTGAGCGCCCATGCCGAGCCGGACACCTTCACCTAACTTTTTTGCTCTTTGCTTTGCGCGCCGCACATGTTTGTGCCGATAAGCCGCGCTACTTAAGGTCACACAGATGGACATGCAATCGCGAATTCGCCAGCTTTTTCAGGCCAGTATCGACACCAAGCAACAGGCGATGGACGTACTTGCACCGCACATCGAGCAAGCCAGCCAAGTGATGGTCAACGCGTTGCTCAACGAGGGCAAGATGCTTTCGTGCGGCAATGGCGGTTCGGCCGGCGACGCACAGCACTTCTCTTCGGAACTGCTCAACCGCTTCGAGCGCGAGCGCCCGAGCCTGCCAGCGATCGCCCTGACCACCGACAGCTCGACGATCACCTCGATCGCCAACGACTACAGCTACAACGAAATTTTCTCCAAACAGATCCGCGCCCTGGGCCAACCCGGCGATGTACTGCTGGCGATTTCCACCAGCGGCAATTCGGCCAATATTATTCAAGCGATCCAGGCCGCACATGATCGCGAAATGATTGTCGTAGCATTGACCGGTCGTGACGGCGGCGGCATGGCGTCCCTGCTCTTGCCAGAAGACGTCGAGATCCGCGTACCGGCCAATGTCACCGCACGTATCCAGGAAGTCCACCTGCTGGCGATCCACTGCCTTTGCGACTTGATCGACAGCCAACTGTTCGGGAGTGAAGAATGACCCCTAATCGCCTAGGCCTACTGGCCCTGACCCTGTGCCTCGGCATCAGCGGCTGCACATCGGTGGTTAACGCCAGCCGGGAAAAGCCGATTGAAGATGACCGCGGCACCCGCACCTTCGGCAGCAAGATCGACGACTCCCTGATTGAAACCAAGGTAGGCGTGAACATCGCCAAGGCCGACCCGGACCTGGACAACAACTCGCACATCGTCGTCACCAGCTTCAACGGCGTCGTACTGCTGGCCGGCCAGACCCCGCGCGCCGACCTCAAGGCCAAGGCCGAACAGGAAGCCAGCGCCGTGCAACGGGTCAAGACCGTGCACAACGAACTGCAGGTCCTGCAACCCTCCTCGCTGCTGGCACGCCAGAACGACGCCTGGTTGACCACCAAGATCAAGACCCAGATGCTCACCGACGCCAGCATTCCCGGCTCGCGTATCAAGGTTGTGACTGAGAATGGCATCGTCTATTTGCTGGGGTTGTTAACCAAGAAAGAGGCTGCGCAGGCGACCAACCTGGTGCAGGGTGTGTCTGGGGTGCAGAAAATCGTCAAGTTGTTTGAGTATATTGACTGATACTGAGCTCCTGTCACTCAAGAGAAACGGCGCTTCTTCCGAGATGGAAAGCGCCGTTTTTTTGGCTTCGCTTTTTTTGGGGTGTGATCGGTGTGTATATCCGTTGCTGCGGTAACGGCGGCTTAGGGTTCCGCTCTTACAGCGGCTCACTTTTGAGAAGCCCGGGAGCCGGCCCAGTCAAAAGTAAGCAAAACGCTCCTGCCCCACCACTCGGTGCCTCGCCTAGGCTCGGCATGCCTGAACGAAGGCATTGCTCCGTGGGCCCGCCGCGAAGGGCCATCCATGGCCCAGCGCGGCTAACCCGGCATCCATGCCGGGTTACCCACTCCACAACACCTCCGTTCAGCCAGCGTGGTTAACGGGGCGCCCGAGATCAACGTCCACCGCGAGGCGGCCTTAGAGCCGACCTGGTTCTTGATGGGGACCGCGTTTCTCCTGTGGGAGCGGGCTTGCTCGCGATGGCGGCGTCACAGTCGATGATGATGTTGGATGTGCTGACCTCTTCGCGAGCAAGCCCGCTCCCACAGAGGGACTGTGTTGAGCAATAAGTTTTGTGTTCACTGAAGATCGAATGTGGGAGCGAGCTTGCTCGCGATGGCGGCGGGGCAGTCAGTATTGATGTTGCCTGACAGACCGCTATCGCGAGCAAGCTTTGCTCCCACAGATCTAACGGGTGTACGACCGGGAGAGTCAGGTCGGCTGTTAGGCCGCCTCGCGGTGGACGTTGATCTCGGCGCCCCGTTAACCACGCTGGCCGAACGCAGGCATTGCGCAGTGGGCAACCCGGCATGGATGCCGGGTTAGCCGCGCTGGGCCATGGATGGCCCTTCGCGGCGGGCCCACGGAGCAATGCCGGAGT
>NZ_MUOA01000102.1:0-25205 GCF_002001065.1 Pseudomonas sp. A25(2017) | reverse complement strand
GGCAATCCGGTGCAGCCGGAGACGGCGGCTTTTCTCAGGTCGGTGAAATAGCCGATGGCCTCATCGCGAGCAAGCTCGCTCCCACAGGGGTTTTGTGTACACAGCCCAATCCATGTGTCCACCACAACACCCTGTGGGAGCGAGCTTGCTCGCGATGAGATCCTGAATCTGGAGAACAATGTGATCCGTGTACTGGTAGCCGAAGACCACACCATCGTCCGCGAAGGCATCAAGCAGTTGATCGGCCTGGCCAAGGATCTGGTGGTGGTGGGGGAGGCGAGCAATGGCGAACAGTTGCTCGAAACCTTACGGCATGTGCCCTGCGAAGTGGTGCTGCTGGATATTTCCATGCCGGGCGTCAACGGCCTGGAGGCGATCCCACGGATCCGGGCGCTGAACAATCCGCCGGCCATCCTGGTGCTGTCGATGCATGACGAGGCGCAAATGGCCGCCCGCGCCCTGAAGGTCGGCGCCGCCGGCTACGCGACCAAGGACAGCGACCCGGCCTTGCTGCTCATGGCGATTCGCAAGGTCGCGGCTGGCGGGCGCTACATCGACCCGGACCTGGCCGACCGCATGGTCTTTGAAGTCGGCCTGACCGACACGCGACCGCTGCACTCGCTGCTGTCCGAGCGTGAATTCTCAGTCTTCGAACGCCTGGCCCAGGGCGCCAACGTCAACGACATCGCCCAGCAACTGGCCCTGAGCAGCAAGACCATCAGCACCCACAAGGCGCGGCTGATGCAGAAGCTCAACATCACCTCATTGGCGGAACTGGTGAAATATGCGATGGAGCACAAGCTGCTCTAAGCCTCACCACTGTTCCCCCTGTGGGAGCGAGCCTGCTCGCGATGGTGTCGGGTCATTCGACATCGATATTGGCTGATACACCGCTATCGCGAGCAGGCTCGCTCCCACAGGGGAATGCGTTGGCATATCCATTTGCGACAAGCCCCAACAGCGCTTTTTGCCCCTACTTGCGGCTTGCCGCTTAAAACGCGCCACTGCATTTACCCAATCCCGCCATCCCTGTAGGGCAATCCCTACCCCGACTCTTCCATCCCGCTGAGGTGATTCTCTCCTGCGTCCCGATTTGCGCGGACCCCAGGCTCCACTAGGCTTGACTCACAAGCAGTCATCAATACAAAAGGTGCGGGTATGAGCCAGGTCGATTCAAGCGCGGGGGCCAGTGATGTACTGGTCAGCTTTCGTGGTGTGCAAAAGAGCTACGACGGCGAGAACCTGATCGTCAAAGACCTCAACCTGGATATTCGCAAAGGCGAATTCCTGACCCTGCTCGGGCCCTCCGGCTCTGGCAAGACCACCAGCCTGATGATGCTCGCCGGGTTTGAGACCCCAACCGCCGGTGAGATTCTGCTGGCCGGGCGCTCGATCAACAATGTGCCACCGCACAAGCGCGACATCGGCATGGTGTTCCAGAACTACGCCTTGTTCCCGCACATGACCGTTGCCGAGAATCTGGCGTTCCCGTTGACCGTGCGAGGTTTGAACAAGAGCGACGTGAGTGATCGGGTCAAGCGCGTCTTGAGCATGGTCCAGCTGGACAGCTTCGCCCAACGCTACCCGGCGCAATTGTCCGGCGGCCAGCAACAACGGGTAGCCCTGGCCCGGGCGCTGGTGTTCGAGCCACAGCTGGTGCTGATGGACGAACCCCTGGGTGCGCTGGACAAGCAGCTTCGCGAGCACATGCAGATGGAAATCAAACACCTGCACCAGCGCCTTGGCGTGACAGTGGTCTACGTGACCCATGACCAGGGCGAAGCCTTGACCATGTCCGACCGTGTGGCGGTGTTCCATCAGGGCGAGATCCAGCAGATCGCCCCGCCGCGCACCCTGTATGAAGAGCCGAAAAACACCTTCGTCGCCAACTTCATTGGCGAGAACAACCGTCTCAACGGTCGTCTGCACAGTCAAACCGGCGAGCGCTGCCTGGTGGAGCTGGGGCGCGGTGAAAAGGTCGAGGCACTGGCGGTGAACGTCGGCCAGCCCGGCGAGCCGGTGACCCTGTCGATCCGCCCGGAGCGGGTGAGTCTCAACGGCGCAAGCGAACAATGTGTCAACCGCTTCTCAGGGAGGGTGGCGGAATTCATCTATCTGGGCGACCACGTCCGGGTTCGCCTGGAAGTCTGCGGCAAGACCGACTTCTTCGTGAAACAGCCGATTGCCGAGCTCGATCCCGGGCTCGCCGTCGGGGACGTGGTTCCGCTTGGCTGGCAAGTCGAGCATGTGCGTGCGCTCGATCCCCTTCTAGAGGCGAATTGATCGCCCCCTGCTGTACCAACACCAACCCTGCACGTGGAGAGAACAATAAATGTTGAGATCCCTGAAGTTCACAGCCCTGACACTGGGCATGATGGGTGCGGCAAGCGCGATGGCGGTGGGCCCGGACCTGACCGTGGTGTCTTTCGGCGGGGCGAACAAGGCGGCTCAGGTCAAAGCCTTCTACGCACCGTGGGAAGCGGCCGGCAATGGCAAGATCGTGGCTGGCGAGTACAACGGCGAAATGGCCAAGGTCAAGGCCATGGTCGATACCAAGAGCGTTTCCTGGGATTTGGTAGAGGTCGAGTCCCCGGAGTTGTCCCGTGGTTGTGACGAAGACATGTTCGAACAACTCGATCCGGCTCTGTTCGGTAAGGCCGAAGACTACGTCAAGGGCGCCATCCAGCCTTGCGGCGTGGGCTTCTTCGTGTGGTCGACCGTGCTGGCCTACAACGCCGACAAACTCAAGACCGCGCCGACCAGTTGGGCAGACTTCTGGGACACCAAGCAATTCCCGGGCAAACGCGGCCTGCGCAAGGGCGCCAAGTACACCCTGGAATTCGCCTTGATGGCCGACGGCGTAGCGCCGAAAGACGTCTACAAAGTGCTGGCTGGCAAAGACGGCCAGGACCGTGCGTTCAAGAAGCTCGATGAGCTCAAGCCGAACATCCAGTGGTGGGAAGCTGGCGCCCAGCCGCCGCAGTACCTGGCTTCCGGTGACGTGGTCATGAGCTCGGCCTACAACGGCCGGATCGCCGCGGTACAGAAAGAAAGCAACCTGAAAGTGGTGTGGAACGGCGGCATCTACGACTTTGATGCGTGGGCCATCCCACGCGGCCTGGACAAGACCCGCGCCGAAGCTGCGAAGAAATTCATCGCTTTCTCGGTGGCGCCGCAGCAGCAGAAGACCTACTCGGAAAACATCGCCTACGGTCCGGCCAATACCCAGGCTGTACCGTTGCTGGCCAAGGATGTCCTGAAGGACATGCCGACCACCCCGGAAAACATCGCCAACCAAGTGCAGATCGACGTCAGCTTCTGGGCTGACAACGGTGAGCAACTGGAACAGCGCTTCAACTCCTGGGCTGCCAAGTAAACCGGTGACGGTTGTGTGGGAGCGGGCTTGCTCGCGAAGGCGTCATCACTTCCAACATCAGTGTTGGCTGACCCAGCGCTTTCGCGAGCAAGCCCGCTCCCACAGGTTTTGCACCAGTTGGGTGTTTCAAAAGAACAGAGGCGGCCCGCCGCCCCTGTAACGATCAAAGAGATTTGCGGAGTTCGCCATGGCCATCGCCGTTCCACTGAACGCGGGCACCAGCCCCACCCTCAAGCAGCGGCTCAAGCACGCCGAGCGGATCAACCGCTGGAAGGCCCAGGCCTTGATCGCGCCGCTGGTGCTGTTTCTGTTGCTGGTGTTCCTGGTGCCGATCGTGGCGCTGCTGTTCAAAAGCGTCAGCAACCCGGAGGTGGTGGGCGCCATGCCGCGCACTGTCGCCGCCGTCGCTGCCTGGGACGGACGCGGTTTGCCGGGCGAACCAGTGTACAAGGCTGCCAGTGAAGACCTGGCCGAAGCCCGCAAGAATCAGACCTTGGGCGACTTGTCCAAGCGCCTGAACATGGAACTGGCCGGCTATCGCAGCCTGCTGACCAAGACCGCTCGGGCGTTGCCGTTTGCCACCGAGCCGGCTTCCTATAAAGAAGCCTTGGAAAACCTCGATGAGCGTTGGGGCGACCCCGCGTACTGGCAGGTGATCCGCCGCAACACCAGCGACGTTACCCCGTATTACCTGCTGGCGGCCGTCGATCACCGCATCGATGACCTCGGCGAACTGGCCCCAGCCACCCCTGACCAGGCTATTTACCTGGATATCTTCACCCGCACGTTCTGGATGGGCTTGGTGATCACCGCGATCTGCCTGGTGCTGGCCTATCCGCTGGCCTACCTGCTGGCGAACCTGCCATCGCGCCAAAGCAACCTGTTGATGATCCTGGTGTTGCTGCCGTTCTGGACCTCGATCCTGGTGCGAGTCGCCGCATGGATCGTGCTGTTGCAGTCGGGCGGCTTGATCAACAGCGCCCTGATGGCCATGGGCGTCATCGATAAGCCTCTGGAACTGGTGTTCAACCGCACCGGTGTGTATATCTCCATGGTCCACATCCTGCTGCCATTCATGATCCTGCCGATCTACAGCGTGATGAAAGGCATCTCGCCTACTTACATGCGGGCGGCGATCTCCCTGGGCTGTCACCCGTTCGCCAGTTTCTGGCGGGTGTACTTCCCACAGACCTATGCAGGTGTCGGTGCCGGTTGCCTGTTGGTGTTCATCCTTGCCATCGGCTACTACATCACGCCGGCGCTGCTGGGCAGCCCGAACGATCAGATGGTCAGCTACTTCGTCGCGTTCTACACCAATACCAGCATTAACTGGGGCATGGCCACGGCGCTCGGCGGGCTGCTGTTGCTGGCGACCATCGTGCTTTATCTGATTTACAGCTGGTTGGTGGGCGCCAGTCGCCTGCGCCTGAGCTAAGGGGAGATCGAAAATGGTGAGTCCTTACATGTCCCCCATTGAGCGGGTGTGGTTCTACAGTCTGCGCATACTCTGCGGGTTGATCCTGTTGTTCCTGATCCTGCCGGTGCTGGTGATCATTCCGCTGTCGTTCAACTCCGGCAGTTTCCTGGTGTACCCGCTGCAAGGTTTCTCGCTGCAGTGGTATCACGATTTCTTCGCCTCGGCCGAATGGATGCGGGCGCTGAAAAACAGCATCATCGTGGCTCCGGCAGCGACGTTGCTGGCGATGATCTTCGGCACGCTCGCGGCCATCGGCCTGACCCGTGGTGACTTCCCAGGCAAGGCACTGGTGATGGCCCTGGTGATTTCGCCCATGGTGGTGCCGGTGGTGATCATCGGCGTGGCCAGTTATCTGTTTTTCGCACCGTTGGGGATGGGCAACAGCTTCTTCTCGCTGATCGTGGTCCACGCCGTGCTGGGTGTACCGTTCGTCATCATCACGGTGTCGGCGACCCTGCAGGGGTTCAACCACAACCTGGTTCGGGCCGCTGCCAGCCTCGGGGCTTCGCCACTGACGGCGTTTCGTCGGGTGACCCTGCCGTTGATCGCCCCGGGCGTGATCTCTGGCGCACTGTTCGCCTTCGCGACGTCGTTCGATGAGGTGGTGGTGACCCTGTTCCTGGCCGGCCCCGAGCAGGCAACCCTGCCACGGCAGATGTTCAGCGGCATCCGCGAAAACCTCAGCCCCACCATCGCGGCGGCGGCGACCCTGCTGATTGCCTTCTCGGTGATCCTGTTGCTGACCCTGGAGTGGTTGCGTGGGCGTAGCGAGAAGCTGCGTACTACCCAAGTCTGAGGCCAGCGTTGGTCCCTGTGGGAGCGGGCTTGCTCGCGAAAGCGGTGTAACAGTCGACATAGATGTTGGATGTTCCGCCGCATTCGCGAGCAAGCCCGCTCCCACATTGGGTTTGCGGTGTATTCATAAGCTCAATAGCTGACAACCCTCAATACCGAGCTATCCTTGTGCCAGCCCATACTCGAATAAGAGGCCGCGCACATGAGTCTTTCCTCATTCAAGATCGCCCATAAACTGATCACCGGTGCCGCTGCCATCGAGCAACTGGCGGCTGAGCTGACCCGGCTGGACGTCGACAACCCACTGATCGTGACCGATGCGGCGTTGGTCAAGTCCGGCACCGTGGAACTGGCCCTGCAACATCTGGGCGGACGGGACTACGAGATTTTCGACCGGGTCATGCCGGACCCGGAAATAGCCATTGTCGAGGACTGCATGCAAGCCTACCGCGACGGTGGTCATGATGGCTTGATCGGCCTGGGTGGCGGCAGTGCCATCGACATCGCCAAGTGCGTGGGGGTCTATGCCGGTTACCACGGCGAGCTGCAGGATATGTTCGGTGTCGATCAGGTGCCGCGCAAAGGCCCGCCCATGATTGCCATCCCGACCACGGCCGGTACTGGTTCGGAAGTCACCAACGTGGCGATCCTCTCCGACAAGGCCGCGCAGCTGAAAAAAGGCATCGTCAGCGATTATCTGTTGCCGGACGTGGCGCTGGTCAGTCCGCAGATGACCCTCACCTGCCCGCGCGGCGTCACGGCTGCCAGTGGCGTTGATGCGCTGGCACACGCCATCGAGGCCTATCTGTCGCTCAATGCTTCGCCCATCACCGATGCCCTGGCGATCGGCGCAATCAAGCTGATCAGCCGTGCGCTGCCCAAGGCCTATGCCAACCCGGCTCACCTGCAAGCCCGGGAAGACATGGCCACGGCCAGCCTGATGGCCGGCATGGCATTCGGCAATGCCGGGGTCGGCGCGGTGCATGCGCTGGCCTATCCGTTGGGCGGGCGTTTTCACGTGTCCCATGGCGTTGCCAACGCCTTGTTGCTGCCGTATGTCATGACCTGGAACAAGATGGCCTGCGTCGAGCGCATGCGTGACATCGCCGAAGCCATGGGCATCAAGACCGCGCACCTGAGCGATCTCGAAGCGGCCGATGAGGCTGTGGAGGCGATAGTTACGCTGTGTGCTGCGGTGGAAATACCCAAGGGCCTCAGCAGCCTGGGCGTGACCGATGACGTGATTCCCTCCATGGCGGTGGAAGCGGCGGGAATAGAACGGCTAATGCGCAACAATCCACGCCAACTGAGCGCCGCCGATATCGAGAAGATCTACCGCGCGGCGTATTGATCGATTGTCACGGTGGGCGCGCCAAATCTTGAGGTATACAATGCGCGCCATCGTGATTTCGCTCAAAACAGGTGCGTCATGCAGCCCTTCGCTATTGCTCCGTCGATTCTCTCTGCCGACTTCGCCCGCCTGGGCGAGGAAGTGGACAACGTTCTGGCCGCCGGGGCCGACATCGTCCACTTCGATGTCATGGACAACCACTACGTGCCCAACCTGACCATCGGCCCGATGGTCTGCGCGGCGCTGCGCAAGTACGGCGTCACCGCGCCGATCGACGCGCACTTGATGGTCAGTCCGGTGGACCGCATCGTCGGTGACTTCATCGAAGCCGGTGCTACTTACATCACTTTCCACCCTGAAGCCACGCAGCACATCGACCGCTCCCTGCAGTTGATCCGCGAAGGCGGTTGCAAGGCCGGCCTGGTGTTCAACCCGGCCACGCCCCTGGACGTGCTCAAGTACGTGATGGACAAGGTCGACATGATCCTGCTGATGAGCGTCAACCCTGGCTTCGGCGGGCAGAAGTTCATCCCGGGTACGCTCGATAAGCTGCGCGAAGCCCGTGCGCTGATCGATACCTCGGGCCGTGATATCCGCCTGGAAATCGACGGTGGCGTGAACGTGAACAATATCCGTGAAATCGCCGCGGCCGGTGCCGATACGTTCGTCGCGGGTTCGGCGATCTTCAACGCACCGAACTACGAAGAGGTGATTGCAAAAATGCGCGCCGAACTGGCCCTGGCGCGCCCATGAGCGGCTTCGAGCAGCTGTTCCCCGGCAGCTTGCCGCGTCTGGTGATGTTCGACCTCGATGGCACATTGGTCGATTCGGTCCCGGACCTCGCGGCGGCCGTGGACACGATGCTGCTCAAGCTTGGACGCCCGCCTGCCGGTATCGACTCGGTGCGCCACTGGGTCGGCAACGGCGCGCCCATGCTGGTGCGCCGGGCCTTGGCCAATGACATCGATGCCCAAGGTGTCGATGATGCCGAGGCCGAGCGGGCGCTGGCGTTGTTCAATGACGCCTACGAAGACAATCACCAACTGACGGTGGTCTATCCCGGCGTGCGCTCCACCCTCAAATGGCTGAAAAAGCAGGGCGTGGAAATGGCCCTGATTACCAACAAACCGGAGCGCTTCGTTGCGCCGTTGCTGGACCAGATGAAAATCGGCCGCTATTTCCGCTGGATCATCGGCGGCGATACCTTGCCGCAGAAAAAACCGGATCCGGCCGCGCTGTTTTTCGTGATGAAAATGGCCAACATCCCGGCTTCCCAATCCCTGTTCGTCGGCGACTCGCGCAGCGATGTGCTGGCGGCCAAGGCGGCAGGGGTCAAGTGCGTGGCGTTGAGTTATGGCTACAACCACGGCCGGCCCATCGCCGAAGAGTTTCCGACGCTGGTGATCGACGATTTGCGTCTGTTAATTCCCGGTTGCCTGGACCCGGCCGCTGAGATAACGTTGCCCGACGCTGTTCAATCCTCTTCTGGAAACGCCATCGTGGTGGTCACTCGCAAACTCTGGATGAAAGTCATGAAGGCCCTGGCCCGCTGGCGTTGGCGCGCCTGACGTGATCCTGGCCGGTTATCCGGCGCGTTTGCATACCTGACTGTCAGCTCCTCTTGCCACGAGGCACCCCATGATCCGCGAAGAATTCCTGCGTCTAGCCGCTGCCGGCTACAACCGCATCCCCCTTGCTTGTGAAACCCTGGCCGACTTCGACACACCGCTGTCGATCTACCTCAAGTTGGCCGACCAACCCAACTCCTACTTGCTCGAATCGGTGCAGGGCGGCGAGAAATGGGGCCGTTATTCCATCATCGGCCTGCCGTGCCGCACGGTGCTGCGAGTCCATGACCATCGCATCAGCGTGACCCACGACGGCGTCGAAATCGAAAGCCTCGAAGTCGAAGACCCGCTGGCGTTCGTCGAAACCTTCAAGGCCCGCTACAACGTGCCGACCATCCCCGGCCTGCCGCGCTTCAACGGTGGCCTGGTGGGTTATTTCGGCTACGACTGCGTGCGTTACGTGGAAAAACGCCTGGGCACCTGCCCGAACCCCGATCCGCTGGGCGTGCCGGATATTTTGCTGATGGTGTCCGACGCGGTCGTCGTTTTCGACAACCTCGCCGGCAAGATGCACGCCATCGTCCTGGCCGATCCGTCCCAGGAAGATGCCTACGAGCAAGGTCAACAAAGCCTGCAAGCACTGTTGGAAAAGTTGCGTCAGCCGATCGCTCCGCGTCCCGGCCTGGACTTCAGCAAGCAGTCGGCGGCCGACCCGGTGTTTCGTTCCAGTTTCACCCAGGACGATTACGAACGCGCCGTCGATACCATCAAGGAGTACATCCTCGCCGGTGACTGCATGCAGGTCGTGCCGTCGCAACGGATGTCCATCGACTTCAAGGCGGCGCCCATCGATCTCTATCGGGCGCTGCGCTGTTTCAACCCGACGCCCTACATGTATTTCTTCAACTTCGGAGACTTCCATGTCGTGGGCAGTTCGCCGGAAGTGCTGGTGCGGGTCGAAGACAACCTGATCACGGTGCGGCCGATCGCCGGCACTCGCCCCCGTGGCACCACGGAGGAAGCTGACCGGGCGCTGGAAGAGGACCTGCTGTCGGATGACAAGGAAATCGCCGAGCACCTGATGCTGATTGATCTGGGGCGCAACGACACCGGACGGGTCTCGGAAATCGGCTCGGTGAAGCTCACCGAGAAGATGGTCATCGAGCGCTACTCCAACGTGATGCACATCGTTTCCAACGTCACCGGCCAGTTGAAGGCCGGGCTGACGGCGATGGACGCCTTGCGGGCGATCCTGCCGGCGGGCACCTTGTCCGGCGCGCCGAAAATCCGCGCGATGGAAATCATCGACGAACTGGAGCCGGTCAAGCGGGGCGTGTACGGCGGGGCCGTGGGTTACTTCGCCTGGAACGGCAACATGGACACCGCCATTGCCATTCGCACCGCGGTCATCAAGAACGGTGAACTGCACGTGCAGGCCGGCGGCGGTATTGTCGCCGACTCGGTGCCGGCACTGGAGTGGGAAGAGACCCTGAACAAGCGACGGGCCATGTTTCGCGCCGTGGCGCTGGCGGAGCAGACTTCAGGCGCCTGAAGTCCTCCCCGACAACCTGCGGCCAAGGGGCTTTTTTGCCCTGAAGGCTGTATTTAAAGCCAGTGAATTCAATAGGTTGCTTACGCCATGTTGCTGATGATCGATAACTACGACTCTTTTACCTACAACGTTGTGCAATACCTTGGCGAGCTGGGCTCCGAGGTCAAGGTCGTGCGCAACGACGAACTGACCATCGCCGAAATCGAAGCCCTCAAGCCTGAGCGCATCGTGGTTTCGCCCGGCCCGTGCACGCCGACCGAAGCGGGCATTTCCATCGACGCCATCAAGTATTTCGCTGGCAAGCTGCCGATCCTGGGTGTCTGTCTGGGGCACCAGTCGATCGGCCAGGCGTTCGGCGGTGACGTGGTGCGCGCCCGACAAGTCATGCACGGTAAGACCAGCCCGGTATTCCACGAGGACAAGGGCGTGTTCGAGGGGCTGAATCATCCGCTTACCGTAACCCGCTACCACTCCCTGATCGTCAAGCGCGAAACTCTGCCGGACTGCCTGGAACTGACGGCCTGGACCCAGCTTGAAGACGGCTCGGTCGATGAAATCATGGGGCTGCGCCACAAGACATTGAATATCGAGGGTGTGCAATTCCATCCCGAGTCTATTCTCACCGAGCAGGGCCACGAACTGTTCGCCAACTTTCTCAAACAAACCGGCGGCACGCGCTAAGGACTTTTCATGGATATCAAGACAGCCCTGAGCCGTATCGTCGGCCATCTCGACCTGAGCACCGACGAGATGCGCGACGTGATGCGCGAAATCATGACTGGCCAATGCACGGATGCGCAGATCGGCGCGTTCATGATGGCCATGCGCATGAAGAGTGAGAGCATCGATGAAATCGTCGGTGCGGTTTCGGCGATGCGTGAGCTGGCGGACAAGGTCGAACTCAAGACGCTGGACGGTGTGGTGGATGTGGTTGGTACCGGCGGTGACGGCGCCAATATCTTTAACGTTTCCACGGCTTCGTCGTTTGTCGTCGCGGCGGCCGGTTGCACCGTTGCCAAACACGGCAATCGGGCAGTTTCCGGCAAGAGCGGCAGTGCCGATCTGCTGGAGGCGGCCGGCATTTACCTGAACCTGACGCCGATCCAGGTGGCACGCTGCATCGATAACGTCGGCATCGGTTTCATGTTTGCCCAGACTCACCATAGTGCCATGAAACACGCCGCCGCACCGCGCCGCGAGCTGGGGCTGCGTACGCTGTTCAACATGCTCGGCCCGCTTACGAATCCGGCCGGCGTGAAACATCAGGTAGTCGGTGTGTTCAGCCAGGCGTTGTGCCGGCCATTGGCTGAAGTCCTGCAACGCCTGGGCAGCAAGCACGTGCTGGTGGTCCATTCAAAGGATGGGCTGGATGAGTTCAGCCTGGCGGCGCCTACATTCGTGGCCGAACTAAAAAATGATCAGATCAGCGAGTACTGGGTCGAACCTGAAGACCTCGGCATGAAGAGCCAGAGCTTGCACGGGTTGGCAGTCGACAGCCCGGCCCAATCGCTGGAGCTGATTCGCGATGCCCTGGGGCGTCGCAAAACCGAGAATGGCCAGAAAGCCGCTGAGATGATCGTGCTCAATGCCGGCGCTGCGTTGTACGCCGCTGACCACGCCAGCAGTCTCAAGCAAGGCGTGGAACTGGCCCATGATGCGCTGCACACTGGCCTGGCCAGGGAAAAGCTCGAAGAGCTGGGTGCATTTACCGCCGTATTCAAAGTGGAGAATGAAGGATGAGCGTGCCAACGGTTCTGGAAAAAATTCTGGCTCGCAAGGCCCAGGAAGTGGCCGAGCGCAGCGCTCGGGTCAGTCTGGCCGAGCTGGAAAACCTGGCGCGTTCAGCGGATGCGCCGCGCGGCTTTGCCCAGGCTTTGATCGATCAGGCCAAGAAAAAACAGCCGGCGGTGATTGCCGAAATCAAGAAGGCATCCCCCAGCAAGGGCGTGATTCGTGAGCACTTCGTCCCGGACGAGATCGCGCGAAGCTACGAGAAGGGCGGTGCTACCTGCCTCTCGGTGCTGACCGACGTCGACTTTTTTCAAGGGGCCGACGACTACCTGAAGCAGGCGCGGGCGGCGTGCAAGTTGCCGGTGATCCGCAAGGATTTCATGATCGATCCGTACCAGATCGTCGAGGCGCGTGCGCTGGGCGCCGACTGCGTGCTGTTGATCGTTTCCGCCTTGGACGACGTGAAAATGGCCGAGCTGGCGGCCGTTGCCAAAAGCGTCGGGCTGGATGTCCTGGTGGAAGTCCACGACGGTGACGAGTTGGAACGAGCCCTGAAAACCCTCGATACCAAACTGGTCGGCGTGAACAATCGCAACCTGCACACTTTCGAAGTGAGCCTGGAAACCACCCTGGACCTGTTGCCGCGCATTCCGCGCGATCGCCTGGTCATCACCGAAAGCGGCATCCTCAACCGGGCCGATGTCGAGCTGATGGAAGTCAGCGATGTGTACTCGTTCCTGGTGGGCGAAGCGTTCATGCGCGCCGAGAACCCGGGTACGGAGTTGCAACGACTGTTCTTTCCTGAACGTGGCCTGCCGGTGAGCGGCTCGACGCTGGACTGATCCATGTCGCCTGTGATTTCCCTGACCGTCGAAGCTGGCCTGCAAGCCGAACAGGATCTGTTGGCCAGCATCTGCGCGGGCGACGCTGAGTTCGGCCTGCTGTTCTGGCGGCCCAAAGACCGTGCGCTGGTCATGCCGCGCCGTTTGAGTCGCCTACCGGGCTTTGAACACGCCTGTGAAGTATCGGCTGCCCATGGCTGGCCGGTCCTGCTGCGCGAAACCGGTGGCGAACCGGTGCCGCAATCGGCCGCCACCGTCAATATCGCCCTGGTCTACGCACCACCGCGAAGCGAAGGCGACCACGGACGTATCGAAACCGGGTATCGCCGGTTGTGCGATCCCATCTGCCAGCTGTTGGATGAGCTGGGCGGAGTGGCTTCGCTGGGAGAGGTGGAGGGCGCTTTCTGTGACGGACGCTTCAACGTCAACCTCGACGGCCGGAAAATGGTGGGCACCGCTCAGCGCTGGCGCCAGAGCAAGGGTGGTCAACGTCCGGTGGGGCTGGTCCATGGTGCGCTTTTACTGGTGGACGAGCGCGAGTCCATGGTCGCGGCAGTCAATCGCTTCAATGAGGCCTGTGGCCTGGAGCAGCGAGTGCGTGCCGAGAGTCATATTGCCCTGCGTGAAAAATTCCCGGCGCCTCATGCGTTGGAGCGACTCGAGGCGTTGTATCGGGAGCTGCTGACCAAGCTGCTGGGTGCTTAACGCGTTCCGAACACCACCATGGTCTTGCCTTTGACGCTGACCAGGTTGCGCTCTTCCAGGTCCTTGAGTACGCGACCGACCATTTCACGCGAACAACCGACAATCCGACCAATCTCTTGGCGCGTCACCTTGATCTGCATGCCGTCCGGGTGGGTCATGGCATCGGGTTGCTTGCACAGTTCCAACAGGCAGCGTGCTACACGTCCGGTGACGTCGAAAAATGCGAGATCGCCCACCTTGCGGGTGGTATTGCGCAGGCGCTGTGCGATTTGTCCGCTGAGGACGTAAAGAATGTCCGGGTCTTGCAGGGACAGTTCTCGGAATTTGGCGTAGCTGATTTCCGCCACTTCACATTCAATCTTGGTCCGTACCCAGGCACTGCGTTCCTGTTCCTTGCCCGCCTGTTCGAACAACCCCAGCTCGCCGAAAAAATCTCCGGAATTGAGGTAGGCGATGATCATTTCCCGACCGTCGTCATCTTCTATGAGGATAGTGACCGACCCCTTGATGATGAAAAACAGCGTCTCGGAACGATCTCCCGCACAAATGATGTTGTGTTTGGCTGGATGGCGGCGGCGCTGGCAATGCATCAAGAGTTTGTCGAGATTCTTGATCTTGAACGTGGGAGTAATGGCAACCATGGTTGTATCCCGAAAGACTGCGCAGTGATGGTTTGGTTTTTTTATAGACGCGAATGGCTATCGCTAAAGGCTGGCCATGCGCCATCGAGTTGGCGTATGGCCAGCTTAACAGAGGCGTCCTTAATTGATTTGAGAATTTACCTACATGCTGGTCGGTCAGGTCTCCTAAGACGGAGAGCGGTCATACCGGAGCGCTGTGCTAAGCTGGCGACCCTTTTTTAACAGTGGAGTCTTGGCGATGAAGGCACGCATCCAATGGGCTGGCGAAGCCATGTTCCTCGGTGAGTCAGGCAGTGGTCATGTGGTCGTCATGGACGGCCCGCCAGAGGCCGGTGGGCGGAACCTGGGT
This sequence comes from Pseudomonas sp. A25(2017), assembly GCF_002001065.1. NCBI lineage: Bacteria > Pseudomonadati > Pseudomonadota > Gammaproteobacteria > Pseudomonadales > Pseudomonadaceae > Pseudomonas > Pseudomonas sp. A25(2017). The sequence continues at coordinate 10,818 of NZ_MUOA01000102.1, read as the reverse complement.
GTTCGGCCGATGGAAATGCTCCTGCTGGGCGTGGGCGGTTGCAGCAACTTCGACGTGGTCAGCATTCTCAAAAAGTCTCGCCAGGCCGTCGAAAGCTGCGAAGCTTTCCTGGAGGCAGAGCGCGCCACTGAAGATCCCAAAGTGTTTACCAAGATCCACATGCACTTCGTGGTGAAGGGGCGCGCCCTGAAGGAAGCCCAGGTCAAGCGCGCCATCGAGCTGTCCGCCGAGAAATACTGCTCGGCTTCGATCATGCTTGGCGCCGCCGGGGTCGAAATCACCCACGATTATGAAATCATCGAGTTGGGTTGAGTCGAGAGTCGACTGGCCGTATTGATGTATTCGGACAGAAAAAAGGCGACTTCCCTTGGGGACGTCGCCTTTTTAATTTCCGTGGGAATGAGCTAGTCAGTCCTCAATTGCCGTCAAATCCGATAAGTGCTCTTGGTCATGACCTTGGCCAGCAGGCTCATGCCGAACTTCACCGGGGCCGGAAAACGGAAGCCACCGGCCTCAAGCGCACTCTCGGCATGGTGTTCCTCGTCCACGCGCATCTGTTCAAGGATCGCCCGGGATTTTTCATCCTCGGCCGGCAGTTGTTCGAGGTGTTCATTCAAATGCTTGCACACTTGATGCTCGGTCGCCGCAACGAAGCCGAGGCTGACTTTGTCGCTGATCAGCCCGGCAACGGCGCCGATCCCGAATGACATCCCATAGAACAGCGGATTCAGGACGCTGGTATGACTGCCCAGCTGGCGAATCCGTTGTTCACACCAGACCAGATGGTCGATTTCTTCCTCGGCGGCATGCTCCATTGCCTTACGCACTTGCGGTAGCTTCGCTGTCAGCGCCTGGCCCTGATACAGCGCCTGGGCACAGACTTCGCCGGTGTGGTTGATACGCATCAGCCCGGCGACGTGTCGGGTTTGCTCGTCACTCAGTTGCGCGTCTGGTTGCACGATAGCCGGTGATGGGCGGTACGGCTGGCCACTGAAGGGCAGCAGCGTGCGCATCGCGGTATCCGCTTGCAGCAACAGGCGGTCAATCGGCGAGTAGTGACGTTGGGTAGTCATGCTTACCTCCGGGAAAAATCACAGCGGCCAGTTTAACCCAATCGACCGTCGAAGATTTGCGTTGGGTCAGGGGTATCAGCCCGGCGGCCAGTTCATCTGGCGCTGCCCCAGCACATGCATATGAATGTGATAGACCGTTTGCCCACCCAGTTCATTGCAATTCATCACCACGCGAAAACCTTCTTCACAGCCCAATTCCAGCGCCAGGCGCTGGGCAGTGAACAAAATGTGTCCAGCCAGGCCTTTGTCTTCTTCGGCCAGGTCATTGAGGGTGCGGATCGGTTTTTTCGGTATGACCAAGAAATGTACAGGCGCCTGCGGGGCGATGTCGTGGAAGGCCAATACCTGGTCATCCTCGTAAATGATCTTCGCCGGGATTTCCCGGTTGATGATTTTGGTAAACAGAGTATCCACAGCTGTTTTCTCCGTTGGGTTCGTCGAGGGCGGGTGTCTTGAAGGCTCCGGTTTAGGCGCCTGGTTATTCAACTTGAAGGGATCAGCGCGGGCAATAAGCCTTGTTGATCATGCCTGCGATGGTTCGTACCAGCCATCGCGACCCCAGTCGCGGCAGCGCGGCCAGCCAGCGGTTGCGGCGTCCGGGAATGATGATGGCGCGGTTGCGGTCCAGCGCGCGCACGGCGTACAGGGCCACCTCTTCCGGGCTCATCAGCAACTTGCTGTCGATGAGTTTCTGTTCGTCCATCTGCGCCCTGGAAAAGAAGCCGGTCCGGGTCGGGCCAGGGCAAAGCACCGAGACCTTGATCGAGCATTTCTTCAGCTCGACCCGCAAGGCTTCGGAGAAGTGCAGCACATAGGCCTTGCTGGCGTAATAGGTACTCATCCAGGGGCCGGGCTGGAACGCGGCAATCGAGGCGACGTTGAGGATCTGACCGCCGCCAAGCAGGGCCATGCTGTTACCGATGGCGTGACAAAGCCGTGTCAGGGCGAGGATGTTGACTTCGATCAGGTCCTGCTCGGTCATCCAGTCCTGGCCCAGGAACGGCCCGCTGGTGCCGATGCCTGCACAATTGACCAGCAGGTCGATCTGCCGTTCACCTTCCTCCAGTTCCAGGAGAAAGCCTGAAAGCCTCAGCGGTTCGCCCAGGTCGCAAGCCCGGAACAACACCTCCACGCCAAACCGCTGAGTCAGTTCGATTGCAATACTTTCCAGCCGATCACGTTGTCGAGCCACCAGTATCAAGTTGCGGCCGCGCCGGGCCAGCGCTTCGGCCATGGCCAGGCCAATGCCGCTGGAAGCGCCAGTGATCAGTGCGTAACGGGTCATGCAGTTCTCCATCGCAACAGCCCGCCGCCAGGCGACTGGGCTGTCACCGGCATGAAGCGCGCTTATTGTTCCTCTTCTTCTTCATAGTCTACAGAAGGCGAAGCGGGCTCGGCTGCCTCGACGGCGGGTTCTTCGGCGGTGTCGGTGCTGGACTCGCTGCTTTCATAGCTGCTCAGGGTACTGCTGTCGTAGTCCTCCTGGAGGGCTCCGAAGATGCCGGCAAAGGTAGCCATGAAAATCAGGACGATCATCACAAGCCAAAGCGACGCCAGCAATTTGACCGCCGTGGTATTGCGCGGTGGCGGCGGACCATACTGGTTTGCACCGGTATTGCCCGGGGCGATGATGAGGATGAACGGGAAGATGCTGCCCACGAATGGAACGAGGTTGACCAGCCACAACCACCCCGACCAGCCGAGATCATGCAGGCGCTGGACGTTGAACTGGATGCTCACGAAGGCAAAGGCTAGTACGACGGCTGCGCCGAGCAGGCCGCCGACGATGAGTCCCGCTATCGAGTCGGAAGCCAGCAGCCAGGCCGTGGCTAACCAGAAGCCCAGGCCGACCAAGGGCAGTAGGGCCAGGGTCAACACCATGGTCCAGGCCAGGTAGCGCAAACGGCCGATACGCCCATCGAAGCTGAACGGCTTGAGGGTGCTGTACTCGGCGAGTGTTTCACCCACTTCGGCCCGGGGAGGCGCATACGGCGAGACGGGGTCGACGATTGACTCCGGGTGACGTCCCCCCGGCTGTTGTGGCGACTCCTGTACTTCGCCAAGGCTCAGTTGGAGGGCGGCGGGTTCGGCTTCGATTCGGGCATCGATTCCGCTCTTGTTGAGCGCTTCCAGGTACTGCTGGGCTTCGCTCTGGGACAGGTTGCTTTTAAGGGCCACCTTGCGACCAGTGAACAGCCGTTCAATGGCGCTGATATCGCTTTTGAACAGGTCGGCGAGGTTGAGTTTGGCTGTGGTGGTATCGACGCCCGGCATCAAGCCTCCGTCGAATACGATGTTGAAACGGGTTTCGCTCATGCCTGGCATCCTTGTCTCTGAAAGTTAAATAACTGCTTTTATGGGGTTGGTTCCGCGGGGCCATTGCCCGCCAAGCTGCGCTGCCCGGGCATGTGCCTGACGGTATTCTTCATCCAGGCGTGCCACCAACTGATCGACGCTGGGCAAATCATCGATTTCACCCACGCCCTGGCCAGCGGACCATACGGTTTTCCAGGCCTTGGCTTCATCGTTCAGCGGTTTGAGTTTCGAGCCAAAATCCACCTCGCCCTTGTTCTGCAGAGCGGCCAGATCGAAACCGGCGCTCTCCAGGCTCTGGCGCATGAAACTGGCCGGCACTCCGGATACAGCGGGAGTATGCACGATGTCTGCGGCTCTGGATGTGAGCAACATCTCTTTATAAGCGTCAGGGGCGTGGCTTTCGCTCGTAGCGATAAAGCGCGTGCCGAAGTAGGCCAGATCGGCGCCGAGCAATTGTGCGGCCAAAATCTGATGACCGTGGTTCAGGCATCCTGCAAGCAGCACGGTTTTGTCGAAAAACTGCCGGATCTCGGCGACTAGTGAAAACGGGCTCCATGTTCCGGCATGCCCGCCTGCACCAGCGGCAACGGCGATCAAGCCATCGACACCGGCTTCGGCGGCTTTCTCGGCATGACGCCGGGTCGTCACGTCATGGAACACCAGTCCGCCATAAGCATGGACGGCATCCACCAACTCCTTCACCGCGCCCAGGCTGGTGATGACAATCGGCACCTTGTGTTCGATGCAGATGGCCAAGTCGGCTTGAAGCCGCGGGTTGCTGTGATGGACGATCAGGTTCACGGCGTAGGGTGCCGGATTCTCCAGGGTCGCCAGGCCTGCTTCGATTTCCTCGAGCCAGGCCTTGAAGCCACTGCTTTCGCGCTGGTTCAACGCCGGAAAACTTCCGACGATGCCGTTGCGGCAGCAGGCCAGCACCAGTTTCGGATTGGAAATCAGGAACATTGGCGCTGCCACGACGGGCAGGCGCAAGCGTTGTTCAAGCAGAGCGGGCAACGACATCGCAAGTACCCCGGATAATGGATGCTGATTGGAGATTAGAACGGTCGGACGACGACCAGAATTACGATAGCCAGCAATATCAGAACCGGCACTTCATTGAACCAGCGATAAAAGACATGGCTGCGGGTGTTTTCGCCACGGGCGAAGCGCTTTACCTGGGCGCCGCACATATGGTGGTAACCGATCAGCAGCACGACCAGGGTCAGCTTGGCGTGCATCCAGCCACCTTGGGTGAAGTAGGCGCCGGCGTTGAGGCTGAGCAGCCAGATGCCGAATACGAGCGTGGCAATCATCGCCGGGCCCATGATGCCGCGGTACAACTTGCGCTCCATGACGCTGAAACGTTCTTTGCTGACGCTGTCCTCGCTTTGGGCGTGATAGACAAACAGGCGAGGCAGGTAGAACAGGCCGGCGAACCAGCAGACCATGCTGACGATATGAAGTGCTTTGAGCCACAGATAGAGCATTTTTAGTTATTCCCAGGATTCACGGTAGCCCGATAGTAGAGGTTAGAGCGTCCGCACGTCACCTTGGCGGTTGTCGCCGGGCCCTGCGGCCCCTATCATCGACGGCTTTCCAGTGGGTTCGTTGAGGGCAGGTTTATGGTCAAGGTCGGTATCGTCGGCGGCACGGGGTACACCGGTGTCGAACTGCTGCGTCTGTTGGCACAGCATCCGCAAGCTGAGGTGGTGGTCATCACTTCCCGATCCGAGGCCGGCCTGGCCGTTGCCGACATGTACCCGAACCTGCGAGGTCATTACGACGGCCTGGCGTTCAGTGTTCCGGACATCAAGACCCTTGGCGCCTGCGATGTGGTGTTCTTCGCCACACCTCACGGTGTCGCCCACGCCCTGGCGGGTGAACTGCTGGCTGCCGGGACCAAGGTCATTGACCTGTCGGCGGACTTCCGCCTGCAGGACGCCGATGAATGGGCCAAGTGGTACGGTCAACCTCACGGCGCGCCGGATCTGCTCGACGAGGCGGTCTATGGATTGCCGGAAGTCAATCGCGAGAAAATCAAGCAGGCCCGACTGATCGCGGTACCGGGTTGCTATCCGACGGCGACGCAGCTGGGGTTCCTGCCGCTACTCGAGGCCGGTCTTGCCGATGCTTCGCGTCTGATTGCCGACTGCAAGTCCGGTGTCAGTGGGGCCGGGCGTGGTGCCAGTGTCGGTTCGCTGTACTCCGAAACGGCGGAAAGCATGAAGGCGTACGCGGTCAAGGGGCACCGCCACCTACCGGAAATTCGCCAGGGATTGCGCCGGGCCGCGGGCAAGGAGGTCGGCCTGACCTTCGTGCCGCACCTGACGCCGATGATTCGTGGCATCCACTCCACTCTTTATGCAACCGTCGTCGATCGTTCGGTGGACCTGCAGGCGTTGTTTGAAAAGCGTTACGCCAACGAACCGTTCGTCGACGTAATGCCAGCCGGCAGCCACCCGGAAACCCGCAGCGTGCGCGGTGCGAACGTTTGCCGGATCGCCGTGCATCGTCCGCAGGACGGTGATCTGGTGGTGGTGTTGTCGGTCATCGATAACCTGGTCAAGGGCGCGTCCGGCCAGGCCGTGCAGAACCTGAACATCCTGTTCGGGCTGGATGAGCGCTTGGGGCTCTCCCATGCGGGGATGTTGCCATAACGGCAGCCACACGCTTCAAGTCGGCAGCTACAAGCTTGGGGCTTGTAGTTCGCCGCTGCTCTTGTAAATAGTTGACCGATTTTCTAGGAGAAGCGGATAATGCCCGCCATCACGCATTATGGCGGCGTAAGCGCCGGGAGATATTCAGCATGAGCGTCGAAACCTTCACCCCCACGGCTTTGCAATTCACCCACGGTGCCGCGCACAAGGTGAAGAGCCTGGTCGATGAAGAGGGCAATGATCGTTTGAAGCTGCGCGTGTTTGTAACGGGCGGCGGTTGTTCCGGTTTTCAGTACGGCTTCACTTTTGATGAAGAAGTGGCCGAAGACGACACCATCGTTGAACGCGAAGGGGTCAGCCTGGTGGTCGATCCGATGAGCTTTCAGTACCTGGCAGGTGCCGAGGTGGATTATCAGGAAGGCCTGGAAGGCTCGCGGTTCGTGATCAAGAACCCAAACGCGACCACGACCTGTGGGTGCGGTTCTTCGTTCTCGATCTGAGTGCTTCAATAAAAAAGCCGCAGAGCCTTAGGGCCCTGCGGCTTTTTTCTGTCCGTAATTACTGGATTCAGGCTGGGTAGATGGCGCCGAGTACGCGCAGGCCGCGGGCGCCGGTGACACTTGGGCGGTTACCTGGAATACCTTCAAGGCAACAATGGGCAAGCCAGGCGAAAGCCATGGCTTCAACCCAATCCGGGTCTACGCCGTACACCGCCGTGCTGCTGACTTTGGCGTCCGGCAGTAAATCGGCCAGGCGCTTCATGAGCGTCTGGTTATGTGCACCGCCGCCGCAGACCAGCAACTCTTGAGTATTGGACTGGGCATGTTGGAGTGATTCGACGATGGTCAGGGCTGTCAGTTCGAGCAACGTTGCCTGCACGTCTTCCGGGGTGAAGGCTGGCAACTGCGATAAATGCTGGCTCAGCCAAGGCAGGTTGAATACCTCTCGCCCGGTACTTTTCGGACCCTTCGTGACAAAGAAGGGATCGCTGAGCAGCGTCTTGAGCAGAACTGGCTCGACTTTCCCGCTGGCAGCCCATTGACCGTCACGATCGAAATGGTCGCCTCGTTGTTGATGTATCCAGGCATCGAGCAATACGTTGCCTGGACCACAGTCGAAACCAGCGACGGGTTTTGCCGGCTCGATCAGGCTGAGATTGCTGAAACCGCCGACATTCAGTACGGCACGTTTACCGGCTCGTTCTTCGAACAGTGCTTCGTGAAATGCCGGAACCAGCGGGGCGCCTTGTCCACCGGCGGCGACGTCACGGCTGCGGAAATCGCTGACGACGGTGATGCCGGTCAACTCACTCAACAAGGCCGGATTGCCAATCTGTACGGTAAACCCGCGGGCTGGTTCATGGCGGATGGTCTGGCCGTGGCTGCCGACCGCCGTGATGTCTTCAGGCTTGAGTTTCTGTTCGTTGAGCAGGGTATGGATACCCTGTGCGGCCAGCTTTACCCAGCTTTGCTGGGCAATGGCGGAGCGGGCGATCTCATCGGGCCCACTGCTGCACAATCCGAGCAATTCGGTACGCAGGATGGCGGGCATCGGAATGTAGTGCGTGGCGATCAATTTGATCGCCGGGGTCAGTTCGATCAGTGCGATATCCAGGCCATCCAGGCTGGTCCCGGACATCACACCGATATAGAGCGCCATGCTTAACGCTTGCTCGAGGCCAGCATGGTGGCTTTCTCTTGATCCATGCGAGCCATCAAGGGTTGGCTTTGAGCCAGGAAGCGCGCGCGTTCGCCCTTGGCGATCGGATCGGCCATCGGCAGTTTCTGGCCAAGCGGATCGACGTGGACGCCGTTGACCTGGAATTCATAGTGCAAGTGCGGGCCGGTGGACAGGCCGGTAGTGCCGATGTATCCGATCACCTGGCCTTGCTTGACGGTGCCGCCAGTCTTCACGCCCTTGGCGAAGCCTTGCATGTGGCCGTACAGCGTGCGGTAGGTATTGCCGTGCTGGATGATCACGGTGTTGCCGTAACCGCCGCGACGTCCGGCCAGCAATACCTTGCCGTCGCCGGCAGACTTGATTGGCGTGCCACGGGGAGCTGCGTAGTCGACACCTTTATGGGCGCGGATCTTGTTCAGGATTGGATGCTTGCGGCCGGCGGAGAACTTCGAGCTGATGCGGGCGAAATCAACCGGTGTACGGATGAAGGCCTTGCGCATGCTGTTGCCGTCGGCGGTGTAGTAGCTGCTGTTGCCTTGCTTGTTGGTGTAGCGCACGGCGGTGTATGTCTTGCCGCGGTTGGTGAAGCGCGCGGAGAGAATCGGGCCGTTGCCGACGCTTTTTCCATTGACCACTTTCTGCTCATAGATGATGTCGAATTCGTCACCCTGGCGAATGTCCTGGGCGAAGTCGATGTCGTAGCCAAATACACTGGCCATGTCCATGGTCAGGCTGTGGGAAAGGCCTGCGCGTGCAGCCGACTGGGACAATGAGCTGTTGATGACGCCATGAACGTAGGCCGAGCGGACGGTAGGCTTGGTGATGACGCGATTGAATACATAACCCTTGTCGTTTTTGGTCAGGGTGATGCTTTCCAGGTCGCTCAGCTTGGTGTGCAGGTTGGTCAGCTGGCCCTCTGGATCGAGTTCGAATTCGAGTTTCTGGCCGCGCTGCAGTTGAGTGAACTGCTTGGCTTGCTTGTCGCTGGCCACGATTTCATGGACCGAAGTCGAGGGCAGGCCAACCTTTTCGAAGAGGGTGGAAAGTGTGTCGCCCTTGGCAACAATCACTTCGCGATGGTCTGGTCCCTTCTTTTCTTCTGCTACAGGCGCTTCTACCTGAGCGGCTGCCTCGGTGGTGTCTTGCGGGCTGTTTTCAATCTGCGCAAAAGGAGAGGCGGCCGGTTCGTTTGTGGCTTGAACGGTTTCGGCGGCGTCTTGTTCTTGTGTCAGTTGTTCAGCAGGGCTTTCCAGTTCAAGACTCAGGGTCGTCTTTTTGGCTTCAACATCGCTGGAGGGAAACACCAGCAGCGCCAGGCTAAGGAGGGCTGCGATGCCACTTGCGGCAAGCAGGTGGGTCTTCGGGTAAAGCGGCGGCGCTTTAGACGGTTCTGTGGTCATAGGTAATTTTGACTTTTGAAAAGATGAATTGGAAAAGATGACTGACATGATGAAGATGAAATAACTGTATAAAATATAACCAAAACCCCTGCGAAGCAAGCCCGCGAACGCTCTGTTCTGTGGATTGGCGTCCGCGCGCCGGGCAAACCTTGTATTTGGTGCGCGATCTTGTATGGTTGGGGCCCTTTGAATCTGAGCCTTACGGGTCTGTTATGAAGTCGGTTGAAGAGCAGCTAGCGCTGATCAAACGTGGTGCGGAAGAACTGTTGGTCGAGTCCGAGCTGATCGAAAAGCTCAAGCGCGGGCAGCCGCTGCGTATCAAGGCTGGTTTCGATCCGACGGCACCCGATCTGCACCTGGGCCATACCGTGCTTATTAATAAGCTGCGCCAGTTCCAGGATCTGGGGCACCAGGTCATCTTCCTTATAGGTGACTTCACCGGGATGATCGGTGATCCAAGCGGCAAGAGTGCTACGCGCCCACCGCTGACTCGTGAGCAGGTTCTCGATAACGCCGAGACCTACAAGACTCAGGTTTTCAAGATTCTTGATCCGGCCAGGACCGAAGTGGCTTTCAACTCCACTTGGATGGATCTGATGGGGCCGGCGGATTTCATTCGTCTGACGTCCCAATACACCGTGGCTCGCATGCTTGAGCGCGATGATTTCGACAAGCGCTATAAATCCAATCAGCCAATCGCCATTCATGAGTTCCTCTATCCGCTTGTGCAGGGCTATGACTCGGTCGCATTGCGCGCGGACGTTGAGCTTGGCGGTACCGACCAGAAGTTCAACCTGTTGATGGGGCGTGAGCTGCAGCGTGGTTATGGTCAGGAGGCACAGTGCATCCTGACCATGCCGTTGCTGGAAGGTCTGGATGGTGTGAAGAAGATGTCCAAGTCGCTGGGCAACTACGTGGGTATCCAGGAAGCGCCGGGCGTCATGTACAGCAAGCTGGTCTCCATTCCTGATGTGCTGATGTGGCGCTACTTCGAGCTGTTGAGTTTCCGGTCCATGGATGAGATCAATGCGTTCCGTGCCGATGTCGAGGCTGGCGCCAATCCGCGTGACATCAAGATCAAGCTGGCCGAAGAGATCGTTGCGCGTTTCCATGGTGAGGAGGCTGCGGCCAATGCTCATCGCGCGGCGGGTAATCGCATGAAGGATGGCGAGCTGCCGGACGATCTGCCGGAGATCGAGTTGACTGCTGCTGAGGATATGCCGATTGCGGCAGTCCTTAATAAAGCAGGCCTGGTCAAGAACGCAGCGGTGGCGCGAGACCTTTTGGGTTCGGGTGGTGTGCGTATCGATGGTGAGGTTGTGGATCGCACCTATATATATGAGCTGGGTTCTACTCATGTCTGTCAGGCTGGCAAGAAGGCTTTTGCGCGTATTACGCTGAAATCTGAATAAAGCTGAAAATAGGTGTTGACGGCAGATTCTGGAAGTCTATAATTCGCCCCACTTCCGGCGCAGTCGAAACGGAAAACTCCTTGAGATTCAATGAGTTAAGTAGGTTTCGAAGGTGTTGGGCTTCAGGTCATCGAAGCCCGGAAGGAGCAGATAGAGCGGTGTTGTTTGGCTCTATCGGCGGTTCGATCTTCTCGGTCGAAAGCGGTGAAAAAGAGGTGTTGACAGCAGCGAGTAACGCTGTAGAATTCGCCTCCCGCTAACGAGAGATCGGAAGCGCAAG
>NZ_MUOA01000100.1:0-26102 GCF_002001065.1 Pseudomonas sp. A25(2017) | reverse complement strand
GTTGGAAATGGTCGAATTGCCGATGATCCGCAGGGTCGCGCCGGTATCGTTGTAGATACCCCCCACCGCACCGCCGCCGTCGCCGCCAAAATTGTCATACCCGTCACCGCCGCCGCCACCGCCGATGGACAAGCCTCCGCTGGTGGCCGTGCCGCCGGCCGAACCGGTGCTGTAGCCCGGATAAGCCGCACCGCCCGCGCCACCCGTGGTGGAACCGCCACGCCCGCCAATGTTGAAGAAGCCGCCGCCCGCGCCGCCTTGTCCGGCCGTGCCGTTGGAGCCCGTAGAGTTGAGCGTGTCGCCGCCCTTGCCACCGGTACCGCCAGTGAGCGCGCCACCGCCACCGCCGCCGCCACCGGCGTACTGCGGCGTTACACCACCGCCACCACCGCCGCCCGAGGCGGCGTTCGCGGTCACCGTGACGTTGCGCAGGGTCAAGGTGCCGGCGTTGTAGATGCCGCCGCCCTGGGACACCAGCGCATCGTCGCCGCCGTTACCACCGTTGCCTGCCACCATGCCCCGGGTAATCACCAGGCCATCGAGGGTGGCCGTGGTGCCGGACGTCACTTGCATGATCTGGGTGCGGTTCTGACCGTCGAGGGTCACGTCGGCGACGTTGTCGTTATTGAGGTCGCCATCGATGGTGATGTTTTTGTCGACCACCAGCACCTGGGTCAGGGCGACGGTCATGCTGGTATTGAACGTGACGATGTCGCCGCTCGACGCGGACAACAGGGCTGCACGCAGGGAGCCCACGCCGCTATTGAGGTTGTTGGTGGCGGTCCAGGTGGCCAGGCCCCATTGATAGTCGCTCATGGCATTGGCCGACAGCACGTTGGCGCTTTCGATGTTGCCGGTGGCGATTTCCAGGTCCCAGTCGCCGCCCAGGCCCGTGCGGTCGTTGGACGCCGCCACGTCGAGGCCGGTCAACTGCGCCAATGAATCGACCAGACTCAGGCCACGCTCGCCTTCGCCGGTGTAGCAGCCATAGATCAGGATATCGCCGCCGGCGTTCATGTCCTGGCCGATCTGCGCCAGCACTTCGCTGCGGGCCTGGACGTTGTCCGCCGACAGGTAGCTGTTGCCCAGCCACAAGTCACCGGCGTTACCGTGGGCGATGATCTGCACCGAGCTGATGCCCTGATGGGTGTCCAGGTAATCGGCAATCTGCTGCAAGCCGTCTTTGGTGGCATCCAGTTGCACCACCTGGGTACCGGGCGCCACGCCTTCGAGCAGGCTGGCGGCATCCTTGACCCGGGAATCGACGAACACCACAGACTTGCCTGGGACGGCAGCCTCGGTGGCGTCAGTCTGACCTTGAGGCGCATGGTTGTCGGAAGGCTGGTCGGCCGTCGGCGCCTTCGCGGCATCAGCGGTCGGCTGCGCGTCCGGTTGCGCGGCGTCGGCCACGGTTGCCGCCACCGCGCCGTCGAACAGCATTCGCGGCTCCAGGGACATGATCATTGGCGATGCCAGGGCCTGTGCGCCCTCGGTTACCCGCGATTTGCCTTTGCTCCACCACATGACGATCACCTGGACTCGAACTTCTTGAACACGCAAATGAAAAAAACCGCAGTCAGCTGACGGCGGCGTCGGTTTTCATACGAATGACATTGGCGGCGCTTGCGGACCCATCGCGCCAGAACGACAACTCGGCATACTTTTCAAACAGATCCGGCGGCAGCAAGGTCCGCCGGGCTTGCGGCGCGACCTTGGGCTTGACCTTGTGCAGGCCGGCAACGCCCAGGGCCTGGTCGAAGGCCGGTGCGTCGTAGGTCAAGTGATTGAAATCGTGTTCGAACCAGGGTTCGCCGATGAAGTCGTACACCAGGCGCATCACCCGCTCCGGGGCCTGGCTCAACAAATCGTAATCAACGATCAGCAGCGACTCGGCGTTCTCACCGTAGTAAGCCTCTTTGAGCGCCGTCCAGGCGAACCCCACCAGGCGGTTGCGCTGGGCCAGGGTTTCACAGCGGCTGTAGACGGTGTTGCGCTCGTCATCGTCGTTGAACAGCTTGGTGTTTTCGAACGGATTGGCGCGGTAGAGCCGCTCCAGGCTGTCGAGCACCCAGGCGACGTTGCGCACACAGGCGATGGTCTTGGCTTGGGGAAACAGATCCTGCAGGGCAGGCAAGCGAGCACACCACTGGCGGTTTGTATCGAAGATGACCGGCTTGTCGGATTTGTCGGCGTAGTAGGAGTCGAAGAGACCGCGCAAAAGGCGGCGGCGCAGGTCGGTGTCGATCACCGAACCGAACTCGCTGCCAGCGCTGCATTGCTGCAGGACGCTGCTGAACAGCGTGCCGACGGGACTGGTCATGCCGGCGTGAAAGCGCGGATTCTGCAACAAGATGGCAGAAAGCAGGGTCGAGCCTGAGCGCGGTAAACCGGAAATGAAGTGAAACTGCGGCAATCCATTCACCTTGTTTGTAGTCCCTTTGTAGCCGAAGCGTAGCCGAGGAAATAACCTTCGCCTAGTAGTACTTTGATATCAGATTCATCCCGAGCTATAAAAAAGATGGACGGTAGAGATGCTCGGGAACCTGAATCGATTAAGCCGTGTCGCGACATTTTTCCGCCTGCTTCGCTCGGCAGAATCAAACATCCCGGTCTACGCTCAGCCGTGCGTGACCAGGCCAGGGATTAAGGAGTAGGGCTGATCGCACTTCTCGTCCCTCGAGCCCTGCCGGCATGCCATACCAACAATCTGAAGGGATGAGGAATCTATGGAAGTATTCATCGGCACTATCCAGTCATTCGCCTTTAACTTTGCACCCAGGGATTGGGCCCTGTGCAACGGTCAGACGCTTTCCCTTTCTCAATACCAGACCTTGTTCGCCCTGATCGGCGTGACGTACGGAGGCAACGGCCAGACCACCTTCATGCTGCCCAACCTGCAAGGTCGCCTGCCCTTGGGCCAAGGCAATGGCCTGGGCCTGACCCCGCGCGTCATCGGTGAAGTCTCCGGCACCGAAAACGTCAGCGCCACGCTCAACAACCTACCCAACCACACCCACACCCTCACCGGCATCACCGCCTCGACCACCCTGCAGTTGGCCAACCCGGCCAGCAACCCGGTGAATACGCCAACGGCTACCAACTCGTTCATCGGCACCTCAGGCACCGGGCCGGGCTCGGCAGCGATCTATTCCGACCAGATAGGCGCTTCGCCAGTGCCGCTGCAAGGCGTGACCACCGCGGTCAGCGGCTCGGTTTCCGCCACGGGCAACAGCATGCCCATGGCGGTCATGAACCCGTTCCTGGCCATCAACTTCAGCATCGCCCTTCAAGGCTACTTCCCATCCCGCAACTGATGAGCTGCCGGAGGGCTGCGGTCCTCCGGCCTTTTGGAGTGTCGACATGCTGCAACAGGTTCATAGCCGCCATTTCCAACCGCTGCTGGGCCAGACCGGCCGCCTGACCCTGCCCGACGGCAGTTGCCTGCCGGTGCGCTTCGAAACCCTCGAAGAAACACCTCGGGCCAAGATGCCGAACACCGAGCGCATGCCGTTCAGCGTGGAATTCAACAGCCTGGAAAGCACGGCGTTCGTGGACGGCCTCTGCGGGTTGGAGGTGCCGGAGCTGGGCAAGATAGAAGGGGTGTTCGTGTCACGGATACCGCCCATGGGACGGGATCCGGCGCTGGGGTATTTCTACATCGCGTTTAACTGATCACACAAAACCTGAGTTCAAAACAAACCTATTGTCGGAGCGGGCTGTGTGGGAGCAAAGCTTGCTCGCGATCCAGGCACTGCGGTCCTCAAGAGACCGCGGCGTTTTCATCGCGGGCAAGCCTTGCTCCCACACAGCCCGCTCCCACAGGAATTTATAGTGCCTGCAAGACTTGCTCAGTCGCCTTTCGGATACCAGACCAACCGCTCCGCCGCCGGGTTGCGCTCTTGTACTTCGAAGCCCAGGGCCAGGTAGTGCCGACGGGCGTGGGGGTTGCTGGCCCAGACCACGGTCGCCACCGGGCAACGGATCTGTTGCGCGGCTTTCTGCACCCCTTGCAACACCGTCCGACCATACCCCTGCCCACGCGCCTGGGGGATGAAGGCCAGGTACAGCACGCGGATCTCATTGGGGCCGAAATCCGTGCTCAAGGCACCGATGGCGGTGCCGAGTTTTTCCACGACGTAATGCATGGCATTGGGGAAGTTCTCGCCCAACCCTTGCTCCTGCACCTGGAACTGCTGGGCAATCACCTGTTGCACCTGCTCAGGCTCGCCATCGATCCATTGCAAGTCCGGTCGGGCCGCCTGGTACAGGCTCTGCAAGAACGGCCCATCGCTGACCCGCGATGGACGCACCACCAATCCCTCTGCCGCCACTGAATCCATGCTTGCTCCTTAGAACCCGCTTTCCCTGACACCCAACGCCGCCAACCGACGCCAGGCCGCTCCCAACACCGACTCGCCCTTGCCCTGCAACACCGCCACGCCGCGCAGCGGTTGCACCGGCGCCGACGCCTCGTCGACCGCACTCAGGCGCACGCCGTATTGCGCCTGCACCGGCTCGGCCCGTTGCTGCGAGTCGCGGCGCACCGCAATCGGCCCGTGATGGTCGGACGTCAACGCTTGCTGTTCGACCCAGGCCACGCCGTTGGTGTCGATTTCATTCAACTGCACAGCAATCGAGGTGTGCATCGGATCGTCAGCAATGAACCGCCCCGTGGCCCCCGGCTCGACCCGCCAAAGCTCAGCTTCGGTCAAGTACCCGCGCAGCCGCGAATCGGTCTGCACCACCCGCGCCAGCGCCTGCGTCGGTGACAACCAGCGGCCTACCGACAGTTGCGGCAACAAGTCGCGTACCTGGCCGGCATGGGGCGCACGCAACAACAGGCGTTCACGCTGGGCGACCAGGCCGCGGTACTCGGCCACCGCTTCGGCCAGTTGTTGTTCGATGATGCCGGCATCGGCGGCGGTTTCGCTGCGCCCGGCCTGACGACGCATCTGCAACTGCTGGATCTGGATTTCCCGACGCACAATCGTCAGGCGTGACGCCATATCCGGCGACTCCAACTCAATCAACACATCGCCCTGGGCCACGGTCTGGCCGTCGCGCACATTCACTTGCTTGACCCGCGCCGCCACTGGCGCGTGCAAGGCACTGGCGCGCCCGGCCTCGAGCATGGCCGGCACTTCCACCGCGCTGCGCCAGGGCAACAGCAACACCAGCAGCAACGCCAGCAATACCAGGCCGCTCAGGAGCACCCGAGCACCATGGGCCTGCTCACGGCGACTCCACCATTGCCGCCATTCATTCACGATGGGCATAAAAATGAACCACGCCAATTCCACCATCATCAGAAAAATGCCCAGCACCTTGAAGAACAGGTGATAGACCGCCAGGGCAATCCCGAAAAACAACAATGCCCGCCACAGCCAGGAGCCATAACCCCACACCAGCAAACGCCGGCGCATCTTCGGCGACCAGGGTTCCGGCGCCGCCGCGCCGTAACCGAACAAGGCTTCGCGCAGGCGCCAGCGGCACAGGGCGAACGCACGCCCCTGAAGGTTATCCACCGCCCAGAAATCACTGAGCAGGAAATACCCGTCGAAACGCATGAAAGGGTTCAGATTGATGATCAACGTGGTGATCCAGGTGGCGCTGGCCAGCATGAACGCCGCGGTGCGCGCCGGCCCGTCGGGCAGCAGCGACCAGGCCAGCAACGCGATGCACGCCAGCAACAGCTCGGCCAGGACCCCACCGGCACCGATCAGCAACCGCGCGCGGCGATCATTGATCCGCCAGGCGTCGCTGACGTCGGTGTAGAACATCGGCAACAGCACCATGAACGCCACGCCCATGCTTTGCACCCGACAACCGGCACGCTTGGCCATGAACGCATGGCCGAATTCGTGGCACAGCTTGGCGAAGAGCAATGCCGCCCCGAACGCCAGCGCACCGCCCAGGCTGAACAGGTGCGGAAACGTCGCGATGAAGCGCTGCCAGTCCCGCGACACCAGGAAGATGCCGACGCCCAGGGTCAGCGGCAGGCCATAGCGCAGGATCCCGGGGCCAAACCGCGCCAACCAGGGCCAGGCCCGGTTGAGAAAGGCGTCCGGGCGCCACAGCGGAATGCGAAAAAACAGGTATTGATGCAGCAGGATCTGCCACAGGCTCTGGCGCTGTGCGGCGGTCTTGGAGAGATAGCTGTCGCGCTGTTGCGGGTCCATCGCGCTGATCAGATCATGGCCGCGCAAGAAGCCCAGCAACTGCTCCAGCGATTCGCCATTGAGCGGCAGGCCCGGCTCGCGGTTCGCCGCCTGCAACACCTGTTCCGGATCACCCAGGGACCAGTGGCGCAACATGCGCATCGCCGCCGCGCCCAGCTTGAAATAGCGCCCGCGCACCGGATCGGCCAAGGTCCACTGCGGCGAACCGTCCGGGTCCGGCGCCGCCGGGGACAGTTGCAGGTCCGGCCGCAGGCTCGGCAGGTCCATGCTACAGGCCTACGCTCTGGCGCAGGCCGGCCAGTGGTCGACGCAGCAGGTACAACGCCAGCGGCGCGCGGTCGCCGAAGACCTTCGCCGTACCTCGCAGGCCGATACGCGGCGCTTGAGCCTCGAAACGCGCATCCAACCGATACGCCAGTTGCCCGGCGGCGGTCGGCTGCGCTTCATAGGCCGAACGTTCGAGCCAGGCCAGGTGCCGCTGCAACGGGTCGCTGTCGAGAAACAACGCCACTTGCGCACCGGGCTCCAGGGCAATCGCGTCGCCCACCGCCAACTCAATACGCAACTCGGCCTGGTTCGGATCGGCGATTTCCATCAGCCGCTCGCCGGTCTGCACGGGCTTGCCGAGCCAACGCTCGGCGTCGGCAAACACCGCGATGCCGTCCCGCTCGGCGCGGACTTCGCTGCGTTTGAGCAGCTCAAGGGCGTAGTTGCGCTCGGCGCGTTTCTGTTCGACGCGGGCGGCCAGCAAGTCAATCTTCGAACTCGATTCCGCGTCGGCAAACGAGCGCTGGGAGTTGGCCTTGAGTTCCGCCTCGGCCACGCCCAGCGCACGCTCGGCCACATCGGCCTGGGCCTTGAGGCTGGTGCTTTCGAAACGCAGCAGCAGGTCGCCGTTCTTGACGGCCTGGTTGGGCTTGACCAGGAACTCGGCGATGACGCCATCCAACGGCGCCGCCACCACCTGCCCGCCCAGCGGCACCACTTCGGCCGGGGCCAACACCGACTGGCGCACAGGGATCAGCAAGCCCAGCAGCAACACCGCCACCAGGGCGACCTGGCGCTTGCGCGTCCAGCGCAGGCGCCACGGCTTGCGCGGTTGCAACGCCAGCCACGCATGGCTGTAGGTGTCGCCCAGTTGCGACAGCAGCACTTGTTCGGGCGGGGTCCAGGGCAGGTCGCGGGCCAGCCACAAACCACCGAACACCTGGCCCTGATGATCGATCAACGGCAACCAGAACACTTGCCCGGCCGACAGGCTTCGCCAGTCTGCCCGGATGGACTCGCTCACCCCATCGGCGGCAATCACCCGGGCCTGCTTCAGCACCCCTTGCTTGAACAACTGTGCCACCGCCTGCTCGACAAACGCCACGAACGGCGCATTCGGCTCCACGGTACTGACGCCAGTCACGGCCTGGACCTTACCGGCAATCAACAATGCGGCGTGGCGAAACCCGAACAAGGCCTGGCCGTCGTTGACCAGGCTGTAGCTCAACTGCGCTGGCGTTCGTGCGGCCCGGGTCTGGCGTTCAAGGTCGAGGAAGCGGGCAAACACCTGCTCGGCGCCGCCCGATATCGGCGCGTTCACTTGGGCTCCGCGAAACGCGCCGTGCCGCTCATGCCCGACAGCAGGCCGCTGGCATCCGGCACGTTCGCCACCAGCAGCAGGGTCTGGCTGCCCTCGTCGATGCGCGCACCCAGGCGCTTGACCGTCGCTTGCAACGGCTTGCCAGTTTCATCGGGAACAAAGGTAAAGGGCTGGCCGGGCTTGAGCCTGTCCATCCAGCGTGAAGGCACCAGCAGGTGAATCTCCAGAGTGCGGTTGTCGACCACATCCAGCAACGGCGCGCCGGCTGCGACGCTTTCATAACGCTGGACCTTGCGCGCCACCACTTGCCCGTCGAAGGGTGCGATCACGCTGCAGCGCTTGACCTGGACCTGATACACCTGGGACTGCGCCTGGGCCTCGCTGAGCCGGGCCTCGGCCCGCGACACCTCGAAACGCCCGACGGATTTCAATGCTGCCAATTGCCGGTTATGCGCCAGTTCTTCACCGGCCCCACGGCTGGCCGCCTGGGCCGCATTGAGCTGGGCCTGATAGGCCGAGCAATCGAAACGCGCCAGGGTGTCGCCCTTCTTGAACGACTCGCCCTCACTGAACGGCAACTCGACGATACGCCCGGCCAACTCGCTGGCCAGCACCGCCTGATCCCGCGCCCGAAGCACCCCTCGCGCCTCGTTGCCAGACGCACTGGCCGAAGCATTGCTCTCAAGCAACGGATCGTCGGAAGCCGACGTTTGCGCCTGGACCCCGCACGTTATGAAGGCCAATCCCACAACCCAACTGCTCAAACGTCGCATGACCGTTACTCCCTGACGGATGGGCGGAGTCTACGACAGCGGTGGGGGGCGTCAAGGGAGTAGCGGTGTGAGGTGAGAAATATGGTGGTCATACACACCCTGTGGCGAGGGGATTTATCCCCGCTGGGGCGCGAAGCGGCCCTGAAAACAGTCATCTCGGTGTATCAGGCTGTTGGTCTTTAACCATTTAGGCCTGCTGCGCAGCCCAACGGGGATAAATCCCCTCGCCACAGGTTATGTGGTTGGCAGACATCGCGCAGCCTACTCCACCAACCTCAACTCCCCATCGCAATACACCACCTCACGTCCCAACCAACCCACATCCACCTGAGGCAATACCGCCGAAGGCTTGCGCAATTCACGCAGCAACGTCGAGCCGTGGGACAAGCGTCCGCCCATGCGTGCGATCACGGCGCGGGCGCTTTGGTAGTGGGCATGGCGGCCAGGGTCCAGGGTGTCTTCCAGCAGGATGTCCTCGCCCAAAATACCTTGAGCCTGCCCTGGGTAGATCAAGAACCCACTCGCCTGCTCGGTGCCTTCACGACCGTCCTGCCAGAAGCTGCCATCGCGGGTGCGGATGTCCGGGTGCGGCGCGAACCAATGCGCCCGGTCCTCCGCCTGCATGGCGTGATGCAGGCGGAAGAAGATCCGCATCAGGTTGTCGCGATACCATTCGCGCACCTGCAAGTAGTAACCGCGCAACCCCGGCAGGCAGGCCCCGTGAGCCAGGCGAATCGCCAACGGCCATTGGGGAAAGACCTGCAATGGCAGCGCAGTCGGCGCCGGGCGGGGCGTGGCCGGATCGGTCTCCCACGGCAGGCGATGAGGGCTGTGTTCAAGGTTGTCATAGGCGGTTGGTGGCCGGCCCAGCCAGTCGCCGCCACTGCTGGCCAAGGCACTGGCGATGCACAGGTTGCCTTGCACCACGAACACGTAGAAACGGGTAAACCAGTCGGCCAGTTGCTGGCCGTCTGCGCCTTGTGCGGTCAGTTCGTGCAGCTCTCGATCAAAACGTCGCAAGCCGTTTTCCAGCGTCAGCAAATGCCCGCGGGCGATGCGTTGCATGCCCAGGAACAACGGCAGCGAACGCAGCAGGCGCAGCGGCCGCCAAGGCAGGTGCGGAGTCGCGCCGCCGACCTCGCCGGCGTAGCTGCTGGCGCTGATGCCCCAGTCGACCAGCCGGGCGAGAAACAAATCATTGTTGATATACGAAGCGCCGCCGAACACCGCCGTGAAAGGCTCGTTGTCCTGCAGCACCCGCGAATCCCAACGCGCCATGATCGCCGGAATGCTCGCCGCCGCGCGGCGCTGAGCGTACTCCACCAACACGCTGGGTTGCGGCGGCAGGATCTCGGCGATGTTGGCGGCGGTCAGGTGGCGGCGCCAGCCGTAGTCGCTGATCGGCCGGTATTGCAGCAGCCACAGCTGGGAACCGTCCCAAGCCCATTCAACATCGCCGGGCACGTAGTGAAAGACCCGCAATACACCTTGGAGAAACCGCCACAGTGCTTCGGCGGTCAGGCCATGGGCAGGCTTGAATGCATCGCTGTTCCACGCCGCGCCAAGACGGGAAATGATCGCCCGCTCGGGGCTCACCTTGCCATCGGCCAACGACTCCAGATGGCCTTCGACCCACTCCAACTCGACTGACAGATGACGCACGAATGCGATGCCGGACAGCCGTGGTGTGATGAAGCGCTGAACCACCACTTCCTCGACACCTGCCCCACTCAACTCGGCAATGCGCGCCGGCACGTTATGCGTCGGCTCGCGCAGGAACGTGGTGCTCAAGCCGGCATTGGCCGCATCGGCCTGATCCTCCCCGTAACTGGAGGAACGCACGGCCCAGATAGCGTCCGGCTGGCTCTTCAGAAAGTTTGGCAAGCGCGGGTCAGCGCAATCGTTGAGCGACAGCGCCGCAGGCACCGGCTGCCCAGCCAACGCCGCCAGACGCAAGCGGCCGCCCTTGGTATGCGCGACGAAGCCACGCTCGCCGGACTCCAGCCACGCCGCGAACTCAGCGGGTGAGTCGATCCACGGGTAGTGACCCCAGCCGGGCTTCACGCTGATGGTCAAATCGGCACGGGCAAGAATGGCCGACCAGGCCGCCGCCTGCGCGACGCCCAGTACCTTGTCCTGATCGCCCCACACCAGTTCGACCGGGTCGGTGATCCACTCCAGCAATGGCAAGGCGGTGTCGGCACGCACCAAGTCCCAGTGCGGCACAAAGGCGCGGCAGCGGGCATAGCCGGCGCCCATGCGCTGGTACTGCGCGGGCGTCCAGGCCTGGCTGGAAAACTTGTGGGCAAACAGCGTCGGTTTGTTCGCCAGCAGCCAGTGAATGGTCTTGCGAATCGGCAGCGGCGACATCAACGCCGGCAGCCGTCGTTGCCACAAAAACGCACCCACCGGCGCCAACAACACACTGCGACAAAAGTGCCCCGGCTGACGTTGCAAGGCGTGCAGCACCAGCAAGGCGTTGACCCCGACCGCCATGATCGCGCTGCCCTTGTCCGTTGCCGCCAGCAATGCCTGGGCGTAGGCCGCCAGGTCTTCGCAGGGAGCCTGAGGGTTGCTGCCAAAGCCAGGCAGCTCCAGCGGCACCACATTGTGGTGTTGAAAGTGCGGCAACGCGTCGTCCCACCAATCGGCGGCGCTGCCGTTGCCGGCCAGCAGGTACATCCGGGGCTTGCTCATGGGCGCTCCTCAGGCCAGGTCGCGCAGGGCAGCATCAAGCGTCGGGTAACGGAACGTATAGCCCGCCTCGACGAGACGACTTGGCAGCACACGTTGGCCGTCGAAAAACAACTGGGCCATTTCGCCTGCCAAGGCACGCACTGGCGCGGCGGGAATGTGGAACCACACCGGGCGCTTGAGCACCTTGCCAACGCTTTCGGCGAACAGCGCCTGACTGACCGTTTCTGGCGCCACCAGGTTGTAGGTGCCGCTCAGGCTTTCGTCATCGAAGGCCCGGGCGATCACCTGGATCACGTCGTCGCGATGCACCCAACTCATGATTTGCCGACCGTCACCCATCCGCCCGCCAAACCCCAGGCGAAATGGAATCAGCAACGGCAACAACGCACCGCCCGGACCAAACACCACGCCCAGGCGCATCACCACCTGGCGCACGCCCAACTCCGTGGCAGGCCGAGCCGAGGCTTCCCAACGCACACAGAGTTCAGCCATGAAACCGTCGCCCTGGGCGGCACTTTCATCGAGGCTTTCGCTGGCGTCACGCACGCCATAAAAACCGACGGCCGAGGCCTGTATCCACAACGTCGGTTTGTGCCGGGCGTTTTTCAACCAGGTCATCAAAGCTTCAGTGGTATTGACCCGGCTGGCGATGAGTTGCGCCTGGCGCGCAGGGCTCCAGCGCGGACCGGCGACCGGCGCGCCCGCCAGGTTGATCACCACATCGAAGGTTTCGTCATGACCCAGCTTGCCCAGCGAGCGCAGGCAACGGGCGCGGCCATCAAACAGATAGGCCGCTTTCAATGGATCGCGAGCCAGCACGCTGACTGTGTGCCCGGCGTCGAGCAATTGATTGACCAGCGTCTCGCCGATAAACCCGGTGCCCCCGGTCACCAGCACGCGCTTGTAGGCACCACCGGCAAACGGATTGGCGGGCTTTCCCGCGCGCTGCATGCGCAAGGCCGCCAAGCCGTCGCGAATCCCCGAGGCCGTAACCCCGATGGCGAACAAGGTCAGCAGCCAACCGCGCCAGCCGAGGTCGATCGCGCTCAGGCCGGTGGGCAAACTCGCCCACTGCGCCAGTTGCACGCCGTACAGCGCGAAGAAGGCCCCGCCGTTGACCGCCAGCACCGTGTGCATGATGCGCTCGATGGCGGGCAGCTTGCGGCTACGGTCCTCGACCACGAAGTCCCAGAGCGTCAGGCCGATCTCCAGTGCGAACAGCAGCGCGATGACGATCGCCCAGGTGCCTTCGAAGGCCAGATGCGCCATGCCCAGGAACAGGATCCCGTAAAAGCACGAGCGCAAGGCGTGAATGGACAGCTCCAGCCGCGCACTGTGGCGATAGGGCAAGGCGACGGTGAGTTCGTGGTGATACAGGGTATCCAGCGCACCGAGGATCGCTTGGGCAATCAGCAGGGTGATGGCCCAGTCCAGCAGTGAAAAGTCAGGCATGGTTTGAATCACTCGACGCGTTGTCAGTCAGGGAGGTGCGGCGGTCGTGGCGATAGAGCCAGAACAGCGGCGGCAGTAATAGCAGCAGCGCGAGACTGTCGAGCCACAGGTGCGACCAGACTTGGGCCTGGGCGGAAATCAGCATGTCCTGGGGTGCCCAGAGCAGAATGCCGGCGATTAACCATCCCCAAGGCATGGCGCGTTTCAATCGATTGCCGATATGGACCAGGGCGAGCATGTACAGCCCATAGCTCTGCAATGTGGCGCCGAACAAGGCCAGCCACCAGACTTGTTGCGCGCGGGCCGTGGCGGGCACGACATTGACGCCCCAGAAAGCCTGCTCGATGTTCTGCAGATAACCGTCGAGCAAGCCCGAATGACCGGCCCAGGTCAGCGTGACGCCAGCGAACAGATGCATCAGAGCGGCGGCATATAACCAAACGACCAGGGCTTTGCGAAAGGGGCTGTGAGGGGTTGGCATTCCATGTCCTGAAGGCTTGCTTGAGGGCGGCCAGTCTAAAGGAAATGGGAGGGGCTTTACTTGGCTAATGGCCCGGGCAGCGAGAAATAAAATCAGTCGTCTGGAGCACTTGAAACCCAAGCCGAACACCGTTGTGGCGAGGGGATTTAGCGAAACGTCGCACCGCCCCGCTGGGCTGCGCAGCAGCCCTAAAGCCAGTCACCTCGGTGTGTCAGGTTGTTGGTCTTCAGCCCATTTGGGGGCTGCTTCGCAGCCCAGCGGGGCGGTGCGACGTTTCGCTAAATCCCCTCGCCACAGGTTTGGTGTGCTGCTTGCGTACAGCAACGTCCTAGGAGATTTCCTTCAAGTTGCGGCGATGTTGGTGAACTTGTCCGCCTTTGGGCTCACCGCTAGTCTGGGTTTGTCACTGAAAAAACGGTGACACGGACGTGCAAGTCCGGGTAAAAGAACGCCAAATAATGCCACCAGCCATTTAATGAGCATTCGTGCCCGTGTTTTATGGCGGCTGTGTGTGGGGAGACCTTCGGGTCTGCCGAGGTTTTTTTGGTGGTTCCTACTCGGTCTTGCACACCCTCACATAGCTGCCACCCTTATATCGCGTGCAAGCGAGCTAGGGCGGCTCTGATTGAATAGGAAGCCAAAACATGTTCAAGGTAACTCCGAATCCGCCAGGAAGCCCTGGCAACTCCGACAAGTCCTCAAAAACCAAAAAACTCGACGAAGCCGCCGAGCGCGCCCTCGACTACTACCTCAACCCCAAACCTGCCGATGAAGCCTCGGGAAAAACCCAAACCGCCCAACTCTTCATGGTCGCCCCGGACATCGACACCGAAACCCTGTTGGCCAATGCCTCCGAAGACCTGCTGTCCATCAGCGCCATCGCCGCCGACCTGGCCGATGATGTCGACGGTTCGCGCCGCAGCGTCATCCTGGCGATCAGCCGGATGGCCGATGGGGTGCATCTGTTGGTGGAAAGGGCGATGGATCGGCTGGAGGTTCAAGCGGCGGGCTGACAGGCCTGCGGTGAATTGAAAACCGCTTTCGCGAGCAAGCCCGCTCCCACAGTTGATCGGTGTTGATTTCAGTATTTCGGTTCAACACAAATCCAGTGTGGGAGCGGGCTTGCTCGCGAAGGCGTCAGCCCAGACAACCCAAAACCTGGGCAAGGGAGTATTACTTAATCACCGCTGCATCCCCCAGCGCTTCACCGTCACCCGTTCCAAACTGTCGAACACCAGGTTCTCCACCAGCAACCCGATCAGGATCACCACCGCTAACCCGGCAAAGACCTTGTCGGTGTACAGCTCGTTGCGGTTCTGGAAAATGTACCAGCCCAGGCCGCCCTTGCCGCTGGTGGCGCCGAACACCAGTTCGGCGGCGATCAGGGTGCGCCAGGCGAAGGCCCAGCCGATTTTCAGCCCGGCGAGGATCGACGGCAGCGCCGCCGGGATCAGGATGAACAGCACAAAACGCAGGCCCTTGAGCCCGTAGTTGCGCCCGGCCATGCGCAGCGTTTCCGACACGCCGAGAAACCCCGCATACATGTTCAACGCCAGCGCCCACAGCACCGAATGCACCAGCACGAAAATCAGGCTGTTCTGCCCCAGGCCGAACCACAGCAGCGCCAACGGCAACAGGGCGATGGCCGGCAACGGGTTGAACATCGACGTCAGGGTGCTGAGCAAGTCGCGACCGAACTGGGTCGACACGGCCAGCGTGGTCAAGCCAAACGCCAGGACGATCCCCAGCAAATAGCCCTTGAGCAGCACCACCAGGGAAATCCACACCTTGCCCAGCAGCTCGCCGCTGAGCAAACCGTCGTACAACGCGCTGGCGGTCTGCAGGAAACTCGGCAGCAGCAAGTCATTGTTCTGGTATCGGGCCACGCCCTCCCACACCAGCGCCAGCAGCAACAGGATCAGGCTTTTGCGCAGCCAACCCTGTTGCCAGAGGCGCTGGCCCAAGGGCAACTCGCGCTCCAGTGGCACATGGGTCAAGGGTTGTAATTGGACTTCGTATTCTTCGCGCGCAGGCGATAACTGGCTCATAAACACTCTCTTTTCAAATCCTGGCACCGCCCCGTAGGAGCTGCCGAGCGAAGCGAGGCTGCGATCTTTCCCCTGACGCTTGAGTCTCGGACGAAAGATCAAAAGATCGCAGCCTCGTTGCACTCGACAGCTCCTACAGGGTCAGTGGGCGATGCGGATATCGGTGAAATCCAGCTCACGCTCGGTGTCCGGCGACTGGTTTTCATCGAACAGCAACCGATGAATCCGCCGCGCCGTGTGCTGGAACCCCACGCCGCCGAGGCTGTGCAGATCGTATTGATGGCTGTGGATTTCCGCCCGTACCCTTCCTGGGTGCGGTGACAGCAGCAGGATGCGATTGCCCACCACCAACGCTTCTTCGATGGAGTGGGTGACGAACAGCAACGTGAAACGCACCTCCTCCCAGAGCAGCAGCAATTCTTCCTGCATCTTGCGTCGGGTCAGGGCATCGAGGGCAGCGAAGGGTTCGTCCATCAGCAGGATTTTCGGCTGCATCGCCAGCGCTCGGGCAATCGCGACGCGGGCCTTCATCCCACCGGACAAGGTGTGTGGGTAGGCATCGGCAAACGCCGCCAGGCCGACTTTGTCGAGGTAGTGCAGTGCCCGCTCCTCGGCCTCGCGGCGCTTGAGCGTACCGGATGCCAGCAGCGCGAACATCACGTTCTGCTTGACGGTTTTCCAGGGCGGCAGTTGATCGAACTCCTGGAACACCACGATCCGATCCGGTCCCGGTGCGCTGACAGTCTGGCCTTGCAGGCGAATCACGCCTTCGCACGGCGTGATGAAGCCGCCAATGGCCTTGAGCAAGGTGGACTTGCCGCAACCCGATGGGCCGAGCAATACGAAACGGTCCGCCGGGTCGACTTCGAAACTGACCTGGTGGGTGGCCCGCACCACCCGCTGCGGGGTGCGGTATTCCAGGCTGACGTTATCCACCGACAACAACGCCGTGCCAGTGGAGGTGGGGTTGCTGGCCGCGTGGCCTTGCAAAAGCGCGTTCATGACAATCAGCTCCCCTGCAGCGGTTTGGCGTCCTGGAAGAAATAGTCTTCCCACGACGCCGGCTTGTTCTTGATGGCGCCGACGCGGTAGAGGAATTCGGCCAGCGGGTAGGTGTTTTTCGGGCTGACGGTGAATTCGATCTGCGGGTTGTCGATGATCTTCAGCAACGTCGCCCGGTCGATCTTGGCCTTGGTCACCCGCAGATAGGTGTCCGCCGCCGCGCCTTTGTCCTTCTGTGCGAATTCGGCCGCTTCGGTCAGCGCCTCGACGAAGGCCTTGTAGGTTTTCGGGTTTTCATCGCGGAATTTCTCGGTGGCGAACAGCACCGTGGGCGAATTCGGCCCGAGCACGTCATAGGAGTTGAGCACCACGTGGACGTTGGGGTTTTGCAGGGCCTGGTCCTGGAACGGCGGGTTGGAAAAGTGCCCGGTCAACTCGGTGCCGCCGGCAATCAGCGCGGCCGTGGCGTCTGGATGCGGAACCGCCAGGGTGTACTTGTCGAGGCGATTGAAGTCCTTGTCGCCCCACTGTTTCGCGGCGGCGTATTGCAGGAAGCGCGACTGTACCGAAACGCCCACCGCCGGCACCGCGATGCGGTCCTGCTCGGTGAAGTCGGCGATGGTCTTGACCTTCGGGTTGTTGCTCAACAGGTAATAAGGGAAGTTGCCCAGGGAGGCCACGGCCTTGACGTTCTGCTTGCCACGGGTGCGGTCCCAGACCGTCAACAACGGCCCGACGCCGGCCCCGGCAATGTCGATGGAGCCCGACAGCAACGCATCGTTGACCGCCGCGCCGCCCGACAGTTGGGTCCAGTCGACCTTGATGTCGATGCCTTCCTCCTTGCCATGCTTCTCGATCAATTGTTGATCACGGACCACGTTGAGCAGCAAGTAAACAATGCCGAAC
Source organism: Pseudomonas sp. A25(2017) (assembly GCF_002001065.1). NCBI lineage: Bacteria > Pseudomonadati > Pseudomonadota > Gammaproteobacteria > Pseudomonadales > Pseudomonadaceae > Pseudomonas > Pseudomonas sp. A25(2017). The sequence goes on along the minus strand of NZ_MUOA01000100.1, from coordinate 8,976 downwards.
TGTTCGGCGATACGAATCTCGCCCTCAGCGTGGGCGCTGGTCGGCGCGACCAGGCTGCCGGCCAGCAAACTGAACCCCAGGCCGATGGCGGCGGCCAGCGGTGCAAAAGCAATGCGTTTGGACATGGTGATTCTCCGGGCTCTTTGCGCAAGGCGCAGCCGATCAGAAAGGGGCGTCGCCCTGGATGGTGGTGCGGTACAGCTTGCGGCGCAGATGACTCGGGCAACCGGCGGCCAGGTGAATCAGCGAGCGGTTGTCCCAGAACACCAGGTCATGGGGCTGCCATTGATGGCGATAGATGTTCTGCGGCAGCACGCTGTGGGCATACAGCTCGGCCAGCAGCGCTGTGCTTTCGTCTTCCGGCAGACCGACGATGCGGGTGGTGAACCCTTCGCTGACGAACAACGCCTTGCGCCCGGTTTCCGGGTGGGTGCGCACGATCGGATGCACCACTTCGGCGACCTGGGCCAGTTGCTCCGGCGTGAGCGTCGGGCGCCAGTTGCCTTCGAATTTGGTTTCGCTGTAGCGCGCGGTGTAGGAATGCGCCGCCGAACGGCCTTCCACGGCTTTACGCAGCGCTTCGGGCAGAGCGTCCCAGGCTTTGTGCATGTCGGCAAACAACGTGTCGCCGCCTTCGCTCGGCAGCTCCTGGGCGTGGAGCATCGAGCCGAGGCTGGGCAGTTCTTTATAGGAAAGGTCCGAATGCCAGAATTTGCCGGCATCGCCGAGGCCGATGGATTGGCCGTTTTCGATGATGTTGGAGACGATGAGGATTTCCGGATGCCCGGCCAACAGGAACTGCTTGAGCACATGGATCTGCAGCACGCCAAAACGGCGGCTGAAGGCGATCTGTTGTTCAGGGGTGATGCGTTGGTCGCGGAACACCACGACGTGATAGTCCAGGTGTACGCGGTGGATGCGGGCGAAATCCTGGTCGTTGATCGGTCGGGACAGGTCCAGCCCGACGATTTCGGCGCCTACGGCATCGCGGAACGGGCGGATGTCGAACGACTGCGGGGCAATGTTCGCGATAGGTGAATCTGGAGAATAAGAGACGGCTGGCATACATCACTCCCACGCACGGCGCGCTTGAACAGGCGCGCAATCGATCAAAACTCACGGCGCTACCGTGTTGGTTTATGTCGTGCGGCGCGCCGATTGGTCGGCAGGTACGCAGGGGGATGAGTTTAAGGATATAAGCAGCAGAATTTAAATACCGTTAGCGAATAACGATATGACCCGGAATTTGGCACTGCACCGCTGTGGGAGCAAGGCTTGCCCGCGATGAAGGCAACGCGATCCTTCAGGGACCGAGGTGCCTGTTTCGCGAGCAAGCTTTGCTCCCACACATGGGAATGATCAACCAGGGTACTAGCGCTCGTGCAACGCCTCGGACCGGGCCTTGATGATGGGTTTGAGCAGGTAGCTGAGCACGGTTTTCTTGCCGGTGATGATGTCCACAGACGCCACCATCCCTGGGATGATCAGCAAGGGCTTTTCAGGCGTGCCCAGATGGCTGCGTTCGGTGCGCAGCTTGATGATGTAGTAGGTGGTTTTCTTGTCTTCATCGGTGATGGTGTCGGCGCCGATCTGTTCCAGCTTGGCTTTCATCCCGCCGTAGATGGTGTAGTCGTACGCGGTGAACTTCACCGTGGCGTCCTGGCCGGGGTGCAGGAAGGCGATGTCCTGGGGACGGATTTTCGCTTCCACCAGGATGGTGTCGTCCAGCGGCACGATTTCCACCAGGTCACTGCCGGGCTGGATCACGCCGCCTATGGTGTTCACCAGCAACTTGTTGACGATGCCGCGCACAGGCGACGTCACCAGGGTCCGGCTCACCCGGTCTTCCAGGGCTTTGCCGGTGGCCTGGGCCTTGTTCAAGTCGGTGCGAGCTTCGTTGAGCTGGGTCAGGGCTTCGCTGCGGAACTTGCCGCGGGTTTCGTCGATCTTGCGCTGCACTTCCTTGATCGCCGATTCTGCACGAGGAATCGCCAGCGTCGTGGCGTCCAGTTGCCCACGGGTCTCGACTTCGGCGCGCTTGAGCCGCAACACTTCCACCGGCGATACCGCACCCTGGGCCACCAGCGGCTCGGACATGTTGATTTCCTGGCGTTGCAGCGCCAGGCCGGAGCGGTACTGCGCCTGCTTGGAGACGAATTCGCGCAGTTCCTGCTGGCGCTGGATCAACTGCTCCTGCAAGCCGCCGATTTCATCGTGCAACTGCTGGCGGCGGCTGATGTACAGCGACTCCTCGCTGGCGGCCTGGCCCGGCACAGCCTTGAGCACGTCGGCCGGGAAATTCAGCGGCCGGTCATCGACCTCGGCACTCAAGCGCTCGACCCGCAACAGCATGGACTGGCGGTCAGCCTCGGTTTCGCCGACGTTGGAGACAAACCGGGTGTCGTCCAGGCGAATCAACGGCGCGCCGGCGTCGACGATCTGCCCTTCCGTGACGAACAGCTCAGCAACGATGCCGCCTTCCAGGTTCTGGATTTTCTGGATCTTGGACGAGGGAATCGCCTTGCCGTCGCCCTTGGTCACTTCGTCGATCACGGCGAAGTTGGCCCACAACATCAGGAACACAAAGAAACCGATGATGCCCCAGATCGTCAAACGCACCACCCGGGGAGCGTCCTCGATCAGCGCCTTGTTGACCTCGGGCAGCGGTTGGCCGTGCAGCGAGTCGGAACCTTTGAAATAGCGACCCACAGCGCCCTTTAAGCCGGTTTTAAGCAACACTGATCTGCCCCTTCTTCAACGCTTCCATGACAGCGGCTTTCGGGCCATCGGCGAGGATCTGTCCACGGTCGATCACCAGCAGGCGATCCACCAGCGACAGCAGGGATGCCCGGTGCGTCACCAGCAGCACGGTCTTGTTTTCCACCACGGCGGCCAGGCGCTGTTTCAAGCGTTCTTCACCGGTGTTGTCCATGGCGCTGGTGGGTTCGTCCAGCAACAGGATGGGCGGGTTGAGCAGCAGCGCGCGGGCCAGGGCGACGTTCTGGCGCTGACCACCGGACAGGTTCTGTCCGCGCTCACCGACTTGCAGTTCATAGCCTTGCGGGTGCAGGCGGGCAAACTCATGCACGCCTGCCAGTTCTGCGGCCTGGAGCACCAACTCATCTTCGACGTACCGGGCGCCGGAAGTCAGGTTGTCGCGCAACGTACCGGCCAGCAGTTGGATGTCCTGGGGCACGTAGCCAATGTTGTAGCGCAGCTCGCTGACGTCGATCTGGCGGATGTCCACGCCGTCCACCAGCAAGGCACCATCGTCGGGTTGGTAAAGCCCCACCAGCAACTTGGCCAGGGAACTCTTGCCCGAGCCGCTGCGGCCAATGATGCCGATTTTCTCGCCCGGCTTGATCACCAGGTTGATGTTCTTCAGCGCGGCGTTCTGCTGGTTCGGGTAAGTGAAATTCAACTGGCGGCATTCAATGGCGCCCTGCAAGACCTTGCGGCTCAGCGGGCGCTCGTCGAAATTACGCTCCTGGGGCAGCTCCATCATCTGGTCGACCGAGGTCATGGTCACCCGCGCCTGCTGGTAGCGGGTCAGCAAACCCGACAACGACGCCAATGGGCTGAGGGCGCGACCGCTGAGCATGTAGCAGGCGATCAGCCCGCCCATGCTCAAGTTACCAGCGATGATCTGGTACACGCCGAAGACGATCATGATCACCCCGGCCAATTGCTGGATCAGCAAGGTGATGTTCATCGCCAGGCCGGACAGCATCTTCACTCGCAGTTCGAGACGGCTGAGGGTGCCAATGGTCTGTTCCCACTGGTACTGGCGCTCGCTCTCGGCATTGTTGACCTTCACCGCGTCCAGGCCGGACAGGGTTTCGATCAGGCTGGATTGGCGCTCGGCGCCCAAGGCCATGGTTCGCTCCATGGTCGCCACCAAAGGCTTCTGCAGCGCATAACCGATCAGCAGGGCAATCGGGAACGCCAGCACTGGAATCCACACCAGGTGGCCGCCTAGGATCGCGATGACCGCGAAGATCAGCAAGGTGAACGGCAGGTCGATCAGGCTGGTGAGGGTCAGCGAGGCGAGGAAGTCCCGCAGGCTCTGGAATTCATGGATGTTCTGGGCAAAGCTGCCGACCCGCGCCGGGCGGTATTTCATGGCCATGCCGACGATGCGCTCAAACAGCGTCGCCGAAATGATCAGGTCGGTTTTCTTGCCGGCCAGGTCCAGGCACAGGCTGCGCAGCATCTTCAGGATCAGGTCGAACACATAGGCGCCAGTGATGCCGACAGCCAGCACCCACAGGGTCGCTTCGGCCTGGTTCGGCACCACGCGGTCGTAGACGTTCATCACGAACAGCGGCGCGGCCATGGCAATGATGTTGATCAGCAGGCTTGCCGCGATAGCATCGGCATACAACCAGCGGGACCGCTTGAGGGTGTCGCGAAACCACGAACGCGCCCGGGGAATCAGCGTGCCGTGGTTCACGTCAAATTTATGCTGCGGCTGGGCAAAGAACACCTTGCCGCTGTAGTCATCGGCCAGCAGCTCACGACTGACCGTGACTTCACCACCCTCGCTTTCGCTGAGCAGCAGCCGCGCCTGGTCATCGCCGACCCAGCCCAGCAGCACGGCGCTGCGGCCGTCCTTGAGCAGCAACAGCGCCGGCATGGCGATGGTCGGGATTTGCTCGAGCTTGCGTTGCAGCACCCGGCCTTGCAGCCCGGCGCGGGCCGCCGCGCGCGACAATAATTCGACGCTCAGCCGTTGCTTGGGCAGCGGCAGGCCGGTGGTGAGCATTGCCGCACTGGCCGGCTTCTGATGCAGCATGCAGAGCGCCAACAAGCCGTCCAGCAGCGGGTCGTCGTGCAGCGTGCGCGGATCATGAACGAGTTCAACTGGACTGACTTCTGATTCCACGCTCGACACTCTGACTGATTAAAACGGGTGGTAAACTCAATTCATCCCAGGCAACTGGACCTTGGGTTTCACGTCGCTCTGCACAACCGATGCCAACGGTGCGACCACACCCTGGCTTTTCAACAGTTGGCCCATGGTTGCCTTGATACGGTATTGGGTGAACAATTGCACGTTCTTGATTTCCGCCAGGCGTCGGGAAGCGCTGAACAGCTCGTTTTCGCTGTCGAGCAAGTCGAGCAGGGTCCGCTCGCCGAGGCTGAACTGCTTCTGGTAGGCGGTGCGCACATTGGCGCTGCGGTCTACGTATTGCTGGGCGATCGGCACTTGGGCGTTGGCGTTGTTCAAGGCGTTCCAGGCCAGGCCCAGCTCTTCATTGAGCTGGCGCAGCGCGTTGTTGCGGATATCCAGGGCCTGGTTGGACAGGTACGACTTGGATTCCAGGTCCGCCTTGTTGCTGCCGCCGGCATACAGGTTGAAACGCATGCGCAGCATGGCTTGCCATTCATTGTTATGGCCGTTCTGGCCGTCCAGGTCGTTGTCGGCGGTGCGGCCCAGCTCGGCGTCGAAGCGTGGGTAGAAGCTCGACTTGGCAGCTTCGTACTGTTGCTCGGACGCAGCGATGTCGGCTTCGGCCGAACGCAGCACCGGGCTGTTCTCCAGCATCTGGGCGCGGGCTTCGGTCAGGTTGGCCGGCAGCAACGCCAGAAAATCGGCAGGACGCTCCAGTTGATCGGGCAGTTGGCCGACGGCGCTGAGGTAGTTGGTCTCGGCATCGGCCAGGTTGGTTTGTTCGGTGATCAGGTTATTGCGGGCCTGAGCCATGCGCGCTTCGGCCTGGTCCAGGTCAGCGCCACTGCCCACGCCACGGGAAGTGCGCAGTTTGATCTGGTCGAAGATGCGCTCGTGGCTCTTGAGGTTTTCCTCGGCCAGACGCACGAACTCGCGACGGGTCAGCACGTCCAGGTAGACCTGCGCCACCGTCAACCCGGTACGCTCGGAGGCGTCCAGCAACGAGTAGGCACGGGCATTGACGGTGGCTTGTTGACGCCCCACTTCGCTGGACGTCGCAAAACCGTCAAAAACCATTTGCGACAGGCGCAGGCTCGACTCGCTGCGGTTCAGGGTTTCCCAATGATTGGTACCGCCCGACCGGGTGGTGACGCTGTCGGTACCTTCACGGCCGTATCCGGCTGCAAGGTCCACTCTAGGCAGGTAGCCGCCCTTGGCCGCCTTGAGCTGGTAATCCGCCGCGAAGCGGCTGTTCACGCCGGCCTGGATTTCAGGATGGACATCCAGCGCCTGTTGCATGGCCTGCGGCAAGGTTTGTGCTTGTACGAAACTGGCGGCGAGGGCAAAGGGTAAAGCCTTGAACAGGTGCAGACGCATGGTGGATTTCTTCCTGAAACACTTGTCTTGGATCACAGCGAAACGTGGCGCTGCATCGGATGATGGCAACCGGAATGACCGTATGTCGGAAAGTTCAAAACAGGAGCTGGAACACGCACTGAAAGAACAGGTCGCCGCTTAAATATCAATGTGACATTACCTCGGCAATTGTTTAGGATGGCCGGCAGAAGGTCAATAGTTTGGCACAAACAAAATAATTGAAAAAAAACAGCCAAAATATTGACATACGGAAGCGTCAAATAACCTTACTTTGTGAACATGTACGTCCAGACCGCTGCTGCCTACAAGCTGCCGGGTCCATGGAAGTCTACTGAGCGTGGCACCCGGAGAGTCTTCAATGAGCAGTGTTATTGCCGTTGTCAAAAGCATTGTTGGTCAGGTTTTCGTCGTATCCCCAGAAGGCATCCGACGCGTACTCATTGAAGGTGATCGCCTGTACACGGGCGACCAGTTGGACACTGGCCCGTCCGGCGCCGTCACATTGGATCTGGCCGATGGCCGCACCCTGGACCTGGGTCGCGACACCCAGTGGAGCGCCAATGCCCCGGACTCTTCCACCGACCTGGCACAAGCCACTGCCCAGGCCGCGCCGTCGGTAGAAGAGTTGCAGCAAGCCATCGCCGCGGGCGTCGACCCGACGACCGCCCTGGAAGCCACCGCCGCCGGCGCCACTGCCGCGGGCACGGGTGGTGCCGCCGGTGGCGGCCACAGTTTTGTGGTGCTGGATGCCACCGCTGGTAGCGTCGACCCTACCATCGGTTTCCCAACGGAAGGCCTCGCTGCGGCGGCCGCCACCGATGACAACATCCTGGGTGGCGATACCACGGCCGATACGACCGCCAACGCCGTGCTCAATGCGACGATGACCCTGAGCGCCACGCCGACCCTGACCGAGGCCGGCGGCGTGTTGGTCTACACCGCGACCGTGACCCAGGCCCCGCAGACCAACCTGACCGTGACCTTGTCCAACGGCGCGGTCATCGTGATCCCGGCTGGTCAGCTGACCGGCAGCGTCAACGTTCCACTCGCGCCGAATGACACGGTCTACAACGACCCGAGCCAGATCAGTGTGACCGTCACTGGCACCACCGGTGGCACTGGCATTGCCGTGACCGTACCCACCACGCCGGCCGTGACCCAGATCACCGACACCATCGACACCACCACCGTCACCCTGAGCGCGAGCAATACCGTCACCGAAGGCGGCCAGATCACCTACACCGCCACCCTGACCAACCCGGCCCAGACGCCGGTGACCGTGACCTTGAGCAATGGCTCGGTCATCACCATCGCCGCCGGCCAGACTACCGGCACCGTCAATGTCGAGACGCCGGCCAATGACGTCTACAACAACGGCAGTACGGTCAGCACCACCATTACTGGTGCGACGGGCGGCAACTTCGAAAACCTGGTGCCGAGCACTGCGCCTGCGGTTACCACGATTACTGATTCGGCGGACACCACTGGCCTGACTCTGACAGCCAGCAACACCATCACCGAAGGCGGTTCGATTGTTTACACCGCGACGCTGACCAACCCGGCTCAGACGCCGGTGACGGTGACCTTGAGCAACGGCTCGGTCATCACCATCGCTGCCGGCCAGACTACTGGCACCGTTAACGTCGAGACGCCAGCCAACGACGTCTACAACAATGGCAGCACCGTCAGTACTACGATTACCGGCGCAACCGGCGGTAACTTCGAAAACCTGGTCCCGAGCACTGCGCCTGCGGTCACCACGATTACTGATTCGGCGGATACCACTGGCCTGACCCTGACGGCCAGCAACACCATCACCGAAGGCGGTTCGATTGTTTACACCGCGACGCTGACCAACCCGGCCCAAACTCCGGTGACGGTGACCTTGAGCAACGGCTCGGTCATCACCATCGCTGCTGGCCAGACTACCGGCACCGTTAACGTCGAGACGCCAGCCAACGACGTCTACAACAACGGCAGCACCGTCAGTACTACGATTACCGGCGCGACGGGTGGCAACTTTGAGAATCTGGTGCCGAGCACCGCACCTGCCGTTACTACGATTACCGATTCGACCGACACCACCGGCCTGACACTGAGCGCCAGCGAAACCATCACCGAAGGTGGTCAGATCACCTACACCGCGACGCTGACCAACCCGGCCCAGACGCCGGTGACCGTGACCTTGAGCAACGGCGCGGTGATCAACATCGCCGCCGGACAGACTACTGGCACCGTCAACGTCGAGACACCGGCTAATGACGTCTATAACAACGGCAGCACTGTCAGCACCACCATCACGGGTGCGACGGGTGGCAACTTTGAGAATCTGGTGCCGAGCACTACGCCTGCGGTCACCACGATTACCGATTCGGTGGACACCACTGGCCTGAGCCTGTCCGCGTCTACCGAAGTGGCCGAAGGCGGCTCAATCGTCTACACCGCTACCCTGACCAACGCCGCTGGCTCGCCAGTGACCGTGACCCTGAGCAACGGCGCGGTCATCAACATCGCCGCCGGTGCTACCACCGGCACCGTGACGGTCGATGCGCCAACAGACGACGTCTACAAAGACGCGGGCAAAGTCGAAGTCAGCATCGATCAAGCGACTGGCGGTAACTTCGAGAACCTGGTTCCGAGCACTACCCCGGCGGTGACTGACGTTACCGACACCATCGACACCTCGACTGTCAGCCTGACCGCAA